>NZ_JBNDMO010000102.1:0-1025 GCF_050436625.1 Paraburkholderia sp. GAS334 | reverse complement strand
AATCGAGCGCGGCGCGAACTTGCGCGATGGCCGCATCGCGCCCGATCAATCCCGTCGGAAACGGCGGTAAGGTACGTCGTGCCTTACCTGGCGCAGGGCTTTCGGACGGCAGCGCTGCGGCCCGACTCTGCACTAGTCGATACCCACGGCCCGGCACTGTGACGATGCAGTCGCGATCCTCACCAAATGCTTTACGCAGCGCCGAAAGGTGTACATGGATGTTGTTCTCCTCGACGACTGTATCCGGCCAGACGGCGTCCATCAGTTCGTCTTTCGTGACGAGCCGTCCGTCGACGGAGGCAAGCAATGCAAGAATATCGAACGCACGTGACCCGACACACAGGGCCTCGTTGTGCCTGCGTACCACGCGTGTGCTCATGTCGATTTCAATGTGACCGAACTTGATCATGGTGCTGTGACCTCAGTGGGTAACGATGTCGAACCAAATGTCGCCGTCGGGGTCATGGTCTCGTGATGCGGCAAGTCCTCGTCACGCACTGCCAATCCGCAAGCATCGCTCACCCCGAACTGCATTCAACGTTGAGGTGAGATTCCTGGATGGATGGAACATATAGCGGACGGAAATACGCTTTCTTGACGAAACGGCATACAGTCGCTGTTCTTCCGTGATGTCGACATGACACTTCCCTTCGTTGCGTGGCCGGCGTGTCGCACAGGTTTGAGCGCATCGGCCATCGGACGACGGCGCGCCGCGCGCCGTTCCGGTTTGCCACTGCCGCGTCATGTGCCCGCGGCGCTGCGCCATTTCCATTTCGATGTATGAGGAGTTCCAACACGAACAAGCCCGGACTGTCTTCGGTTGCACCGATGGTCTCGTTTGTCGGAGCAATCTGAATGATGAGTAACTGGGCGAACCATTTCTTGAATATTCTTGCCCGGCTTGGCACAGATTCGATTCTCTTCGCCTGGTTAGGGGCATCACTTGCGCGACCGTTGCGCCATATTGAATGCGAGCAGCGTCGGCCCGGTAGCAGGCGGGCCAAGGACTCCGTTAGCGAAAAGAA
>NZ_JBNDMO010000101.1:0-1048 GCF_050436625.1 Paraburkholderia sp. GAS334 | reverse complement strand
CCCCGTAACCGGCCGTCCGGTTGTCATAGACAACGCTCACTTGAAGCCGGCTTTGGAAAGCGGAAAGTGCGCAGTTATCGCGCCTCCCCATGTTTGTTGGTATCGAAGAGTGCCATTTTGGCCGGCGCCGCGCCGTCTGATCCAGCATGGCGGCACTGCGGCTGTTGCGCGTATCGCCATGCGCGTGGCGTGATGCCGGTCACGTGTGAGAACACGCGCGTAAAATGGCTCTGGTCGGCAAAGCCGCAAGAGATCGCGATCTCGGCGATTGACAACGAGCTGCGTGCGAGCAGGTCGCGCGCGACGTCGATGCGTCGGCGAATAAGCCACTGATGCGGTGCGTGCCCGGTCGAGCGACGAAACGCGCGGCAGAAATAAGCTGGCGACAGTTCGCACGCGGCGGCGAGTTCGAGGATCGACAGGCCGTCTTCAAGATGCGCATCTATCATCGCCTTTGCGCGCATTTCCTGCCACGGCGCTAGTCCGCCTGTCCTGCGCGCGTCAACGATACGCACGCCAGCGTAAGTCGCCGCGAGATGACCGTGCAGCGCGATCAGCAGGCCATCGATGAACAGCTGTGGCACGGGTTTGCCGGTGAGTGCAGGGAGCAGCAACTTGCCCACCATCGCGACGAATGGATCCTGAATGCCATGAGGAATCGCGAGTTCGCGGATCGCGACGCAATCCTCCGCCGCGGCGATCCGGTGCAGTGAAGCTTCCGGCAGGTAAAACTGCAGACAGTCGAACGCGGTGGGCAGGAATGCGGAAGGACGAGCGGCGAGGTCGACCACCGACACGGCACCGCTGGCATACGGGGAGACCCGCTCCGGCTTGCCATCCAGCCACAACTCATGCTTCGGCAGCGGCTGTAACTGCAGACATAGCACGAACGCGTTTTCTGGCGGGATCGGGTCGGTGCTGTTGACGGCGCCGGGCGTGGATGTCAGGCGGGTAATCGTGACGTCCGGGGTCTGGAGCATCGAGCTCCTGAGAACGGGCGTGCTCGGCAGTCGGAAATAGCGGGCGGCATCGTTGCCGTAAGGTGTGG
>NZ_JBNDMO010000100.1:0-1067 GCF_050436625.1 Paraburkholderia sp. GAS334 | reverse complement strand
GGCGGCTACCGGTCGAGACGATTGTCGACTTCGAAGCACTTCTGGCCCTTCACGATTCGCAACTCGCCAGTGCGCCGCTGCACGAAGTGCTCGCGCGAAGGCCAATTTCGGCGACCGTCACAATGGGTTATCCGAACCTGGGGAAGCAAATTATCAACGTCTGATGATACGCGAACCGATGTCCGCCCAGCGCCGCTCACACTGGCGCTAGTATCGATCAATGCTTCGGCTTCGTTGCGCGATCAGGCGTACGCGAAGCTGAAGCAGGCCATCGCCGACACCGACATCTATCATTCGCGCGAGGAAATCCGGCTCGACGAAAAGGAACTGACTGAAGCGCTCGGCGTGAGCCGCACGCCAGTTCGCGAAGCCATGACGCTGCTCGAGCAGGAGGGTCTCCTGCGGACGGTGCCGCGGCGCGGAATCTATATCCAGCGCAAGACGAAGAAAGAAATCGTCGACATGATTTGCATGTGGGCGGCGCTCGAAAGCATGGCGGCCCGGCTTGCGACGCTGCGCGCGTCCGATGAGGACATCGCGGCGCTGAGGCATATGTTCGACAATTTTCGCGACACGACGCCGGCCGAGCACATCGAGGAGTATTCGGAAGCGAACATTGCGTTTCACCAGTCAATTGTCCAGTTGTCGCAATCGCAGATCCTCCTGGACACGATGAAGAACCTCTTCGTGCATGGGCGCGCGATCCGGAAGATGACGATCGCGCAGAATGACCGCGCGTTGCGCTCGATCGTCGATCACATGCGCATCATCGAAGCACTCGAGAAGCGCGACACCGAGCTGGTCGAGCGACTCGTGCGCCAGCACTCGCTCGATCTCGCGGCGTTCGTCGAAGCCAGCTGCGACTTCCTCGACTGACGACGCGATGTCCTTTGGATGCTGATTGACATCCTCCCCTCCCTGAAGAACTCAGGATTACCCACAAGTCTGTAGGTGACGGTGTGTGTTTTCGCGTGTAAACGGGTGGAGTCAATGTTAACTTCGGCCCATCCTGTTTGCAGCGGCATTCGAGATTGGTCGACGAGAACGACACGGACGACTGGGCAAGC
>NZ_JBNDMO010000099.1:0-1219 GCF_050436625.1 Paraburkholderia sp. GAS334 | reverse complement strand
AAACATGGGGAGGCGCGATAACTGCGCACTTTCCGCTTTCCAAAGCCGGCTTCAAGTGAGCGTTGTCTATGACAACCGGACGGCCGGTTACGGGGCAAGACCGACGCCGGAATGTCCAACTGTCGACGCATGTGAACGGCACTTTGTGGCCGGACTGAGACCTTGCTGCCCTGCGTCCCTGCCAGCCTGCGCGGCCGGTTCTCGCCGGCGACACAATGATTTCGCGTCTCGAAACCCTTGTTCCGCGAGGCTGAACCGGCATGGACATGCGTTATCCGCTCTACGGCACCTGGCTGTCGACCGCGCCCGCTTTCATGCTGCCTTGCGATGACGGGCCCTTGCGGAACTGCGCATAAGGCACACCCCGCTCCGGACGCGCAGTAGTTTCATCGATGACGCGCTCGACATCGGGAACCTCGCGTAGCGCGGCCATGAACGGCGCCACCGGAAAGTCCGGTGCCACGCAGCCCTGGACCAGCATCCAACGCTGCCACACTGTCACCCACAAGGTACTCTGCCGCCACCCTGGCAGGTTGGCCGACAGCCATTGCAGCCGGCGGCGCGTGCTGTCGGCAATCTCCTCGTCGTAAGCGAAGGCGTTCGGCAGGCGGCAGCGCCCTTCCAGCCAACAGTGGTTGCCGTGCTCGATGCGGTGATGCGATTCGCGCTTCCACTCGGCTTCATTCACGCGCGGGCCGGCGGGCTCCGGACAGTTGGGAATCGCAGAGGAGACCTGGAAGAACGGGTCATGACCGCGATTCTGCAGGTCGTCCTCGGCATGCGTGCCGGGCGTCACCAGCATCAGCGCGCACAGCATGCAGCGGTAGTCGATCGTCATCGATGTCCTCCTGAGCCCGGCTTGATGCGAGGAGCCCCCGGTAGCACTCCGCCCCCGGAGGGCCAAGTCCTGCCGTGTCTCCATACTGGTTTTACTCGAAATCCACACCGGCAGGCGCCACCGCGATCACCGGACTTGTCCGGTCCGGCCAGGGGACTCAACTGCATAACCGTCCACGGTACCGGGTCATCCCCACTTCGCACTGACCTTCGGTCTGTGCGCTTTTTCGCATTAGCCCTCCACCGTGCCGGACCAGTTCGTCCAGCCAAAGACCGAACGGTCGTGATCGACCCAGAGTGTGTGGAAACTCCATTTTTGCCGCTGAGCGGTTGATTGCCGATCAGGCTGATCGAGTTTGATACGGAGAGTTTGCACTAATCG
>NZ_JBNDMO010000098.1:0-1289 GCF_050436625.1 Paraburkholderia sp. GAS334 | reverse complement strand
GGTCAGTGTCTTGTGTTTTCCGCGATGAATCAGGTGTACAGATGATACCTCCGGGTCGACGCCGCGAAAGCCGAGATCGACCAATACGGTCTTCGGCTGCGGTGTACCGGGCAGGTCCTGCAACAGAATGGAGCTCTGTTCGAGTTGCTCGACCAGCGTATGGCCGTCATAGGGGTTGCCGGGGAACGCCCGCGCACCGATGATCAACCCTTGTTTCTCCGTGATCGCGAGGCTCACCTTGACGCCGAACTCGTAGGGCTGGCGCGCCTTTCCTTTCCCAATGCATTCAACTTCAGGCGCATGCAGTGCGTAGAGCTTGTTCTTGTCCTTTGGACGTTGGCGGCAAATGCGCCAGGCCCGCTCAAGCCAGACGCGCAGTTGTGCCTGCCGTTCGTCCGAAGCTCCAGGCAGCTTGCGTTCGATATCGCGCAGCAACCGTCCCAAGACTGTGCGCTGACGTTTGAGTACACGACGCAGGCGCTTGAACTGCTTCGCATGGGCATAGCCGCCTGCGCGGCGCCGCAGCCGCTTGCCTTCGCGCTCGTAGGTTTGCTTCAACGCCAACCCGGCGCGCTGCGCCAACTGCACGAGTCTGGCCCGTGACACCTCAAGCAGACGGCTGTCGGTCGGATACGCAATCGCCTTCTCTTGAACCGTGGTGTCGACAATCACGCGCTCGAATTCGACCGGCGTCACCGCCTTCATCTGCACCGCAGCCGCGATCGTCGCCGCAAGCAGCTCCTCGACACCGGCTTCGCCCAGCGCCTGCCGAAAGCGCACCAGGTTGGTCGGGTCGCACGGCAGGCGCGGCTGGAAATACTCCTCGCCGCAGAAGAACTGGAAGTACACGTCCTGCGCCCAGCGCTCGCACACCGTTTCGTCACTTTCGTTGTAGGCGTGCTTCAGGTACAGCAGACCCACCATCAGCCGCATAGGCAAGCGCGGACGTCCAGCCGCACTGACGCCACCGGCAAGTTCCAGCGAGTTCGAGCCAAACAGGTCATCCGCTTCGCTCACCCGCCCATCGCGTGAGCGCCGCCCGAACAGGGGAGCAAGCGTCGTTTCGATTGAAGCCCACGACATCTTCGTTGCCAACACGGCAAGCGGGTGACGCAGATCAATCATCGCGTCCAGACGGCTACGAAAGAAATCAGGCGTGCTCATTGGCGACCACTCCGAAACTCCCAGAATCTTTATCAGATCGATATTCGTTCTGGGAGTTCTCTTACCCGCCGACAAACTGCATCGCCAAGCCAGGCGGGGCCTCACGAACTTCTGCAAGGCCGACT
>NZ_JBNDMO010000097.1:0-1324 GCF_050436625.1 Paraburkholderia sp. GAS334 | reverse complement strand
TGCGCGCCCAGCAACTGGCGCGTCGGGTCAAGCCTTAGCTGCGACATCAACGCGGCATCGGCGACAACGTCCCGGGTGTGTATCCCACTGCCGACCAGCACCGCGTCGGCGTCGCACGCGTCCTTCAGCGACGCTTGCGCCTCCAGCACCACGCCGTTCATTGAACGCACCCTCGCTGCCGGGCTGGCGATCGAAACCCGCCAGCCGGGCTTTTTGACCCGGCTGAGTATGTTGAGCGCGATCAGCGAGTCGAGTTCATTGAAGCCTTCAAAGGTCAGGATGGCGATGTGCATGGCGTCCTCGTGCGGGTGGAGACGTTGTGTCACGCCATGGTAGGGCCGATAATCAATACAATCAAATAATTGTCATGGATACATTCAGGCATGCCTCAGCCGCGCTACAAACAACTGGTCGACCACCTCGCGGCCGATATCCGTGCAGGCCGCCTGCGTCCCGGGACACGTCTGCCTACGCACCGCGACCTGGCTGCTCGCGAAGGCCTGGCGCTGGTCACGGCCACGCGTGTCTACGCGGAACTTCAAGCGATGGGTTTAGTGAGCGGCGAAACCGGCCGCGGCACGTTCGTCAAGGAGCCTCTCCCTGGCGCTCAAGGCATTGACCTGCATGCCTGGAGCGCGGACGCAGTAGACCTGAGCTTCAACTATCCCTCGTTGCCGGATCAGGCAGACCTTCTCCGGGCGGCGCTGCGCCAGCTCGCGGCCGCCGGTGACCTGGAGTCACTGCTGCGATACCAGCCCCACGGCGGGCGCGAGCACGAGCGGGCGACGGTGGCGCGCCACCTGGCCAGCCGGGGTCTGGCAGCAACGGTCGAAACGACATTGCTCGTAAGCGGCGCACAGCACGGGCTGACGACGACCGCCATGGCGTTGTTCGAGCCCGGCGACGTGGTGGCTGTGGACGCGCTGACTTACCCGGGATTCAAACTGGCCGCCGAGGCCAATCGACTGGAACTCGCGCCGATCCCGGCCGCTGGGCACGGACCCGATCTGGACGCGTTAGCGGCCCTGTGCAAGCAGCGACGAGTACGCGCCGTCTACGCCATGCCGACGCTGCACAACCCGCTTGGCTGGGTGATGAGCGCGCGGCGACGTCGGGAACTGGTCGCCATCGCCCGACGACATGGACTGATCCTCATCGAGGACGCGGCCTACGCGTTCCTGGCGGAAGGCGCGCCACCTCCGTTGGCATCGCTTGCTCCGGAGACGACGGTCTATGTGTCGAGCTTGTCGAAAAGTGTCGCGACGGGTCTGCGCGTCGGCTTCGTCTGTGCGCCGCGCGAATGGGTTCCCCAGCTCGAACGAGC
>NZ_JBNDMO010000096.1:0-1330 GCF_050436625.1 Paraburkholderia sp. GAS334 | reverse complement strand
GTGGGGTCTTCTTCGGCGGGTGCCTGGTATGGTGCGTATGGCAATACAGCGCCTGCCATTCGACGGGTTGCAGCAATACTTCGCAAGACAGATCGGTGTCGATTCGTGCCAGCAGAGTTGCATACAGGATGCGCCAACTGATGACGGCGAACAGGGCGGTGGCCCTCACGAACCGCTCGAGGCTGCCGAACTGGCGCGCCTCGATACGACAGCCGCTTTTCAGCACGCGATGCCAGGACTCAATCGTCCAGCGTCGTGCATACCAGGCCAGTCGCTCGAGAACTTCATCAAGCGAGGTGGTTGGCACAGAACTCAGCAGCATCCACTCGAGCGGCTCAGTGCCGTGCGGGGGAGCTTCTTCGCTAGCGTGAATGGCAAATGCGTCAAGCTCGCCCAGACTGCTAGCACGCGCCTTCGGAGGCCGCAGTCGTACCGCCGCGCAACGCAACGTCAGACGCGCTGTACGCTGTGGCATGCTGCCCCGGGCGGGCACCAGCAGGTCTGTATGACCAAGCGGCGCCGTGGCCTGAACGGACTCCCACAGATATTGCGCGGGATGACGGACGCGGCGATTGCGCGCTGCCCGAATCAGCCAGTCCACCCCATCCGGACGTTCGGTCGCAAACAGTTCATACACGTCGCTCTCGCGGTCGCCCACACAGACAAACCGGGTTTCGGTGCAACGCGTCCTGAGCGCGGCAAGGTGCCTGATGCCTTCGATCCATTTGATGCTCTCTTTCTCTGCGATCGGTCGCGCTTTGCGGTGGCGTCCCTTGCCGGCCTCTTCTTGCGCCCGCACCCAGGTCTTCATGCCCAGCACGCCCAGTGGCAGCCCTTCGGGCGTGACGGCCAGCAGACTGTGCATCATGAAGCCGCGCTCATTGCCGCCGGTACCATAGCCCAGTCCCTCAGTCGCGTGCAGATGCGACAGATTAAATTCGGTCGTGTCCTGGATCGCCAGCACCACAGGTACCTGCCTCATGCGATCCAGCGTTTGCGCAATGTGCGGCGCCAGAATGCCGTCGGTATCGATCTGTGTATTGTCGAAGAACCGGTACGCGGCCTTCAATTCGGCGGGCTTGAGCGACTGTGGAAACGACCCCTGCGGACTACAGGCAAGCCGGCGCGCCAACGTAACCAGACGCTGCGCCAGACGCGCGTCGCCCAGATTCGCCTCGCCGAACTCGGTGCTTGCCCAGTCGTCCGTGTCGTTCTCGTCGACCAATCTCGAATGCCGCTGCAAACAGGATGGGCCGAAGTTAACATTGACTCCACCCGTTTACAAGCGAAAACACACACCGTCACCTACAGACTTGTGGGTAATCCTGAG
>NZ_JBNDMO010000095.1:0-1368 GCF_050436625.1 Paraburkholderia sp. GAS334 | reverse complement strand
TGTCTGAATTTTTGTGTGCAAGGCAGATAGAGACCTGCCGTCTGGCAGGACGTCAATTGCATTCTACAAATGATTCCTGGTGAAGCGATCCTCGTAGAGGATCGCGAACTGGTTCATCGCGGCTTTCCAGTCATGCGCGGCACGGCTCCAGTCAGCCGTGATATTGCGCAAGGCCAGCCACAGCAGTTTGGTCGCGGCCTCGTCCGTCGGGAAGTGCCCACGCGTCTTGACGATCTTGCGTAGCCGGGCATTCACGCTTTCGATGGCGTTGGTCGTGTAGATCACCTTGCGCACCGCTGGCGGAAACGCGAAGAAGGGGATCACGCGATCCCAGGCCCGGCGCCAGGCGGCCACCACAGTCGGGAATTTCTGGCCCCACTCGCCCTGTTCGAACGCGTCCAGTTCGGCCTGGGCGGCTTCAGCGCCCGCAGCCGTATAGATCGGCTTGATGGCAGCCGCCAGCCCCCGTCGGTCTTTCCAGCTCGCGTAGTCCAGCGAGTTGCGGATCAGATGCACGATACAGGTCTGCAGGGTGGTGGCCGGAAACACCGCGCCCAGCGCTTCAGGCATGCCCTTGAGGCCATCCGTGACCGCGATCAGGATGTCCTGCACGCCACGCACCTTCAGGTCGCTGAACACCTTCATCCAGAACTTCGCGCCCTCCGTGTTCTCGATCCACAGTCCCAGGATGTCCCGTGTGCCGTCCGGCAGGATACCCAGCGCCAGATAGATCGCCTTGTTGCGCACGAGCCCTTCCTCGCGGATCTTGACGCGCAGTGCATCGAAGAACACCACCGGGTACATCGGCTCAAGCGGGCGCGCCTGCCACGCAGCCACCTCGTCCATCACTGCATCGGTCACTGAACTGATGAACTCCGGCGACACCTCGGTGCCGTACTGCTCGGCCAGAAACCCCTGGATCTCGCGCACCGTCATGCCGCGCGCGTACATCGCGATGATCTTGTCGTCAAAGCCCGTAAAGCGCCGTTCGTGCTTCGGAATCAGGATCGGCGCAAAGCTGCCGTCGCGGTCACGAGGGATCTCCAGGCGCAGCGGACCGTCGTCGGTCAGCACCGTCTTGCCGCTCTTGCCGTTGCGCTGGTTGGTCGCGTCTTCGGGCCGCACGGCGCCGGCCGGATAGCCCAGATGGTGTCCCAGTTCGGCGCCCAGCGCCCGCTCGATCAGCGCCTTCTTGAACGCCGCTGAGGCGGCATGCACCGCCTCGGCAGTCATCGGCCCCTTCACGAACTGGTCGATCAGTTCCTTCGGAATGGACGGCAACGCTGTCTGGGCCTCGGGGCTCGTCTTGGGTTTGCGTGGCATACATGCTCCTTGAGCTACATGTTATGCCTTACACACAAAATTTAT
>NZ_JBNDMO010000094.1:0-1446 GCF_050436625.1 Paraburkholderia sp. GAS334 | reverse complement strand
CCCGCATTCAACCGGTCGTCGCAACACCCTGAAATCCGGGAGTTGCAATGGGAACAGAAAAACATGGCCGCTGTCGGCGTGGAGTGCGTCCGGCGGTGGGTTCGGTGGGACGACCCGGCGTTGGCCTGAGGGAAGACCGACAGCGATTCTGGAAGGCAATTGCTCAAGGCTTGCCAAGCGAGAAGGCGGCCGCGGTAGCCGGCGTGTCACCAGTGGTCGGAGTGCGCTGGTTCAGGCAAAGTGGCGGCATGCCTAATGTCAGCCTAACCACGCTTTCAGCCCGTTTTCTGTCCTTCTCCGAGCGGGAGGAGATCGCTCTTCTACGAGCGCAGGGTCACGGCGTTCGTGAGATCGCCAGACGGATGGGTCGACACGCTTCGACCATTTCACGGGAGCTGACCCGCAACGCAGCTACTCGAAGCGGCTACGTTGAGTATCGGGCAACGACTGCACAGTGGCACGCGCAGCGGCGTGCCAGACGCCCGAAGACCGCCATGCTCGTCGCCAACGAATCCCTCAGGCAGTATGTTCAGGATCGACTCTCTGGAGCGGTCACGAACGAGTGCGGCAAGCGTGTTGGGCCTCAATTGGCCTGGACGCGCAGGCGCCACGGGCGCCGTCAGGACCGGCATTGGGCAACGTCCTGGAGTCCACAGCAGATCGCCAACAGGTTGCCCGTTGACTTCCCGGATGATGAGTCGATGCGAATCTCGCACGAAGCAATCTACCAGGCCCTCTACATTCAGGAGCGTGGAGCATTGAAACGCGAATTGAGTGCGTCGCTTCGATCTGGACGGCCGCTACGGGTCCCCCGCGCCCGTACGCGCGAACGAGGCAAGAAGTTTGTCACGCCCGAAGTAATGATCGGCAAGCGGCCCCGGGAGGTCGAGCAGCGCCTTGTACCAGGTCACTGGGAAGGTGATCTGATTATCGGGCTGGGAAGCTCAGCAATCGGAACGCTCGTAGAACGCACGACTCGCTTTACCCTGCTGTTGCACCTTCCCCGCATGGCTGAACACGGAACGGTTCGAGAGAAAAACGGACCAGCGCTAGCCGGTCATGGCGCTGACGCGGTCAGAGAGGCAATCGCTGCCTTAATGCTGCCCCTGCCGTCACATTTGCGCAGATCGCTGACATGGGACCAGGGTGCAGAGATGTCTCAGCATGCCCAACTGCGAATTGACACGGGCATGGACATCTACTTCTGCGAACCGCGTAGCCCTTGGCAACGCGGTACCAACGAAAACACAAACGGCCTTCTGCGCCAGTACTTCCCCAAGGGAACGGATCTAACACGCTATGGCGCCGACGAACTCGCTGCGGTCGCAAACGCGCTTAATAACCGACCTCGCAAAGCTCTCGGCTGGAAAACTCCTGCCGAAAGGCTCCGCGAGCATCTATCATCACGCGCATAAGGCACTGTTGCGACGACCGGTTGAATGCGGG
>NZ_JBNDMO010000093.1:0-1514 GCF_050436625.1 Paraburkholderia sp. GAS334 | reverse complement strand
CAGTCCGTGGTGGACATGCGGCTCAAGCCCGGACGCGCGGCCGAGCGTCTGGGCCTGACCGTACGGCAGGTCCAACGTCTGGTAGTCCGTTACCGCGAGTCCGGTGCGTCCGGACTGAGCTCGCGCAAGCGTGGCCGGCAAGGTAACCGGCGTCTGGACGAGAGTCTGGCCCAGCGGGCTCTGGCGATCATCCGTGAGCGCTATGCCGATTTCGGGCCGACGCTGGCCTCCGAGAAGCTGTACGAATGTCACGGCATCCGGCTCGCCAGGGAGACGGTCAGGCGGTTGATGACGGATGCCGGGCTGTGGATTCCGCGCCGGCAGCGGCCGCCCAGGATCTACCAGCCGCGGGCCCGTCGTGCGTGCCTGGGCGAACTGATCCAGATCGATGGCAGCGATCACCGGTGGTTCGAGGAACGGGCGCCGGCCTGCACGCTGCTGGTGTACGTCGACGATGCGACCAGCCGGCTGATGCATCTGCACTTCACGGCGAGTGAATCGACGTTCAGCTATTTCGAGGCGACGCGCGCGTACATCGAATGCCACGGCAAGCCCGGCGCGTTCTACAGCGACAAGGCGAGCGTGTTTCGCAGTGGCAAAGCCCATGAAACCGGCAGCAGCGTGACGCATTTCGGCCGGGCGATGTACGAACTGAACATCGACACGTTCTGCGCGAACAGCAGTTCCGCGAAGGGCCGCGTCGAGCGCGCCCACCTGACGCTGCAGGACCGGCTGGTCAAGGAGCTGCGGCTGCGCGGCATCAGCACGGTGGCTGATGCCAATGCGTATGCGCCCTCCTTCATCGCGGCCTACAACGCGCGGTTTGCCAGGGCGCCGAAGAGTGCGTTCGATGCGCACCGGCCGCTGCGGGCTGACGAGAATCTCGACCTGCTGATGACGTGGCGCGAGACGCGACGTGTGACGAAGTCGCTGACGGTGCAGTACGACCGCGTGATGTACCTGCTGGATGACACGGCGGAGAACCGGAAACTGATCCACCGCTACATCGACGTGTGGGAGTACCCGGACGGACGCATCGAGATCCGCGCCGATGGTCGCGTGTTGCCGAGCCGGCAATACGACAGACTGGCCGAGATCGATAGCGGCACGGTGGTGGAACACAAACGGCTGGGTCACGTACTGCAGGTCGCGCAGGTGATCCAGGCGCAACGCGACAACCGGCGCATCTCCGGCTCCCCTGCGCGCACGAATCAGGGACAACCGGTTCGGGCAACGGAACGCGCGCAGGGCACGAAGAAGCAGCGTGAATTCACACAGGATGACATCAACGGTGTGATCACGGAACTGGCACAACGCAGGCAGCCGAAGCAAAAACGCAAACCCGGCCGTCGGTCTGCAAAGTCGGTCGAAACAGACGTAAGCGCCCTGCCCGTTCAGGCGCCCTCCTTCGACACTGCGTGATCGGTGACCCATGAAAGACAGACCTTTTAACCCCTAAAAACACGACATCTGTATTTAGCTGCCGCCACGACATCTTGAAATGGCTATGACAT
>NZ_JBNDMO010000092.1:0-1590 GCF_050436625.1 Paraburkholderia sp. GAS334 | reverse complement strand
AATCGTGACGTCCGGGGTCTGGAGCATCGAGCTCCTGAGAACGGGCGTGCTCGGCAGTCGGAAATAGCGGGCGGCATCGTTGCCGTAAGGTGTGGACATCGTCGTCCTGCTGGTTGACATGGGTGAGAGCAGCCTGACCGGTCGCGTCCGACCGCTTAACGTAACGGCGTGCGGATTGGCGGACGTCCGCGTGGTGTGGTCGCGCCGATGCTCGCTCTTGTCTGCCGCGATTGTGCGGGTATTCGTCTTGACGCTTGCCAGGCACGCGGTGTGGTGCCGGTCAGCTTGACAAATACACGAGTCAAATGACTCTGATTCGAGAATCCGCAAGCGGTAGCGATTTCACTCAGCGAGCCATTGTTTCGTACGAGTAGCTGCTTTGCGTGATCCACACGCCGCCGCTGCAGCCAGCGCTTCGGTGTCTCGCCTGTCGCCCGCTTGAGCGCACGCGACAGGTGCGCGACGGTCAGCGTTGATGCCGCGGCAAGATCGGCCAGCGAAAGTGATACGCACAGGTGCGCATCGACGTGTTCGAGTAATGACTGGTACTGGCGTGCCGTCATCCCGCGGGTGCGGTGCTCGAACGAGCGAGCCGTATTGCCGGGTTCCGCGGCGTAGGCGCAGATCGCAATCAGCAATCCGTGCACCACATCCGTCGTCATCGCATGCGGACGGGCGAGCGCATCACGCAGCAGCGCGCCGAACTCGATCGAGACGGCGTCGCCGGTCGTCAGCTCGTCTATCAGAATCCCGAGATTTCGCGCGCATGCGGGCTCCGGTTGCCATGCGCCTTGACTCTTCGGGAGTTGGGCAAGGAGCGCTGCTGCTAGTGCTGCGCGTCGGGATAGGTCAAGTGTCGACATGCGGACCATCGGGTGGTGACGTCGGACGCGGTTGCGCACCAGCTAGGGCCATGGCGGCTGGCCTTGATGCGAACACGCGTCGAGCTAAACAGTTGTCTCGACCTGAGAACGCAGCGATCTGTTGCACGCTATGACTTCTCCCGCGATGCACGAAGAATCGATCTTATGAGGATCGGTTCGCACGTCCAATCGGCGACGGCGGAAGGTCGTTTCAGGAAGCGCTGATCTTACCGTCAGGATTTCCTGAACCTGAAGAAGCGACAAAAGGAATCCGTCTTTTATATTCGCTGGTCGGCGCGATACCGATTGCGGATAGATCATCCGGCGGCTTAAGCGGTACTGTGCGAACCGCAGCGTGAGCACGCAGAACCCGAGCGGGCTGCAGACTCTGCCGCGTAAACTCATCCGAGGCACATAGGGTACGGCTTGACGGCATGACCAGTTGCCGCGACGGTCACGCGAGTGAGTGATTCCTGTATTAGGTATTTTTGCGGGGGAGTAGTGCCATCCATACGATTTGCTAACGGATGTTGGCATTGGCGAGCACTGCCATCACGCCAGCCTTACGTGAATACGATAAGTATAAGTACCGGAAGGGCTGTTGAACAGTTTTGCATGGCTTGCACCCGCCCTTCTTTTCGCTAACGGAGTCCTTGGCCCGCCTGCTACCGGGCCGACGCTGCTCGCATTCAATATGGCGCAACGGTCGCGCAAGTGATGCCCCTAA
>NZ_JBNDMO010000091.1:0-1646 GCF_050436625.1 Paraburkholderia sp. GAS334 | reverse complement strand
GGGTCGACACGAGCCGATCGCGGAAGACAGACTACGGTTAGCTGCGGTGATTCGGCCCGAGGCCTGTCGCAGACAGTCGACCGTCTTTCCTTTCCAGGAGCGTCCTTTGCCGTTGCCGCGGCAGGAATGACTGCCGTGGCGCATGACAAATTTTCGAGGCCCGCGACTTTTGTAGCTTGTATCGGCAACCCGCAGGGTCTTGCAAATTCGCCGGGTTCACAGGCTCGCGACTTGTCGCGACACGAACTCACCCCCTGAGAATAAGACAATCTTGCGGCGGTTATCGGCGGTGAACGCTACCGTCGCCCGAGTTTCCAATCGACGAGGCGCCGCCTCCGCTATCGCCCGATCGCAACGGCCGGTCTACATGGCATAGCGGTTATGCGCTAGCGGCCGGCCTACTTGCGTGCGTGATCGTCCGCCATCTGCATGGGTTCGTCGGGGACGACCGATGTCAACACCGTCGAAGGCAGATGCCGCATGTCGTTCGGGCTGACCTTGCCGGCGAACTTCCAGCCCCCCGGCAGCTTGACGAAGGTGAAGCCGGTCGGCTTGTCGACGAAGACGTCGAAGTTTTTCGCGGGTGCCACGACAGCCCCCTGGCTGGTTCCGGGAACCACCTGTGCGAAGACGGTGGGCGAGGCCGCCACTATCGTGGCTGCAATCAAGGTGCGAAGTACCGGTTTCATTTTGAACTCCATTTCAACTGAGGAAGGGTGCATGCCGACGACGGCGCGGCCAGGTCGCCACACTAGTTCGCTAAATATGTGTCGAACGATACAGAACATTAAACCCCAAAAATTGACCCAGATCCATGTTTTTGTTATGCTCGTTACAAAATAGAACGATAGGATCATGACCTGATCAGGGGCGCGGAGAAACATGATGAATGGTCCAGTTGATGCAGCGGCTTCGAAAAGCCGGGGCAGGCCCCGAACCTTCGACCGGCATGCTGCGCTGACGTGCGCGATGGAGATGTTTTGGCTGAAGGGTTTCGACGGCTGCGCGATCAGCGACCTGACTGCCGCCATGAACATCAATTCGCCAAGTCTCTACGCCGCGTTCGGTAGCAAGGAAGATCTGTTTCGCGAGGCAGTCGACCTCTACGGGACGCTTGAGGGAGAAGCGACTCGATGTGCGTTGGCGGGGCCACGCAACATCCGGGATGCGCTCGGCACGATGCTCAAGCGTAGTGTCGACATGTTCACGCGCGGACCGCAGCCACGCGGTTGCATGGTGATGCTTGGCACGCTGAACGTCAGTGCCGACCGGAACGAGCTTCGTGCGCTGCTGCACAAACGGCAGAGGCAGATCCTCGACGTGATCTGCAAGCGCATGGCGCTGGCAGTCGATGACGGCGAAATCGCGCCGTCGGTGGACATCGATGGATTGTCGATGATGTGCGCGGTGCTGTTTACCGGCCTGGCGGTCCACGCCCACGACGGAGCCGGTCGGGCGAAGCTGAATTCAGCGATCGATGCCTTCGTCGCCACTTTACCGGTAACGGGCCAGTCCAGGGCCGCGCCGCGCGCCGCGGCTGGAAAAAAGGCGCCATGACAGCGCAAGGCTTGTCATGAGCAACTGGAAAACCGCAACCGGCATCATGTAAAGAGGGCCGCTGCGTCATCTTTATGGCCGATGTACCT
>NZ_JBNDMO010000090.1:0-1748 GCF_050436625.1 Paraburkholderia sp. GAS334 | reverse complement strand
CTGCCGCACAGCCCGGCAGCCGATGCACCCTGCCTGCGCGAACGCCTCGTGGTCGAACGTCGAAATTCCGCACGTGAAAGGCCGCCCGCTTCATGAGGCCGGTGACAAATTTAATTCGCGTAGTCCGAACGCTTGTCCAGCAAGGCTGGACCATTACGCGAACGCCGCCTTGTCGCGAGTTGATAATCATTGAAAGGCCTCCTGGCCGCCCCAAGGAGGGGGCGGCCAGGGTCTAGAGTTGAGATGCGACGCTCAACCGACCCGTTCAGGAGGCTGAAATGAAGTTTAGCGGAATTGATCTGCACTCGAATAACGCCGTGGTCGCCGTGATCGACGACCAAGATCGGGTGCTGTACTGCAAGCGGTTAGCCAACGATCTTTCACTGATTGTGGCAGCACTGGTGCCTTGGCGTGCCGAACTGCAGGGAGTGGTGGTGGAATCGACGTTCAACTGGTACTGGCTCGTCGACGGACTGATGGCCGCCGGCTTTGCCGTCCATCTGGCCAACACGGCGGCCATCAAGCAGTACGAGGGCCTGAAGTACGCCGGTGACGAACGCGACGCCGTATTCCTGGCCCACGTCTTCCGGCTCGGACTGCTACCTGAAGGCTACATCTATCCGCCGCAGGAGCGCGGGTTGCGTGACCTCGCGCGCAAGCGCATGCAGCTTGTACAGCAACGCACCCTGCACATCCTCAGTATCGAAAGCCTGCTGGCCAGACAGTTGAACGTGCGCATGAACGGCGACCATGTCCAACGTCTCGACGACGCGGCGGTACACGCACTTGCGCTGCCGCCGCATGTCGAGCGCTCGCTGATGGCAAACCTGACGGTATTGCGCACACTGCGTGTGGAGATTGCCTCCCTCGAAACCCTCCTCCATCAGGAAGTGAAATTGCGCGCGGAGTTCGAGATCCTGAAGACCACGCCCGGAATCGGCGATGTGCTTGCTGCGACCATCATGCTCGAGACAGGGACCATCAAGCGATTTCCTGGCGTTGGCCATTTCAGCTCCTATTGCCGGTGCGTCGAGAGCAAGCGGATATCTAACGGGAAGAAAAAGGGCGAAGGCAATACAAGGAACGGCAACAAGTATCTCGCCTGGGCGTTCATCGAGGCCGCAGCGATCGCGCTCCGAACCTGCCCGCAGGCGCGACGCTTTTATGAACGCAAGAAGGCGAAGCGCCTGCCCGTGGTCGCGATGAAGGCACTTGCGCACAAGCTGGCGCGCGCGGCCTACTACATGATGCGGGACGACAAACCCTTCGAGGTTCAACGATGTTTTGGTTAAGTTTGGCGGGGGGCCGCGAGCCCGATAAATGTGTTGGTACCAAACCAGTGAGTTGATTGGGCCCAGCCTCCGGCCATCCCGTTGTAGCCACCACTGAGACGCCCAGACCATGAGCCGACAACAGTCTGGTGCCCGCACATGGGTAACCCTGGAATTGTCATGTACTCCTGGACATTGGCCTGGCACCGACGGTTTTCTGGAGCTCGATGTGAGCCAGGGGCAAACGCCAGATCAGCGGCGCTCGCCTTGATCCCGATGGGTGACTGGTGCGGATCAGTTCCGCAACCACACAGACGAGAAACCGGACGCGTCATGTGCTTCGCTGCGCGGTGTGGCCCAGACCGTTTGCAACGGCGCAAGACAATGCGCCAAGGAGACGATTTACCCGTTTACCTCGGCCTTTCAATGGGTGACAGAATTACTGTCGCAACGGTGACAAATTTAATGCGGTCTACG
>NZ_JBNDMO010000089.1:0-2102 GCF_050436625.1 Paraburkholderia sp. GAS334 | reverse complement strand
CAAAGGCAACATCAGCGTAGCGCGACTCGATGGTGCGGCGTGTCTCATCGCGCAATATGTACGGATTTTCCATGGGGGTTCGCCAGGTGAATCGCCCCTTGCGGCTGGTGACGAGGCGCCGAAGCGCCACTTCACCGTACCGACCCCGACTATCCCGGCCTTGCAGCACCCATGTCGTGGCCCTCCCTGGTTCAGGGGCCCGGATATGATCGCGCATTAGCGACCGGAAGCCACGCCGGTACTTGTGCGCAAGCCAATATCCCAGCTTCCAGAAGACGGTTCGGTCCAGCCTGCTAAACAGGGTCGCCGTGTAGTCGGTGTACTGGTAGAAGGTTGCCCATCCCGTCAGTTGCCGATTCAGGCTTTCCACCATATCCATCCGGTTCATGCTGTAATTGCCTGACAGTTGTCTGACCAGCCGCTCGGCAAAGCCCCGATACTTCTCCCACGGAATTGTCGTCACAGGTCGCATGCTGCCGCGTGGTCCGCGCTTGCGAATGATGCGGTGGCCGAGGAAGACGAAACCGTCATTCACATGCGTGATATGGGTCTTCTCCATATTCAGCGTGAGCTTCAGCTTGCCTTCGAGGAATTCCCGACATGCTTCGCGTACTACTTCGGCATGCGCTCGGGTTCCTTTGACGACCACCACAAAGTCATCCGCATAACGACAGTAGGATACTGCCGGTTTCCACTGCCGATTTTCTCGCACAGCGATGGGCCGCTGTTTGAGGATAGCGAAGTTCCACGCCCACCGGTCCTTGCGTACCTTCTTGTTCAGGAAGTTCGTTTCCATCCACGCATCAAACTCATGCAACATGATGTTGGACAGCAGAGGCGAGATAACTCCGCCTTGAGGAACACCTTCACTCGCGGCACGGAATAGACCATGATCAACGCATCCCGCCTTGATGAACTTCCAGAGCAGGGCAAGGAAGCGCTGGTCGGCGATGCGCTTGCGGATCCCCTTCAGTAGCAGGCGATGATGAACGGTGTCGAAGTAGCTGGCGAGGTCGCCCTCGATGACCCAGCGTCCCGCAGCACTCTGCTCATCTGCAGCCGTTAACTGAAGTCTCACCATGCGCACAGCGTGATGTACGCTGCGGGCCGGTCTAAAGCCATGTGAAGCCGGGTGGAAATCACTCTCCCAGATCGGCTCCATCGCCATCAGCATGGCCCGTTGAACAATTCTATCCCGCAGACTCGGGATGCCGAGTGGCCTGAGCTTGCCGTTCGCTTTCGGGATGTACACGCGGCGCGCCGGTAGCGGACTGTACGAGCCCGCCAACAGTTCGTCGCGTATCGTCGTCAATTCATGCTGGAGATTCTCCTCCATCATGCGCTTGCTAACACCGTCCACGCCTGGCGTGCGAGCCCCGCTGGAGGCCAGCGTAATGCGAGCCGCTTCGCTCAGCCAAACCCTATCGGCAATCAGTCTCAGAAGGCGGTCAAACTTGCGTTCTTTGTCCTCCGTCGACCACGTCGCCAGTTTGCTTTGCATTTCACTGATTATCAAAGGTCTTCACCTCACTGTGGTCAGTTAATCAACCCAGCAAACCACTTCAACTGCCTCCCTTCGCCATGTAGCCGGTTTTCCCGACCTCGGACTACTACGGAGGCTCCGCCAGCCTGCATATCATCGGGGGCACACTCCCTTGACATCTATGCAAGCCTTCCCCAGTTCACATGCCGGACTCAACGCACGGGCGAGGTTGCCTATCGCAGTCTTTATCCTTGCTTGCCGCAAGTCGTCGCAGACACCACGGCCTAGCTGCGCGCTCTCCGTGATTCCAACTGGCCGGCATACATCTCCAGCCAGCATTCGCGGCACCAGTCCATACCTGTGACCGACGCCGATCCGCGTCCTGCCTCTTAAGCGGTGTAGGCAGGGGTGACGATTCAACCCTCAGATGCGTTTCAATAGGTTCGTGTCCCTCAACCGTCCCATGCTCAGCCTGGAAGCTCATCTTGGCGTAACCGCTTCGCCGCAAGCTCCGTTTCCCACGGACTTCGTCACCTTGCCAGTGTCCAGCAAGTCACCGCCGCTTCGGCTCACTTTCTCTCGCAGCAGAGAAAGGGCATGCCCCGGTACCGCAACTTCA
>NZ_JBNDMO010000088.1:0-2508 GCF_050436625.1 Paraburkholderia sp. GAS334 | reverse complement strand
CCGTGAAGGTGTTTGAGGAGAACAGAGCCCCAACGCATATTTGAGACACGCGTCCAAGCCCTCATCGGGACCAGTAGAAATCCACGGGGATAAGCTCGACGACCCATCCACCTTCTTCGCCCAGCGTGGCCGCCGGGTGCATGGAGGCGATGCGCAACGCCTCGTCATGGGTATCCGCCTCGATGATGAACAGGCCGCCCACGACTTCCTTCGACTCGGTATAGGGCCCATCGGTGACGTGCGTCTTGCCACTGCGCGGGCGGAGCGTCCTCCAGTTGTCCAGATCGCCAAGCGATGCGGAAATCAGTACCTTGTCGGTAGCCCGCATCTTGTCGTCCAATGCGGGGCATTGGCTCACCAATTTCTTGACGTCGTCTGGCGCCATCGCGGCGAATTTATCGGGGGTGAAGTAGGCCAAGCCGAGGTATTTCATGGGAGATCCTTTGGGTGTGAATAACCTGACGACGAAGCTGATGATCGAAAATCGACAATCTTCTGAAAAGTTTGTAGCGGGTCTCGCCAGACTGTCCGCTTTTGGGGTCGCGCGGTGCCGACCGCCGGGCTCGTGCTGCACATGCGGATCGCGTGAGGCAGAGGTCGGCCATGTGCGGTCGCTGGGTAGTGCGACAGCTCAGCCGCTCCAACGTCTTATCGCCTTCGTCAACAGCCGCTCAAAACTCCCGACACGATCAGTTGCATTCGTCACCTTTGCCAAGACTTTTGCGCATAGTGTCGCCGGCGTCGGTCATAGAGGACGCCATCCGACGCAATGCAGACAACAATTCGTTGGACTCGGTTACGTTGCCTTCTTGATATCGTTGCCAGGCCGATTTGTCAGGATGGCGCTCGTAATAACGTGAAAGAGATGATCCCCCCGTGGCGCGAATCCGGGCTGGCCGACGAGCCAGCCGAGCGCCGACATCAGGGCGAACAGGTCGACCCCATCGATATCGGCGCGCGCCGTTCCCTCGGCTTGAGCGCGGAGCAGTAGTCGCGCACCCGCTGAACGCAGCGCTGTGCTCGAAGCGTGAAGCGCGGAGTCCGGGTCCGCGTGCGCGGTCGCAAACAAGGCGCAAATACCGTTATAGGTATGAACGAATGCAACCCCTTCGCGAAACCAGGACACCAGCGCTTCGTCAGGTGGGTTCGACGTTTCGAGTTCGGCCGCCTGCTGTATCAGTTCGTCCACGTTCATGCGCAGCAACGCTTCGAACAAGGCTTCTCGTGTCGGGAAATGGCGAAATAGTGTGGCCAGCCCGACGTCGGCCCGGCGGGCGATATCTCGCATGGACGCATCGGCACCATGCTCGGTGACGACGTCACGCGCGACTGCAAGGAGATGGTCGTAATTCTTTCTGGCGTCAGCTCGCATAAATTGCCTTGACAAACGGATCAGTGATCCGAATATAATGAACCTGTATCCGGATCAGTGATCCACAAGATACAGCACATTTGTGCAGATGGGAACAGAGGCGCAGACGACACCACGAAAGGAGATGTCATGGGAAAGCTTGAGGGTAAGGTTGCAGTCATCACGGGTGGATCGAGCGGCATGGCGCTGGCGAGCGCCAAGCGGTTCGTTGAAGAAGGCGCGTATGTTTTCATCACGGGCCGGAGGCAGGAGGCGCTCGACGAGGCCGTCAAGCTGATTGGCCGGAACGTGACCGGCGTGCGCGGCGACGGGGCCAATCTGGACGACCTCGACCGCCTGTTCGATACAGTCAAGCGGGAAAAGGGCAAGATTGACATCCTGTTCGCGAGCGCAGGCACGGGCGAAGCCGTCCCTCTGGGCGAGATTACCGAGCAGCACTTCGATGCGACCTTCGGTCTGAATACGCGCGGAACGCTGTTTGCGGTTCAGAAGGCGTTGCCGCTGTTCAACGATGGCGGGTCGATCTTCATGACCGGGTCAGTTGCTTCGGTGAAAGGTTTTCCTGGTTATGGCGTGTATGCGGCGAGCAAGGCGGCGTTGCGCTCATTCGCACGCACGTGGCTTAACGAACTGAAGGGCAGGAATATCCGGGTGAACGTGCTGAGCCCGGGGCCGATCGCCACACCGATGCAGGACCAGGTTCTCACCGAGGAGGCGAAGCGGATGTTCGAATCCCTGATCCCGCGGGGAAAGATGGGGCGTCCTGAGGAAATTGCGACGGTCGCGCTGTTTCTTGCTTCAGACGATTCGAGCTTCGTGAATGGGGTGGAGTTGTCTGTCGACGGCGGCTTCTCGGCCATCTGAAATCGCGCCGAAAGCGTGTAGAAGGATCTTTCAACTCGACGAAGGTGATCTGATTTGTGTCAATAAATATGGATTCCTTACAATACTGAATGGAGAGTTCGCATGAACTATTCGATTATTGGCTTCGGCGCGGTAGGCCAGGCCCTCGCCCGAGCGTTTGCAAGAAAGAACATCGATGTGACCGTCGCCAGCCGGCGCCCTCCCGAGACGCTGATGCAACGGGCACGAGCGATCGGCCCCACCGTTGTCCCCGGGACGCTGCAGGATGCAAT
>NZ_JBNDMO010000087.1:0-2523 GCF_050436625.1 Paraburkholderia sp. GAS334 | reverse complement strand
GTAAGCGCCTCGCGTCGACCGTTCGCGATGTGTCGCGCGCGCGTGGCACGCTAGTGGTAGCGCGTGATCGATGGCTCGCGGATAGATTCGGGAGACGTTGCGGAGATCAGGTTGTCGCTGACGGCGGAGTGGATTGCGTGGGCAACTTGCCGACCACGTTCCAGGGCAGCAGTTCGTCGATCCGACTGATTTTGTGGTCCGCGATGTGAGTCAGGACGTATTCGAGGTAGGCGCGCGGGTTGATGTCATTCAGCTTGCATGTCCCGATGAGGCCGTACATCGCGGCGGCCCGCTCACCTCCACTGTCGGAGCCTGCAAACAGGAAGTTCTTCCTCCCCAGACTGACGCAGCGCAGCGCGTTTTCCGCGAGGGCGTTGCTGATCTCGATACGACCGTCTTCGCAGTACACAACAAGTGCGTCCCATTGATTGAGCGAGTAGCGTATCGCCTTTGCCAACTCGGATTTTGCCGACAGGTGCGCCATTTTCTCCGTCATCCATGCCTTGATGGTCCCGAGCACCGCGAGGCTCCTTTCCTGCCGTACGCGCAACCGTTCGGCGGCGGCCTTGCCCCGGATATCAGTCTCAATGCCATAGAGTGCGCCGATCAGTTCGAGTACGTGCCTTGTCGACTCAGTCGGCGTCCGGACATGAACGTCGTATATGTACCGTCTCGCGTGATCCCAGCAAGCCGCCTCACGGATCCTGCCGCCCGCATACAGCTCGTCGAAGCCTCCGTAGGCGTCGGCCTGAAGGATGCCCTTGAATCCGGCGAGATGAGTCTGCGGATGAATGCCTTTGCGGTCAGGCGAGTAGGCAAACCAGACTGCGGCCGGGTCCGTCGAGCCCGAGCGGGTGTCGTCGCGAACATAGACCCACAGGCGACCCGTGCGCGTCTTTTTATTACCCGGCGCAAGCACTGGGATCGGCGTGTCGTCCGCGTGCAGCTTGAAGGTTGCCATCGTGTAGACGCGCAGCGCTTCGGTCAACGGCTCGCACAAGGCCTCGCACTGGCCGACCCAGCGCCCCATGCTGGCGGGGTCGAGCTTCACGCCGTCACGCGCGGCAATTGCCGACTGCCGGTATAGCGGTTGATGATCAGCGAACTTCGAAACGGCGATGTCAGCAAGCAGGCTCGGATGCGCGATGCTGCGCTCAATTGGCAAGCCCGGCATCGGCGGCTGCGAGATGTGCTTGCAGCAGGTGCAGACTGCCTTGCGCCGGATCGTGCGAATCACCTTGAACATGGCAGCGACACGGGCAAGCTGCTCGGACACGTCCTCGCCGAGTGGCTGCATGGTGTTGCCGCAGTTCGGGCAGCTCGGATCGGGTTCGAGCACGCGCTCTTCACGCGGCAGATGGGGAGGCAACGCCTCCTTCGAGGCTGCTGCGCTGACGGGCACACTCGTGCCCGATGCGCGGGCGCGGCGAACATCCGCGACACCGCGCCCACCGCTCAGCTCGTCCAGTTCGGTCTCAAGCCGCTCGATCTGCCGGTCTAGCTGCTCGGACTTTCGGCCGAACTGCATCCGTTTGAGTTTGTCGATCTGGGCCTTGAGTTGTTCGATCTCGATATCGCGCTCGGCAAGCTGGGCGCGAGCCTCGAGCACCAAGGCCTTAAGCGCATCAACGTCATCCGGAAGACGGGCATCATCGGTCATGCGCCGGAGTTTACGCGTGCCCCGAAGCGTTTACAACACCGATAGCGCCGCGGTTCGACGCGGCTGCCGCCAGTCAATGCCCTCGAGTAGCATCGACAACTGTGCATGTGTCAGATGGACCTTGCCGCCGTCGGCCTGCGGCCAGACAAAACGCCCTCGCTCAAGCCGCTTCGCCAAGAGCCATAGCCCGTCCTCGGTGGCCCACAGAATCTTGATGAGGTCACCGCGCCGGCCACGGAAGATGAAGACATTGCCGCCAAAGGGATTCTCCTCCAGTGCAGTTTGCACCTTCGCTGCGAGCCCCTGGAATCCGCAGCGCATGTCGGTGATGCCAGCCGCGATCCAGATGCGGGTTCCCGCCGGCAATCCGATCATCGGGACAGCTCCCGAATGAGCAAGCGCAGCATATCTGGCGACACGTTGCCTCGAATCCGAAGGCGTGCTCGGTCAAATTCGATCTCGCAGGTGTTCTCCGTCACGGCCTCGCGCGTGGATATCGACGCCTCGGTTTCGGCGACCACGCTCACCGGGAGTAACGGCGCAACGTCACCATCAGGTTGCTGTCTCGCGTGCTCCAGATGCGGCGCCCCAAATGCTCCCTGAAGATATTGGCGACGCCATCTGAACAGCAGGTTGGTGTTAATGTCGTTGCGACGTGCGACCAGCGATACTGACGCGCCGGGCTCGAAGGTCTGTTCGGCGAGTTGCCGTTTGAACTCGCGTGGAAAGTTCGGGCGCTTACCGGGAGCTTGGGTTCTGCTATCGACTATCTCGGCCACTTTGGTTCCCACCAAAATATTTGGTGGGAACCAAATTACCTCCATTCACCGCTGCTCGGAGAACGGCCGCAGTGAGACGCTTAC
>NZ_JBNDMO010000086.1:0-2568 GCF_050436625.1 Paraburkholderia sp. GAS334 | reverse complement strand
TCTAACTGCTTCCTGACCTGTGCGAGCTCACGCATCTGCTGGCGTAAGCGGGCGATCTTCTCGTACAGGCGAACGGTCTTCACATCGAAACCTGTTGGACTGGTCCGGTCTGCGGTTTCAATCAGGTCGAGATATCGCTGCACGCTTTCCTCGATCTGCTGCTGACGCTTGTCGATCTTGCTCGCCGTGTAGTTCCTGTCGCGGCTGTTTGACGCCTTGAACTTGCTACCGTCGATGGCCACCATGTCACTGGCTAGCAGCTTCAGCCCGCGACACAGTTCGACGAAACGCCGGCATACGTTGCGAATGGCTGCGCCGCTGTCACGGCGAAAGTCGGCGATCGTCTTGAAGTCCGGAGCCAGACGTCCCGTTAGCCACATCAGCTCGACGTTGCGCTGACATTCACGCTCGAGACGCCGGCTCGAAGGTATCCGGTTCAGGTAGCCGTAGATATAGATCTTGAGCATCACGCCTGGGTGATAGGACGGGCGGCCCGTGATCGCCGGCGTGGTACCGTTGAAACCGAGCTCTGCAAGATCCAGTTCGTCGACGAAGACATCGATGACTCTCACCGGATTGTCCTGTCCGATGTAGTCATCGACGCATTCTGGAAGTAGTGCGACCTGCTTGCGGTCATCGCCTTCGACAAATCGCTTCATGAGTCACCCGGGCTCAGTGCGTTGATTTAGTTTAGGCGATCAATGCGTTTTCACACACTCTGGACCCTTTTCAGCCGTTTGGCTTTCTCCATAGCGGCCATTCGCAGCACGATAGCGGGGACGGTTACCATTGCTGGGACGTGCGTACCCGCTACATTGATCATTTTGCTGATTCGATATATCCCCCAGCGCCCACTGCGTGACAGGTATCGCCAAACCGGTTTTCCGCGGGAGCACGATCAATCTCGTAAGCCTTCCCGAACCGAACCTTCATTCCATGCCGGCGCGATCGACCGACTGAGCGATAGAGTACAGGCGAGCAGGACTGCAACCGCAGTAAATAGAGTCAATAGAACTTGTACGCCCCAGTATTCGGAGATTATCCCAGCGACCGCCGAGCCCAACGGATACAGAGAAAAGGCTATCAATCGGCATGAACTGTTGACCCTTCCCTGAAGCTTTTCTGGCACGGACCTGACACGGTAAGCGAATTGCATAACGGCGTAGAGAGAGTAGAACGCTTCGACTAACCCATACACTAAGCCCAGCCTCGGCATATTTGTCGCAATGAACAACGCACCAAAAGCAATCGCATGGAGCCAGGCAGCCAGCACCACTCCTCGGCCAAAACCATGCACCCGCAACCAACGCGTGCCGCAAATGGATCCGAGAACACTTCCGATGCCACCGCATGCGACCATCGTGCCAATCGACGTATCGCTGACCCCCAAACGTTGTCCCACGGTGATTGCCAAAAGCGGCATTGCGGCGTTGATTAAATTCAAGCCCCCCATCATGCATGCAAGCAAAAGAACTAGGCGGGCACCCAAAAGCCATCGAACTCCCTCCGCAATGTCCTTGGTCAACGAACGGCGTCCGTCTACACGCGGAACATTCAGTTCGGTCTTGAGTATCTTGAGGAAGATGAAGGAACAAAGGTAGCAAACTGCGCCGGCGAAAAGCGCTCCACTAATCCCCAAAATTTGATAGACCAAAGTGGCGGCAGCCGGCCCGAGAATCATCGCGGTACCGAAGCCAGCCTCGTTCGTGCTAGATGCCTGGGACAGCAGTTCGCGAGGCACTACGCTCGACAGGACTGCCGCTTCAGCGATATTGAAGAATACAAACAAGATGCCGTCTACTGTGCAGACGAAGTAAATGTGCCACTGATTGACTACACCATAATGTGCCATTATGCCAAGGACGAAGAAGCAGACGTATCGACCGCTCTGACACGCCATCATGATGTGTTTGCGGTTCCATCGATCGACTAGCGCCCCTAACGGCAGGCTCAAGAATAAGTAAGGCGCGGACCTCAAGACACCCACCACCCCTGCGGCAGCCATCGATCCAGTGAACTTCAGGATTAGCAGCGGAAAGACCACGTTCATACCAGCACCAACTAAAGTGGACGCCGATTGCGCTGAAAGCAAAAACACGTAATCGCGAATGCTCCAAAGCTTCATTGAGGATATCCTTGCCGACGACTGGATTGAATGTAGGGAAGTATCAGATCCTAATGTACTGGTGAATGTCGCCTTCTGCCCGAAGATCGTCTTCAGCTTACTGGTCGAGGGCCGGGTTGATCTCGTTATGGGTAAGACGGAATTCCGCCATGCGGGTGCGATGCGTTGATGAGCCGAGATACAAACGAAGTTGCACATTAATCGCATCGCGCAGGCCGGTGTTATTCTGGGAAAGGGAGAATGCTCCAAATGGCAGTTGGTGGGCGCCATTCACTTCCAGCCTGTGCTCAACTGCCTCTAGCAGCGATCCGCCGATTCGGTCAGCGAGGATGCGATTCCCTAGTGTCATGAGTTAGAAATTCATTGAAAGATGTCAATCCCGTACTAAAGTGTCTTGTGTGGCACTTGATACGGGAGGTAACGATGAGCGGACGGCCCAAAGG
>NZ_JBNDMO010000085.1:0-2573 GCF_050436625.1 Paraburkholderia sp. GAS334 | reverse complement strand
TGTTTACGCCGACCGAAAATTGAGCCACTTGTAGGGATCGCGCCGACTGAAAATTGAGCCGGGTAATCAACCTATCCTGCTAGTTTTTCAGGCAGGGTGTTTGGGGATGATCCCGATGACAATGATTGGAAAGGTGCGGCGGATGTTCCACCGCCAGAACAAGTCGGTACGCGAGATAGCGCGCCTCACAAGCCTGTCACGCAACACGATTAGCAAATACTTCAGGAGGAGCCGAAATATCAGCGACGCTCGCAGTCGACCCTGCTAACGCCGTTTCATGAGGCGCTGGTGCAGGCGCTCAGTGTCGACGCGCGGCGGCCGAAGAAGGAGCGGCGCACCGCCTGGATGCTGTTCCAGGAGATCAAGGCGAGCGGCTACGATGGCTGCTATTCGCGGGTGACCGATTTCATCCGGTCATGGCGGCAAGGTGAAGGCAATGCGGTTTCGACGTCGGCGTTTGTGCCGTTGCAATTCGAACTGGGCGAAGCGTTCCAGTTTGATTGGTCCGAGGAAGGACTGGTTGTCGGCGGCATTTACCGCAAGCTGCAGGTGTCGCACATGAAGCTATGTGCGTCGCGGGCGTTCTGGTTGGTTGCCTATCCGAGCCAGGGGCACGAGATGCTGTTCGATGCCCATACGCGCTCGTTTGCGGCCTTCGGCGGGGTGGCCCGCCGGGGTATCTACGACAATATGAAAACGGCCGTAGATAAGGTTCACAAAGGCAAAGGTCGCACGGTAAATCCGCGTTTCGCAGTGATGTGCTCGCACTACCTGTTCGATGCTGACTTCTGCAACGTAGCTAGCGGCTGGGAGAAAGGCGTCGTCGAGAAGAACGTGCAGGACAGCCGCCTGCGTATCTGGATTGACGCGCGTGCGCAGCGCTTCGGCAGTTTCGCCGATCTGAATGCATGGCTGGCGACCCGCTGCCGGTCGTTGTGGGAGCAGGTGAAGCATCCGGACTATCGGGACCTGAGCGTTGCCGACGTGTTCGAGCAGGAGCGCGCCCATCTGATGCCGATGCCCACACCGTTTGAAGGTTATGTTGAGCGCGCAGCACGGGTCTCGTCGACGTGCCTGGTGGTGATTGGCCGCAATCGCTACTCGGTGCCGTGTGAATTTGCAGGCCAGATGCTCAGCACACGGCTCTATCCTGGCCGTGTGGTGGTGGTGGGCGATGACGCCATGGTGGCCGAACACGAACGACTGGCCGACGAAGGTCTGGTGCGCTACGACTGGCAGCATTACATCCCGCTGATCCAGCGCAAGCCCGGCGCATTGCGCAACGGTGCGCCGTTCCTGGAGATGCCCGAGCCGTTGCAACGCCTTCGTCGGGCGCTGCTGCGCGAGACGGGCGGCGACCGCGTGATGGCGAAGGTTCTGGCGCTGGTGCCGGAGAGCGGCCTGGACGCCGTGCTGATTGCGGTCGAGCTGGCACTGGAGCAGGCGCCGCCCTCCGGGCGCGTCAGCGTCGAGCATGTGGTGAACGTGCTGTCGCGCATGCGCAGTGTGCAGATGCCGCCGAAGATCGATACGGCGTTGCAACTGGCGATACCGCCGCTGGCCGATACGTCGCGCTATGACGGGCTGCGCCCGGCACTGCAACCGCGGGAGGCCGGTCATGCGTGATCTGATCGTCGAACTCAAGCAACTGCGGCTCCACGGTATGGCTGCCGGCTGGGCCGAACTGCTCGAACAGGGTAACGTCGAGGTCTCGTCTTCGCAATGGCTGCTCGAACGGCTGCTGCAGGCCGAGAGTGCCGATCGGGCCGTACGGTCAGTCAGCCATCAGATGAACGCGGCGAAGTTCCCGGTGCATCGCGATATGGCCGGCTTCGACTTCGACGGTTCGGCGGTCGACCGCCAGCTCGTCATGCAACTGGCCGGCATGACGTTCACCGAGGGCGCGCACAACCTGGTTCTGGTCGGCGGACCGGGCTCGGGCAAAACACATCTGGCGACGGCCATCGGCGTGTCCGGCATCATGCACCACGGCAAGCGGGTTCGCTTCTACTCGACCGTGGATCTGGCCAACGCACTGGAGCAGGAGAAGGCGCAGGGCCGCGCCGGGCGGATCGCGGCGAGCCTGCTGCGCCTTGACCTGGTCATTCTGGACGAACTCGGGTATTTGCCCTTCAGCCAGGCCGGTGGAGCTCTACTGTTCCATCTGCTGAGCCGCCTGTACGAGCACACGAGCGTTGCCGTTACAACGAATCTGGACTTCGCCGAATGGTCCAGCGTGTTCGGCGACGCGAAGATGACCACGGCATTGCTGGACCGGCTGACGCACCACTGCCACATCGTGGAGACCGGCAACGAAAGCTACCGTTTCCGGCATAGCAGCGCGAGTGCAAAGAAGCGCATCCGGTCGCGTGAAGCGGCGCGCAAAGGCGACGGCGCGAGCGCGACCGAATCGGCTTGATCATCGTTCACCGCGCAACGCACCCTCATTGAAGGAGGACAACCGCGCCGGAAACCCATACACTTATCCACAACCAGTCCTGCTTTAGACCGGTCTCCACCCCGGCTCAAAACTCGATCGGCGCGGTGGCTCAAAATTCACTCGGCGCGGACAG
>NZ_JBNDMO010000084.1:0-2580 GCF_050436625.1 Paraburkholderia sp. GAS334 | reverse complement strand
CATTGAAGATGGCACGATCGGCAGATCAGTCGGGAACGGCTGCCACGGTAAGGTTCGTGCCGGTATCCGCAGCGAGGACATTCAAATCCGTCTCGACATCGCAGCCGCTCGATGTATTGGAGACAGTCGTCTTCGGTGGCAAACCATTCCTCAAACTGGGTCCATGTTCGAGGATAGTCTTCGCCGGCAGTAGGCATGTGCAGGGTTTCTTTCATCCTGCAATCATGGCCGAGTTGGTGCTAACAGGATAGCCCTTATATTTATACAGTATTGAGGTGTGTATGAATGCGGCGAGGCTTCCCCTCGAAGATCTCCATCCGATGCTCTGGCGCGGCTCCCAACTCGCTTCAGGGGGAACGCGGGTGATTCCGTGCGGAAGCGAAGCGATGGCAGCCGAATTGCCCGGCGGCGGCTGGCCGGTCGGGGTCCTCACCGACTTGCTCGTACAACAGGCCGGGTGCGGCGAACTGCGGCTCCTGAAGCCTGCGCTGGCCATGAGCGACAAGCGACCGGTCATTTTGATCCAGCCGCCTCATCGCCTCCAGATTGGCGCGTTCGGATGGTGGGGCGTGACTGGCGAAAATCTCACGGTGCTGCGCCCCATGACGACAGCCGACGCGCTCTGGTGTGCCGAGCAGGTTCTGCGCGCGGGCACCTGCGCTGCACTCCTCTTCTGGCAGACCCATGTCCGGGCAGAAGCACTGCGGCGATTGCATCTGGCGGCCCAGACCACGGACATGTTTTTCGTGATGGTGCGGCCGCTCGCGGCGGCGGCAGATTCCTCGCCGGCGCCGCTACGACTGACCCTTCGACCCGCGCGCGGCGGCGTCAACATTGACTTCGTGAAACGCCGCGGCCCGAAACGCGACGAACCGCTGTTCGTGCCGCTCGCGCCCTCACCCATCCTGAATCAAAACCGGCATGCAATTGTGGATCGGCGCGCATCTCCCATCGTTGTGCCTCGAAGTGTTCCGGCCGAAGTGGTCGCATGAGTCGGCCGACGGCGTTGCGATCCTCGAGCGCGACAAGGTGGTCGAACTGGACGCTATCGCGCGCGACGCGGGCGTGCGCCGTGGAATGCGTCGGGGAGGCGTGCTTACGCTGGCGCCCCACGCAGAGTTGCGCGAGCGCGACGCGTCCCGCGAGCAGGACACGCTGGTCGCGCTGGCCACAGGATTGATGCAGTTCTCGCCGCAAGTCGTGGTGGCTGAAGAAAACACGGTGCTCGTCGACGTGTCGGCCAGTCTTCGTCTCTTTGGCGGGGTGCGGGCATTGCTCCGCGCGTGCCGGGGTGTCGCGGACGCTGTTGGCGTGACGGGAACGTTCGGCATCGCGCCCACGGGCCAGGGGGCATGGTTGCTTGCGCAGAATGGCGGCGGCCGGGCACTGTCGGCACGTTCATTCGCGCGCTCTCTCGCGCCAATGCCCGTCACGCAACTGCCGCCGGCGAGACGCTATGGTGAATGGTTGTCGGGAATCGGATGTGAGACTGTCGGGCAGTTACAGCGACTGCCGCGCCCGGGGTTGAACAAACGCTGTGGCACCGCATTGCTCGATCTCGTCGACCGGGCCATCGGCGTCTCGCCCGAAGCGCACGAGTGGTTGCAGCTGCCACCGACGTTCACGGCGCGAATCGAGATGCCGGACCGGATCGAGCATGCGGAGGCCTGCCTTTTCGCAGCGCGCCGCGTAATCGTGCAACTGGTCGGGTGGCTTGTGAATCAGCAACTCGCAGTAAGAAAGCTCGTCGTCATGCTGGAACACGAACGCGGCCGATCCGCAGTGGATCCAACGAAGATTGAAATTGCGCTCGGCGAGCCAACGTGGAAGGAAGAACATCTGGTTCGCCTGTTGAAGGAACGTCTGGGCCGCGTCGAACTTGTCGCGCCAGTCATCGGCCTCGCGATCGACGCCAGCGATGTCGAGGACGCTGCTCCGCTCTCCGCCGAACTGTTCCCTGAGCCGGGTGGCTCGCCGGCGGATCACAATCGACTGCTCGAACTGCTGACAGCCCGCCTTGGCGCTGAAAACGTACTGCGACCTGCCCCAGCTGCCGATCATCGGCCGGAGATTGCCGCGCGTTGGGTGCCGTTGAATGATCCCGCGAAATGGACTGCGCCGCCGTCGGATTCGCCGCGGTCAGTCTGGTTGCTGGAGACGCCGGCGAAACTGCTGATGCGCGGACATCGCCCTTTCTACGGTACACCGCTGCGCATGGTTTCGTCCGGCGAGCGCGTCGAGGCTGGCTGGTTCGACGGCGACATTGTTACGCGCGACTATTTCGTCGCGGAATCGGAGGATGCAATCTGTTACTGGATTTATCGCGAGCGCGTTGGAAGTCGAGATGACGATGAAGCCCGGTGGTATTTGCACGGCCTTTTCGGCTGAATGTTCAGTGCCTACGGCGATCTAAGCGGCAACATAGCGTTACTGTCGATTCGCTCGGCCGTGACCAACGATGAGTCGCGGCAGCGGCCGACGCCGTTCGACCCCGAGCCGTCATTCGGGTCACCGTGTTGGCAACGGCCGCTTTCCAATTCCGAACGGACATCCGTCCGCATCACGTCTGCAGTACGGGCG
>NZ_JBNDMO010000083.1:0-2580 GCF_050436625.1 Paraburkholderia sp. GAS334 | reverse complement strand
GAGCCGGATGCGCTGAGAGGTGCACGTCCGGTTCGGGGAGGAGAAACAGGGAAATAGTTCGACTACGCCCTGTTTCTTACTCCACTGAAGATTCGCGGCAAATGGGTTTATCTGTACCGGGCGGTGGATCGGGCCGGCCAGACGGTGGACTTCACGCTCAGGGCAAAGCGCGACGTGGCTGCGGCAAAAGCCTTTTTCAGCAAGGCAATCCAGCATCAGGGCCAGCCACCGGAGACGATCACGCTCGATGGGTATGCGGCCTCGCACCGGGCCGTGCGGGAGATGATCGCTGACGGTCTGCTGCCCGAGGAAACGAAGGTCCGGTCCTCGAAGTACCTGAACAATCTGATCGAACAGGACCATCGAAACATCAAGTCCAGAACGAACGTGATGCTCGGCTTCAAATGGTTCAGGAGCGCCGCGACCACGATTTCGGGCATCGAGTTGATGCATCGCATTCGCAAGGGGCAGTTCGACTTCTCCGCTTTCAGGCTCAAGGAAACCGCTGCGCCCGCCGTCTGGAATTCTGTCCTGTTCAATCGATAAAGCACCCTTATTTATTGGAGACGTCTCGTTCGTAACCACGGATCACCTGATTGAGTAAGCATAAAAATCCCGAAAGTCCGCTAGCGGAGCCTGCGTCACATGTGGACGCCCGCAGAGGCTCGCGCACAAGGTGTCCATGTTGCTACGGGCAACGTTCATCCAGTTCCACACATGGGTCGGTACTAATTGACTGTGAGCTCAGAACCTCCGCAGGCTCGAAATAGTCGTGAAACCACTCCTCCGACAACAAGCGCAAGATTTACGATGATCTGTCGCAATCAGCTGAGCAGGAAAGACAACAGATCCTGGTTAAGCTGATCCTTGTGTGTGTCCGTTAGTCCGTGCGGCGCTCCGGGATAGACTTTGAGGATGGCGTGAGGCACCAGCTTCTTACTGGCGCGTCCCCCAACATTGACCGGTACGATCTGGTCATCCTCGCCGTGCACGATCAGCGTCGGCTTGTCGAACTTCTTCAGATCCGCCCTGAAATCCGTTTCGGAAAAGGCCTTGACTGAGTCGTAGGTATTCTTGAATCCGCCCGTCATTCCCTGGAGCCACCACGCGTCGATCAGGCCTTGGGAAACCTTGGCACCCGGGCGATTAAAACCGTAGAACGGACCCGACGGAATGTCCTTGAACAGTTGAGCACGATTGGCAATCATGCCGTCGCGAATACCATCGAAGACTTCGATAGGCACGCCACGTGGATTGTCCGGAGTCTTGACCATCAGCGGCGGAACCGCCGAAATCAGGCCGATCTTTGATACACGCGACGTGCCATGACGGCCGATATAGCGGGCGACTTCGCCTCCTCCTGTCGAAAAGCCAACAACCGCAACGTTGCGCAATCCGAGCGTCTCTATAACGGTCGCGAGGTCATCTGCATAGTGATCCATGTCGTTGCCATCCCACGGCTGGCTCGAACGGCCGTGGCCGCGACGATCATGGGTGATGACGCGAAAACCCTGCGACGCGAGGAAAAAGGCCTGGTTCTCCCAGCTATCTGAGCTGAGCGGCCAGCCATGACTCAGCGTGATAGTCGGACCGTCCTGAGGACCCCAGTCCTTGAAGTACAAACTCACTCCGTCTTTTGTGCGGATCACGTCATCCTTATGATTTCTCGCAGCTTGCCGGCTGGATCCGAGGTCCACTTGCTTGCCGGTACCCATAGCCATAGTGCTGGCCATCGTCCCGACGACCCCGCCTATCATCAAATTCCGCCGTTTGGCGTTAAGGGAAAGCTTTCCTGATTCTTTAGTCATGGTCTCTCAATTGCGAAATGGCTATGCTGGGCTTGTTGTCCCGTCAACGGAGCGGAGAGGCGGGCAGCAACGAGAATTCCGATTCGCAATGTGCACATGCCGCCGCCGATCACCGTCAGGGCAAATCGTATGCTCGTCGCGTTGGCGGCAGAAGCCTTGGAGAAGAACTCACAATGTTGCCGAAATTGCGACAATCTATGGAAAATAGTGTTGTTCGGACGACGGCAGGGCGAAACTGGCCGAACGGTCTTCCATGCTCCCTCGGGTCGGCCGTTGCGCTCAACCGCGCGTAGCTTTCAGCGATAACCCCACCAGTGGCGTCATTGAGTCCCTTAGGAACTCGATCGCGCCTTCAATGGCAAGGATGCCGCAACGCGCCTACGGTCTTGTTGCGCCTGCCCACAGCGACGGCGAAGCAACTGGGCCTCGTGCCAGCGGACTGGATCGCACCGCCGGGCTTCGGATCGGATTAGCAGCGCGGACTGCCCTTCAATCTTTTCTCTGCACGGAAAGCCGACGACATTCTGCATACTGGTTTCGGATCGTCGCGCGGCCGGGCCCGGACACGTCGATTTCAATTACATCGTCAACCTGCCAGCCTTGGGCTCCGATTTCCGCCCAGAGCGCGTCAGGCAGTTGCAGCACGCCGTCGCCACTGTTGGAGTTCAGAATTGGTGCTAGTGTCCTGAGTTAGAAGTTCGTTGAATCAATCTTCCGCTCTATCCGAAATGACGAAATGCTGATTAAAAAGCCGCTCGGACTCGCGCAACCC
>NZ_JBNDMO010000082.1:0-2669 GCF_050436625.1 Paraburkholderia sp. GAS334 | reverse complement strand
GGAAAGGAAAGACGGTCGACTGTCTGCGACAGGCCTCGGGCCGAATCACCGCAGCTAACCGTAGTCTGTCTTCCGCGATCGGCTCGTGTCGACCCGATGGAGCCGCTCGGACAAGCTTTACCACCGTCCGCTCCGGGAGCGACATGAGACGACCGCGGATAACGCGTCGGCCTTTATCTCGTCGGCCATCACGGAAAGTGGCGGATCGCTGACGCGGTCCGACCATACCGCGCCCCGACGGTGTGACTCCGAAAACGTTGGGAGAACACCCCAAACCGATGCAGACGCATCCGTTGACTTGCAGCAGACACCTCGTCGACGACCCACAGAATTCGAATTCAGGAAAACAGGTCTGTCAGTCTTTGGCACGCACACTCGACGCAGCCGATGGAAAGTCTTCACGGCGCTCCGCCCATTTCAGGATCGCATCCAGTGCCGGGCAGAGCGCCTGGCCCCAATCGGTTAGGCGGTAGTCCACCTTCGGCGGCACCTGGTGATAGACCGTGCGCGTCACAATGCCGTCCTCTTCGAGGCGGCGCAGCTGCTGGGCAAGCATCTTTTGCGTGATGCCGGGGATCAGCCTCTCGAGGTCCGAAAAGCGTCGCACCTGACCACCGAAAAGGTGAAACAGGATGACCAGCTTCCAACGTCCTTCCAGCAGCTTGAATGCGGCTTCGACGTCGATCGCGGCGGTCGTGGGAGTGTAGGCTTTTCGGTTGGGCACGGCTTACTTACTTTTTAGTGCGTTCTTGCGATGTGGTAACTATAGCGCCATCATTGGGACCTGCAAACGTGACGTTCAGGAAAAGTCCGATGAACATAACCCTGCCGCCGCCACTGAATGCCTATCTGAACGCGGAAACCACCAGCGACACCGCTCCTCTCGCGGACTGCTTCGCTGCTGACGCCGTCGTGCGCGACGAGGGCCGCACTATCGAGGGGCTCGAAGCCATCCAGGCCTGGAAGAAAGACACCAAAGCCAAGTACCAGTACGCCATCGAGCCGCTGGACTTGTCCCAGGATGGCGTCGCCGTGACGATGCGCGCCAGGCTCACGGGCGCCTTCCCCGGCAGCCCGGTCGAGCTGACCTACACGTTTGTCCTGGCCGACGGCAAGATCGTGTCCCTGGAGATTCACTGATGAGCGCGGCACTTGAACTTCGGGGCCTTCGGGCGCTTGTTACAGGCGGGACCAAAGGCGTCGGTAAATCAGTTGTCGCACACCTTTGCGAGGCGGGAGCGAACGTCCTCGCGACGGCACGTTCGCGTTCCGATGACCTTACCGAAGAAAGGTTCATCGGTGCGGATATCACGACGGCCGAGGGTTGTAAAACCATTGTCGACGCCGTGCTCGAGCGGCTCGGCGGCGTCGATATAATCGTGCATGTGGCGGGTGGCTCATCTGCGCCAGCGGGTGGCTTCAGTGTGCTCGACGACGACGAATGGAACAAGGCATTGAGCCTGAACCTGTTCCCGGCAGTACGCATCGATCGCGCGCTGTTGCCCTCGATGGTCGAGCAGCGCTCAGGCGTCATCATCCACGTCACGTCGATCCAGCGGCAGTTACCGTTGCCGGAGGCCACGATTGCCTATGCCGCCGCCAAGGCTGCCCTGTCGAACTACAGCAAAGCCTTGTCCAAGGAAGTTAGTCCGAAAGGCGTTCGGGTCGTGCGTGTCTCCCCCGGCTGGGTTGAAACGGATGCCGCCGCGGGTCTCGTTGCTGAGATCGCCCGGCAGAACGGCATCGACACGGACGGCGCTCGCAAGATCATCATGGATTCGCTCGGAGGCATTCCTCTCGGCCGGCCATGCTCTCCCCGGGAGGTGGCAGAACTCATCGGTTTCCTCGTCTCCGCGCGGGCCAGCGCCATCACCGGCACTGAGTACGTCATCGACGGCGGAACTGTTCCGACTGCGTGATCTGAGCCGCTTGTCGGTGGACGTCGACGTGCTTCGGCGCACGCGAAGCGCGTTTCGCAGGTAGCGGTTCCCGTTCAGGCGCCGGCCTTCACGTGGTGTGCCCGCCCAATGAACCTCTGCTTTTCTGCAGCACGGTCACCCGTGGTGGACCGGGCATTATTCAGCGGCGTTATCGCACCTGGACGTCAGGTCACATAGCAGGTCAACCTTCGTCCGCAATTCGCGATGCCCTGGAATGGCGGACGGGCAAGCTCAGAGCGCGATCAGCGACCGTCTCATGTCGAGCCGGGAGCGGACCCGCGAAAGCTTCCTCTGAACGTCTCAAACTGGCCGAACCCAGCCGAACACCGACATCGACCGCATTGCTTCGTATGGCCACCGCGCGACGACGTGCCGTGACCTGATCATAAGGTCCGCGAGATGGCGCCAGCTTGACTTCGCCTCACTTCGGCTAAGATCCGGTCATCGCATAGGTGGACGGAGAGATGGTTGAATGGCGCGCGTAACGGTTAAGCAGGCCAGTCTGGTGGAACTCGCCGATCGAGGAATGACGCCCGAAGAAATATCGGCAAATATCGGCACGCCAACGGGAACAGTCCGCGCACAACTGACCCGGATCCAGCGGAAAGTGCGAAGCGGTGATTTCTCCCCTCCTCCATTGCCGATCGAACGGGCTGCCAATCGCAGGCGGATCTACCTCGCGGGCTTCGACGTTTTTCGCCCGAATGCTGTCGAACACGGCCGCTGCCT
>NZ_JBNDMO010000081.1:0-2816 GCF_050436625.1 Paraburkholderia sp. GAS334 | reverse complement strand
GGAAAGGAAAGACGGTCGACTGTCTGCGACAGGCCTCGGGCCGAATCACCGCAGCTAACCGTAGTCTGTCTTCCGCGATCGGCTCGTGTCGACCCATACCCGCCCTTTGATTCGATACGCCTTCGGCGGCTGTTTCCGCGGTGAACCGATCACTGGAATGACGGGTTCTCGCATTTCAAATTCCTGAAGGCCCTCCTTATGCGAGCGATGCGATGCCCTTAGTCTGACGAGACTGCACAACTTCAAACGCGACATCCTCTGGTTGCTCTGCATGATGAACATGCAAGGCATCGATCAGTTCGAACAGTGCCTGGACATCAGGGCTTCTGCTGCTGCGCTCAAAGCCGACCGAAAGATTTTGCAGCAAGGCCAATGCGCTTGCCGTTTGCCCATCCTCGTGCGACAGCCGCGCCATAGCAACCGTAGCGCGTAGTTCCCACATACGAGCCCCCTGGTGCTGCGATAACTGGATTGCTTCCAGGAAGCACACTCTCGCCTCGTTGAGTGTGTCGCGCCGTGTGTCGCTTGCCTGCGCCTCGAGCCTTGCGCGTGCTTGCGCGAGGAGACCAAGCGCCCGCCATACTTCAGGCAGAACGAACAGCTTGCCGTTCCGTCTGCAGAATCTCAATGTATCGCACAACCGCGCCGCAGCGTCGGCGAAGCGGCCGGCCGCGATCAGTTCCTCGGCGCACTGGACGACGAGCGGTGTAATCAGCCGTCTGAAGCCTCGCGCAATCAGCGCATCCAGGGACGCCTCCAGCACCGACAGTCCACGTTCCGTCTCTCCTGCGAGCAGATCACAATAGGCCGCGAGACACTCGCTGTATTTGCGCCAGATCGTGAAACGGTGTCGCGCCGCCTGAGAGCGCATGATGTCCAGATAGCGGCGGCCGCGCTGCAAATCGCCCGAGAGCAATGCGATCGGCACCGCAACCACGCCGAGCACATGCGTGAGCCAAGGCTCCATCGTTTCCGGTGTAATCAGGTCGACACCTTTGTCGACGTACGCCAACGCCTCGTCCGCATTGCCCTGCAACCAGACAATGCGCGCAAGCGTGGCGTAGCAGATGGCGAGAGGATTGACAGCGAAGCTGGTGATCTGCTCCGCTTCGTCCGGGTGAGTGGCCAGATGTTGCATGGCCGCTTCGATCCGCGACTTCGCATGATCGTGCTGCCCGAAGCAGTGTTGCGCGACTGCGGCAAGCAGGTTCGCCAGCGTCTCCTGCCATGCATGACCACGATCCCGCGCGAACGTCTGAAACCGCAGCGCATGATCAATCGCGTCCTGCACGTTTCCGCCGTATAGCGCGGCATTCCAGAGCCCCCAGTACGCACGGGCCTGGAATTCGTCGTTACCGGACGAGATGGCCAGACCGAGAACTTCGTTCCAGAGCTGCCTGGAACGCCCGATCGGACCACACAGATTCGGCAGCGTCGCAGCCAACGCCGCTCGCACGCGCATCTCGCTCACGGCATCTATCGACCCGGGCGGCAGCTCGCTCAGCGCGGCTACCGCACGTTCTGCCCACATGCCGCATTCCTCGATCAGGCAGCAACCCAGCAGGACGCCCGTCAACATCGAAGTCAGCTCGACGGCGAGATGCAGATCGCCGCCAGATGAAAACGCCCAATCGGACGCGACACGTGCATGGTCGAGCGTCTGCCGCAGATCAGACGAGTCGTTCGCCCGTTGCCGCGGATATGTACGACCCGCCCCTGCGTCTAAACGCGACGCGAAATAGCGCGCGATACGCGATGCGATTTCCTGTGTTTCGTTTTCGGCCTGAAGCTGCTCGAGTGCATAGGCTCGAGTCGATTCATTCATCTTGTACTCTGCGACGGGACCGTCAAAGCTGACATTCACCATCGACTTTTGCACGAGTTCGCTGATCCCATCGATCGCAGCACCGATAGTCAAGCCTGAATCGCAAGCAACGGCGCACATTGCTTCGAGCGTGAATACGCCTCCGAACATCGCGAGTCGCCGGAACAGCGCCTGAGCACCTGGATCGAGCAGAGCGAAGCTCCAGTCGAACGTTGCACGCAGTGTCTTGTGACGCGGCAACGCGGTACGGTATCCACCCGTCAGGATCGACATCCGGTCGTCGAGGCGCCGATACACACCTTCGATACCGAACGAAAAGACGCGAGCTGCCGCCAGTTCGATTGCCAGCGGTATACCGTCGAGCCGGCGGCATATCTCGCCAGCCATCAATGTTTCCGTCTTGTCGAAACAGGCCTTTCCCAGTAGCGCCTGCAACCGCCCGAGAAAAAGGTGCACAGCAGACTGCGCAAGGACCTCCTGTTCGGTGGCGTCGTGCGCTGGCACGTCGAGAGGTTCGACACGGATCGTCCTTTCCTGTGCGATGCGCAGCGGCTCCCGGCTCGTGACCAGAACGCTCAATACAGGGTTGACGACCGTCAGAGCTTCGACAATCCGGGCCACGTGAGTAATCGCGTGCTCGGCGTTGTCGAGCACCAGCGTGCAGGGATTGTCCGCGAGCGTCGCCGCAAGCGTGTCGATGGAAGGAAAGTCTCCGTCGAATGACACGTGACAGGTTTGCGCAATGGACGCGAGGATCGCCTGCGTGTCCGTCAGTGCCGCCAGTTCGACGAAACAGACGGGCTTGAGGTGCGCTTCGGCAATCTGGTGCGCGACAGCGATCGACAGCGTCGTCTTTCCAATCCCGCCAGCGCCAGTCAGCGTCAGGACAGGTGCCGAATCGAGCGCGGCGCGAACTTGCGCGATGGCCGCATCGCGCCCGATCAATCCCGTCGGAAACGGCGGTAAGGTACGTCGTGCCTTACCTGGCGCA
>NZ_JBNDMO010000080.1:0-3283 GCF_050436625.1 Paraburkholderia sp. GAS334 | reverse complement strand
CCGGTCACCTACAAGGCGGTGACCCGAAAACCCACTCCGACCAAGCGCCCATACGCCCGCAATCCGAAATTGTGGTGCTAACAGGATAGCCCTTATCCATATACAGCTTGGAGGATGCAATGGAACATCTGGTGCGGGTGCAGAACGAGCGCGATCGTCAGGTTCTGGCGTGGCTCCGGATTCACGTAGGAGATCACGCCATTACCGATGCGGTACGGCAATGGGGTGGCCCATCGAAGCCTTACCTGTCGACGATATGCAGGCAGCTCGGCGTTGTGGTGCCTCGTGGCTTGAGCTCGATGCGGGTTACACCCAGTCCCGTCGCCCGTGCGTCGCTGGCCAGCATTCGGGCGATACTGGCTGCGCCGACGACCCGGATGGGCGCCGGCCACGTCGGTCCGCGACGACTTTGAAGGGCAATTGCCCCGGCGGCAGAATCGCGCACAATGACCATGCAGGCTCATTCACATCGTGCGCGACTCGTTCCCTGTGGGCGTGATAGATTCTCGGGCTGCCACACATACAAGACCAACGCCCGCTAACCATGCATTCGAAAACAGCCCTTGTCGTCAGCCTGTGTGCCATCGCCGCGCTCGCCGCCTGTTCAAGCAAATCGGACATCAGCGAGACCAATTTCGCTGCGGCTCTCAACGAGGTGATGAAGTTGCAGCCACCGCGATGCCTCCCTCCAGCGGAGTATCCGGTGACTGCGAGTCTTTCCGACGCGGGCAGTCCGGTCGGGTTTCTGGACGCCGGGCAGGCGTTGACTAGGGCGGGACTACTCGTTGCGACGCCAGTCACAGCGCGGGAGTCGGTCTATCGTGAACCCGGCTTGCGTTTCTCCCCGAGCAGCGAGGGACTCAAACAGATGGCCCTGTACCGAGACGCTCCAGGTCTCACAAAAGGCGTACCGCGGTTTTGCTATGGACATGGCGTGCTCAACAAGGTCACACGCTGGGAAGATTTTGAACCTGTAGACGGACGCAAGAGCATGCGGGTGTACTTCACGTACTCTGTTCCCGACGCTGCGGAGTGGGCCAGGCGTAGCGACGTTCAGAAAGCGTTCCCGGTCGTCGCGGCTGACATGAGCGGGACCTTCGAGCCACACGTGATCGTGAGCCTCATCGACGGGCAATGGAAAGTGGTGAATCGCTGACGAATGCGCCGGGCGATCGCGATCCGCGCGTCAGCCGCCGTATTCGAGTTCAACGACAAGGCGAGCGGCAGTGCCGCGCAGTTTGCTTTCGGCGTCGATCTCCGGCAGACCGTTTTCGACGCCCATAAACAGGTTCACCCGAATATCGTTTGCGACTGTCGCCAGTTCGTACCGGCCTGCAGCGCCGCTGTTGGAAAACACCCAGACGACCGAGCCCAGGGACGGCAGTAGCTGCCTGAGATCGTCCATCGTCAGTGGTGCACCGTCCGTGATCGGTCGCAGGGTAGACGTGGCCGAACGCGTGACACCTGGCTCCTCCAGTGACAGGCGGATGGTGGTGCCAACGACCGGGGCGACGCGAAGATGACGCTTCGCATACGCCTTCATGGCCCAAAGAGGACACGTGTTTTTTCGCGAAAGGGTTGCGATTCCGGGGTCAACGAGGCACTTCCGCTGGATCACAAATGGCGCACAAATAGGAAAGGGGCGCTTTCGCGCCCCTTCGGTGAGCTTAGAGTGTTGCGCATCGTTGAGAGGCGTCTCCAGCGTTTTCATCAACAATCTTACGGTCTTCTGTATAGAACGTCAACTCCATGTCGCCGTCTTCTCCCATTCTTTGGGAAAACCAAGATGCTGCCCGGCGTCGAAAAACCGGCAGGAATTTACGCACCGCGCCAGCGCTTCCCGCCACGCTGCGCCGTATCCCAACGGGTCCAGCAGTGCTTTCATCATGGTGGCACGGGCATAGAAAGTCGTGTTGTTTTTCATGCCCGGGCTGTATCTGCCGAGCGGACCCGTCGCACCAGGCGTAACGGGCGCAGAAACCGTTAACTTCATATCCCATAGTCGCGCGTGATGGGCGCACGCGTTTCGCAGCACCGTCAACGATCGCAGCCACGAAACAAGCACCGCATCGGGCACTTCGGACCAGACATGTCGCGCGACCGTCTTGCGGTGCGCCACGGACAAAGCGTCGAACATGCGCGAGAGTGCCCCAAGCGACAAATGTTCGCATACGAGCCACGTCGGCGGCAGGTCGGGCTGAACGTAGGTTTCATAATAATGCGTCAATCCCGGCCCTTTCTTCTCACTGCATTCGCGCGAAACGGTCGACAGTACCCCCGTGTACGCGCGAATGTCCGTGAACAGGCTCTTATCGGCGTACCAGTGGCTCCCGTGAGTTTGCGCGAGCGGGTTACTGAGTGCCGAACGCAGTGCAACCTCAATCCGTTCGATTGCATCCATCGTGACGCTGCGCAAATGCCGATCGAAATCATACAGCGCCACGACGTCGCTGAACCTCGTGCCGAATCTGAAACGCTTGGTGGCCGGATTCTGAAACCGGCGCATATAGATCAGCAGCCGGTAATAGCCGATTGAGACGAGCGCGCGGCGATTTGCTGGACGGTCGTCGATGCGCAGGTTGCGGTCCCATAATCGCTGCAGGGTCACTTCGACGTCGAGCGGCAGCTTTGCGTAGATTCGGGTTGGAGCTGGCGGTGGTGTTGGTCGCCGTCGGCGCGATGTTGCCATTGATGTATGTGTGCCGGCGTTGCCGGTGTCTGTATTGTCCCGGCGCTATTTTACTGACCTTGGCCATGAGTCAAGACGCCGCGCTGAAGCCTCGACCAGAACTCGCTCGCTCGTGGTGTTTGTCGCCCAGCCCGACCGGGAACGCGCCTGCGAGGTATGGACCTCTTTAGTCGTTCAACGGAGTGGGGCCGGACGACGACCAGCGCCGAATGATGCCAGCAGATCCCTTGCGCGGGCGAGGAACACATTGGGGTGACGAGCGAAGATCTCTTCAAACGCCACGCCCGTTTCACGTAACCGGCCGCTCTTAATGTCATCTCTCATCGAAAGAAGGAACGTCTCGGCCCCGGCGATCGGGCCGGGCACCGCGAGCGCGGCGGCCATCAGTCGCCCCGACGTCTTCGTGACGAGGTCGCTGCCCCAGATGCGAACCACTGCGTCGACGATTTCGGCCGCAGGGGCAGTCAGCGGCGGCGCTGCGCACGCCAGGCTCAGCTGGCGTAGACCGCATTAAATTTGTCACCGTTGCGACAGTAATTCTGTCACCCATTGAAAGGCCGAGGTAAACGGGTAAATCGTCTCCTTGGCGCATTG
>NZ_JBNDMO010000079.1:0-3449 GCF_050436625.1 Paraburkholderia sp. GAS334 | reverse complement strand
CGGTATCCGCAGCGAGGACATTCAAATCCGTCTCGCCATCGCAGCCGCTCGATGTATTGGAGACAGTCGTCTTCGGTGGCAAACCATTCCTCAAAACAAGCGTGTCGAGGATCTGCGCTTGCGGGAGGGGGATTGAACGTATCGGTTCCACGTATGAGCGCACAAATTCCATTCTAAAATCTACAGCCACAGAGAGTCATGAGCGTGAGACAGTTTCAGATGGGCGGTATCTTGATCAATGAGCCAGACGTTGAGACGTTCGTCACGGATAATCCAGGCTTCGACAAGATGAAGCGTGTGGAAATGCCGTACCAGAAGCTGGTGCAAGTGTGGAAATGCCGTACCAGAAGCTGGTGCAAGCTAGAACAAACGCGTTTGACTCGCCGGACTCCGACTGGTTTGAGCACCGTTCTCCGGCTTCCATCAGTCACGGATACCATCGTCCAGTGGTCGACCTTTCTGGGGGAAAGGAGGTCATGTTCCTGGGCTGGAGTACGTATGACAAGTTGGTTGACGCCGGCGTCACACTCATCCCTGTTCTCCTCGTCGAGAACAGCGGTCTAATGCCGAAAGCTCCTGATTGATAAGTTCGGTGGACAGCGTCAAGCAGGAAGTCCGGTTTACCGACAAACATCTTGGCCGGCGCATTGACTCATCAGAATTGCAACTCGTGCTGACCTGTTGCCTCACGTAGTTTGCTACCCGTCGGATTGTCCGGCGGAGGGGCATGGCCGAAATCTATAAATCAGGTCGATGAATATGCGCAGCGCTTTCGCCTGCTCGGCGCTCAGGACAATGTCTTTGTCTGGCGTATGTGGCAACGCTGCATGTGCAAGTTCAGACAGCAAGTTTACGATACGGAAAGAGGCAGCCTGTTCGGTTTCGGTAAGCATGTAAAGCTCCTTTGATTTTGCTGTGTAGCGTCGTCTTTTAAACAGTCGTCACCGCGTCGGCGGATGCAACGGACGCTCAGGATGGAAGAGCCTGCGTTGCGAAATCCGGCGCCGGCATTCCTCGCGCAGCTCATCGTGCCGAGTGAGATTCCCTAGGAACTTTCGCGCAGGCACGCTTCCCTTGGTAGACTCCGCGAGCCCATAAACAAAGATTTTGCTGCCTCTTTCCGCGAAATCATGCTGAAGTTGCTGTCCGCTGCGCGTACGCGGCAATTTGAGCCGCATGAGGGCGGTCGGGCCGCAGCAACTGGTTAGCCATTGTGGTAGTGGCTAGGTGGTTCGGAGGTCCATAGACGGCTACAAGGTTTGCCTTCGGGGCCCCGCGTGTCAGGTCGTGCCGCCAGGCACTGGCACTCGACGATCCTTTGAAGAAGACTAGTGGAGGAATTGCGTGATCAAGCGGGTCCAAGCGGGCAGGCGTGGACGCCACCTCCGTACGCCGCATGAACACTACGCAAGGCAACCGCACGCGAATCCTGGCTTTTTCTTGTAGATAGCTCGAGAGTGTGATGGCCACCCCGCAACGGAACGAGGATAACCGTGCCGGCGCCTGGTAGACGTTCAGTCAACTTCTGCCCGCGACGCGCGATCACGCCCGCCGCCGCAGCACGCGCGCTCCGGACCCGCCACGATGCGTATTTCCCCCGTGCCGATTGTTGAGGTATAGGACTGGACCAGTCCTGATCAGTTCGACGCCGGCGCGGAGGCACTTTGCCTTGAGCAACTGCCGGTATGTCGCGTAGAGCGGCCCGGAGAGCATGCGCGCTCCCTTGGGCTGAGCTGGGTCATCGCTTTCTTCTTTACCGTGAAGTTCAGGTCTTCTACCGCGATGATTTTGCGCATTTCCTCTGTCCACGCAACCGTCGCACTGAGGGCGTCGGCGAGAATCGCGTTGCGCTGGCCGAAGCCTGCATTTTCCCGCAGCAACGGGGCGCTCTTGGAAGTTACGCGAGTTGTCCTCCGAAAGGCTCGAATCGGCGCCGCCGTCCTTTAATAGGGCAGTCAACGTTCGGGAATCGGGCGGTCCCTCCCGATTTGACGTTCGTACTGCCTACGGGGTGTGGGCATTCAGTCGTCACCTTGGGTGGCTTGCCGCAAAAGAGTTTAAAAGTACTCATAGTCGCGCCGCCCTTCAACAATAGCCCATAAGCGCGCTACCTGAATCTGCATCGGTAGATTTGGCACTGTCAAATTAGCCGCCGAGGCCCACCGGCATCCCGATGCTCAGCGGCCATTTCTTACATTTGCAATGCCAAATAAGACGAAAATAGCGCTGATTGTGTTTGAATCCATAGCATTAAAAGGCAAGTGCATGGCATAGTTCGATTGTTTCTCAACAAAAAGGTGAGTTGCCATGGCGACATTGGAACAGGTTCAGGCAAAGCTTAAGAAACTTCAGGCGCAAGCCGACGCGATGCTGGCAAAGAAGGCGCAGGTTGCAGTGGACCAGATTCGTGCGTTGATGTTGGAGCACGGTCTTACCGCGGCTGACATTGAGGCCAAAGCAAAGGCGAAACGTGAGGGCAAGGCGCTCAATGGCAGCGCGCCCAGCGGCAAGGTGAACGTTGCCCATGGAGAAAAAGCTAAACCAGTACCGAAGTACCTGGATCCTAAAACAGGTGCAACCTGGAGCGGGCATGGCCGTGCACCGGCCTGGATTGCTGGCGCGAAGGACCGCACCAAATTTCTGATCGCAGAAGGTGCTGAAACGGCTATTGCCGCAAGTGCTGGTGCCACAGGTAAGGCGAAGGCCGCAGTTAAGAAGTCTTCGGCGGTCGGTGCAGTTACACGCAAAGGTCAGCGAAAGGGGCCCCAGCCAGCTATGTACCGCGACCCGAAATCTGGCGCGACCTGGAGCGGACGAGGGCGAGCACCAGGTTGGTTGGGCGCGGACCGGAGCAAATTCTTGATAGATGGTGCAGGCGCAGGAGTGGACGTCAGCGCTGCGGTCGAGGCGCGCAAATCAGCGAAGAAGTCCATTGCAGCGAAGAGTCCGGCGAAGAAGGCTGCCTCGGTAGGCAAGAAAACGACTGCCAAAAAAGCTTCGACAACTGCGACGAAAAAGGTCGGGGCTAAAAAGGCTCCAAAGAGAAAAATGACCGCTACCACGAAGACGGTTGCGACAGCTGGCGCCACCCAAGCGCCGGAATCCGCGGTCGCTTAAATATCCTCCCGATGGCGGGGAGTTATAGGTTGCTACCGACTGCGGGGTACAACGGCCCCGCAGTCACCGACTGCTATGCCATCTGCCGGGTCTCATAGCTGGTGAGTCTTCGCATGGTTCAAAGCGCATGCAAATCTCTTGCCAGCGGCCCTTAACGCAAAAGAGATATGCGGCGTACTAGTGGCCGTAAGGCGGGGCGCTGGTCGCTATCGCGACACTGACGGATGGGTTCCTCGTCTGTCCGCGCCGAGTGAATTTTGAGCCACCGCGCCGATCGAGTTTTGAGCCGGGGTGGAGACCGGTCTAAAGCAGGACTGGTTGTGGATAAGTGT
>NZ_JBNDMO010000078.1:0-4214 GCF_050436625.1 Paraburkholderia sp. GAS334 | reverse complement strand
TTCGCAGCGCGGCACGGGCGATTCTCATGTGAGCCAGAACCGGCGCCTGATGAACCACGCCAGCCTCTTCAATCGCCATAGCGGCGCAAGACTCCCGCACCACCTCGTACTGACAGTCGTATAGACGAAACAGGCATCGAACCACCCTTAGCGATGGTTGCCAGACAGGTCGTGTCGAAGCGGACATTCGCCATCACGCGGAGTGGTGGTAACTCGCATGTCTTTTGCCCGACCAGGAAGCAACTGAACGCGTCGGCGCACCGGCTGCATCCGCAGGCCAAAGCGGTCATCCGCAGCCCATCGAGTCCCGCGCTCAACGAATGGCCGTTTGCGAGCGAAGCTTAAGACAGGAGTCGACCCGTTTGCGTCGCTGGCGTCTAGTCGGCATGTGTCCGCAGCTATTCGCCGAGCGGACTCTCGCTGAAAAAAACGCCGTCCAATGCGGCTCTGCATCGAACTTCCGTACTCGACCCTCTCCGGCCATTCGGCGTGTCAGCTGCGGTGGCCGCTTTGCTGTCAATTTCTGCCATTCCGCATGGATGGTCTTCGTGTAGCAGCGTGTTTTCGTTTGAGGGACTTCGTCACTTCGGCAATAACCGAGGCAAGACGTAGCGCGGCCGCTTTCATTTGCGCGTTGCTAAAGCCCCCGAATCCGAGGACCAGGCCGGGCCGCTCCGTTCCAGGCGCGAACATCGGCGATACAGGACGCACAGCGACTCCGGCCCTGGCGGCCAGCTCGACCACTTTGCGATCGTCCATGCCTTCCGCCAGCCAAAGGATAACGTGCATGCCCTGATCGCCTGGTTCCAGCCATGCCAAATCCTTGGGGAGCAACGCGTCGAGCGTCTCGATCAACTGGACCCGATGACCCGAGTACACATTGCGAACTCTGCGAATGTGGCGCTCCAGATGGCCCTCCGCCATGAAGGCCGCCAGCACATGCTGGTCGGCGTTCGGCGGATGACGGTCCATCAGCACACGCGCGCCGCAAAAAGCATCGACCAGATCGTCGGGCACGATCACGTAGCCCAACCGCAACGACGGAAACAGGATCTTGCTAAACGTGCCAAGATAAACGACCCGATCCGGGTCCAATCCCTGAAGCGACGGAAACGGATAGCCCTGGTATCGGAGTTCGCTATCGTAGTCGTCTTCGACGACCCATGCGTTGCTGGCGCGCGCCCACGCCAGCAACGCGTTGCGCCGGGCCATGCTCATAGGCATGCCCAACGGATACTGATGCGACGGCGTGACGAAGGCGGCACGCGCGTGAGGCGCCATCCGGATGCCTGCTTCGACATCGATGCCTTCGGCGTCGACCGGTACGCGAATCATCGTATCGCGATGGCCCATGCTCTCGAGTATGGCCGTTACGCCGCGGTAGGCCGGGTTTTCGACCCACGCTTGATCACGCGAAGCCAGCAACACCTGACATGCGAGAAAGAGCCCCTGCTGTGTTCCACTGGTCACGATGACCTGTCCGGGTTCGCAACGCACCGAACGTGACTTGCGCACGTAGCCGGCGATCGCTTCACGGAGCGGTAACGCCCCAAGCGGATCGGCATAACCGGCCGGCGCGCCGGGCCCCTTCGCGCGCAGGCGGTTGCCGAGCCGACGCCAGATGTCGGCGGGCGCAGTCAAACCGAGAGGGACGGATATCGCAAACGGCACCGGTGGAAGCGGCCTGAACTCCTGTGCGATCTGCGCGAACACTGCCGCTGGCTCTGGCAAGCCAGTCCGGGTCATCCGCTGGCGTTCCGTACCTGGTTCGCGTGTCTGTTGCGGCTCGGCGAGCGCTTGAACAACCCGTGTGGCCGCGCGACCTTTCGATTCCAAGAAGCCTTCAGCAATCAACTGCTCATATGCCTCTATCACCGTGCCGCGCGCGATGTCCAGCGAAGCTGCCAGCAATCGCGTGGACGGCAACGCATCGCCGGGCCGGATATCCCCTTTGCGTACCGCCTCTCGCAATGCCTGCGCCACCTGACGGCTCAGGTTACCGGCTGCCCGGTCCAGCGTGCCGATTGACGGGATTTCAGCCACCCCGGCCGTTCTTGCCACGATTCTGGTCCTACAAAATTTGTCGAAACTGGACCTGTAGCATAAACCAGTTTTGCGTCACAATGCGTCCAAATGAAATTCGAACCGGTGACCTTCGACATCTCCGTGGAATAGACATGTACGTACCAGCCCATTTCAATGAACCTCGCCTCGAAAACCTGCATGCGCACATCGCACAGCATCCGTTCGGCACTTTGATCACGCATGGGACGAGCGGGCTGGACGCCAACCACCTTCCGTTTGAACTGGCGGCAGGAGAAGGCGAGTTGGGCGCGCTGCGCGCGCATGTCGCGCGCGCGAATCCGGTATGGCAGGACGTCTCGAACGGCGACGAGGTGCTCGTGGTCTTTCGCGCAGGAGATGCCTATATCTCCCCAAACTGGTACCCGAGCAAACACGAATTCCACAAGCAGGTGCCGACCTGGAATTACATCGTCGTCCACGCGTACGGACGCATCTCCGTTCACGACGACGAGCGATATGTGCGCGGCCTGGTCGGCCGGCTGACCCGCACACATGAGGCGTCGCAACCCCAGCCTTGGAAAATGGCCGACGCACCGAAGGACTATATCGATACCATGCTCGGTTCGATCGTCGGTCTGCAGATTGACATCACGCGTCTGGTCGGCAAGAGCAAGCTTGGCCAGAACAAGGAAGAGCGGGATATTCGAGGCGCCGGGGAAGCGCTCACTGCGCGCGGCAACTCCCCAATTGGCGATGCGATGCTCGCTCACGCTGCGAAGAAGCTGGAATAGAACGATCCGCTCCCAACAATGAGCTCGGCAGGATGTTAGGCGCCTGATTGTGGCGAATGCGCGCTGCCATCAACAATCCTGGGACTCAGTCCACTTCGAGATCCGACATGTCCGGAAACACCTTCTTCTCAGCAAGCTTATTGCTTGCCTATACGGCGTATTTCGTTGGCACCGCAAGTCCCGGACCGAGCAATCTCGCGATCATGTCCATTGCGGCCAATCACGGCCGGAAGGCGGCGTTGGCGTTCGCGCTGGGCGTCATTTCAGGGTCGATGTTCTGGGCGACGGTAGCGACGGTCGGCATATCAGCGGCGCTGATTGCCTGGTCCCATTTCATCGTGGCGATCAAGATTTTCGGTGGCCTGTACCTCCTCTGGCTGGCCTTCAAATCGGGACGCACTGCTCTTGCCACTGCAGCTACAACCTCACCGAAACGGGAACAGCCACAGAAGTTGACGAGCCTGTACGCGCGAGGCGCGTTGCTGCATCTGACAAATCCGAAGGCCATACTCGTGTGGGTTTCAATTGTCGCCCTCTCTTCGAACAACTCGGGATCTGCCTACGGGGCCGTGATTCCCGGCTGTGCGGTCATTGGATGCCTGGTGTTCAGCGGGTATGCCGTCCTGTTTTCCATGGACTCAGTTCGCCGGCTATACATTCGGACCCGTCGCGCTCTGGAAGGATGCCTTGCTGTCGTATTCGGGGTTGCCGGGATCAGGCTTCTGGCATGGCCTTCCAGATAGGGGCTCGGAAAGAGGCCTGACGATCTTGCCGGCCCTTCATGCCCTAAACTCTGTGCCCTTTCATTCATCTCCAGAGGAAGCCCTATGTACTCTTCCACCTTCATTTTCAGGGCCGGTCAGTACGACGAGGAATTCCATCGCCTCGACCAGGAGATCGCCGAAATGGCGCGTGCAATTCCCGGGTATCTGGGTGAAGAGACCTGGGAGAGCGCCAGCGCCGGATTGATCCAGAACGTCTACTACTGGGAGTCGGAAGACGCACTGCTGCAATTGATCAGGCATCCGACGCACCTCGAAGCGAAGTCGAAGCAGGCCCGCTGGTTGGACGGCTACCGGGTCGTCATTGCGAAGGTGATCCGGGAATATGGGGATGGCGGCCTCGTGACGCGCAAGGAAGATCAGCCTGCTTGATCGAAACCGCTCTCACATCGTGTTCGAGGTAGCGTGGCCATCTTGCCCCGATCCGTTGCGAACGTTTGCCGTTCGGGCATGAGTGTCCGATGAATGTGGAGGAGCGGCCATCCAAATGGCCGTCACGAAGGACCGGAAGTGGCCGGCTGCTGCCGCACAGCCCGGCAGCCGATGCACCCTGCCTGCGCGAACGCCTCGTGGTCGAACGTCGAAATTCCGCACGTGAAAGGCCGCCCGCTTCATG
>NZ_JBNDMO010000077.1:0-4851 GCF_050436625.1 Paraburkholderia sp. GAS334 | reverse complement strand
ATTCTAGCCACCTCCCCCACGCCTTGCAAGCACTATTTTTGAGAACGGACAGACGCCGTCAAAACGGCGATCGGGGATGCGATCCCCGGTGATCGAACGTGACCGGTCCAGGCGATTCGATGCGTCTACCACCGACTGAGCACTCATATATTGCATCGGCGTGAGTCAGGCCCCTTTCGCTCCATGCAGCGCGGCGTGGCCTATGCCATCCGGCTGCCCCCATACAAATGATGGGTGTGCACAGAAAAGACTAGAATATACGGCTCTGTGCACCTCAAACTTTCCGGATTTATGCGCTCGCGAATCGCCAAACGTCTCCCTCCTGATGCCGACAAGCTGGTCGGCCTCTCGCTCGCGCTTTTCGCGTCGGGCAGCCGAACCGAAGACCGCTTCTGGGAAGCGAAGCTCGACGTGCTGCTGGCAAAAATCGTCCGTAATGGCAATCAGACGACACTGGACGCTGCGCTCGATCATCTGCAACAGAATCATCCGGATGCGTACGGTGCGCTCGCCGATATGGCGGAAACGCATAGTGAATCGTTCCTCGTCGATTACGACGGCACGCCGCACGAAGCCTTGCTGATCGCCGCACCGGTCCTCGCCTGGACCCGTTACGCGATTCCGTCGGGTCCGCTCAAGGGCGAAGCCGCCGACGCCCTGCGCGCGCATCTGCAGGCCCATGTGCTTGCGGCAGATACGCGCGTCGCGATGGCGCCATTCCTGTACAGCATCGATCAATTGCCGCGTCATCACGTGGAAACATGGCGCGTGGCACAACAGCTTGCGCAGACGGCGGCTGGCGGTCACGGCGCGAAATTCAATTTCGGCGAGCTGCCTGAAACATCGCCGATCCTCGCCGATCCGCGATTCCTGCTCGCCGTCGTCATCGCGCCGGTCGGCGCTCCGGTGTTCCGCTGGCAGGAAGAAGAGCACGGAAGCCGCATCGAGCGCGGACAGTGTCTCGAACAATGGGCGACACAAGGCGGAGCCAATCTGTCGATCATCCTGCCAGGTTGCGAATTCGAGTGCCTGTTGCCAGACGCCTACTACTCCGCCTGTCGCGATGCCGATGAACGCGTGCGTCCTCATACGGTCCGCACTGCCGTGCGCTATCTCTTCGACACGATCGGCGCCGCACCGCAGGAGTTGCGTGCGGTCGTCGCGGGTTTCGGCGAGCGACACATCGACGAATATCGCGTCGGCTTTACCCGACGTGGCAGCAATGATGTGATCTACGGCGTTGTGTGGCCACTCTACGGTCGCGAGAATGGTGAGCCGGGCATCGACGAGGAGCCGCAGGAAGCCGCGCCCAGCGACGGTCCGCTTGAAGAAATCGTCGCGCTGCTGAAGGAAACCGGCATCACGGAAGTACGACGTCATGCCGGACGTTTCGAACCGGAATACTGCGACGATTGCGGCGTGCCACTTTATGCAGATCCACTCGGTGAGATCGTGCATGCAGAGATGCCCGAGGACGCCGAACCGGCGCAACCTCACTTCCACTGACACACGCGCCGCCAGATTCTGACAGCCCCGCCTCGCGCGGGGCTTTTTCTTAGCACGCATCCTATGCCTTTCGGACAGGCAGTCCTGCAAGATGGAATTTGTCATCATGGGACCGGTGGCGCATCACAGCGCGTCCGGCGCCTGCCGGCCCGTGCGCATCGCGCCACCTCGACCGATTCATCTGGAGGAGGCAACGCATGCGTTTTACCGTATTCAACCCGGAAGCCGAACGGCGCGAGGGACTCAAGGCCCTGTTGAGGCAGATCGACCGTCAGGCGCGTTTTAGCGAGGCGCAGGACTGGCGCCATGCGGACCGGGCATTGCGTCGGCTGAAACCCGATCTGCTGGTCATCGACTGGGAGAACGGGATGCGCATTGCCGACGCCCGGGCGCTGTTTGCAGCTCATCGCGCCGTACCGGTCGCGGTACTGACCGACGACGCCTCGCCTGGCATCGTGCGCGCCCTGATCGATGAAGGCGCGCTGGGCGTGATCCCGCGCAGAATGGATCCGCGCCTGATCGTCAGGGCATTTGAAATCGTGCTGCTAGGTGGTCACTACGTGCCAGCCGGCGCGCTCGCGCTCGAATCGCCACCGGTAGCGCCCGAGGTTCCGGTTCGCCGTCAGGAACCGCGCACCGCCAAGCCGCGGCGGATACGTCTTTCGAATGGACTTTCGCCGCGTCAGGAGCAGATCATGCGATGCGTGCACATGGGCAGTACCAACAAGATGATCGCGCGCACGCTCGGAATCAGCGAGGGTACCGTCAAGATTCATCTCGCCAGTATTTTCCAGCAACTCGGTGCGCCCAATCGGGCCGCTGCCGTCGCGATCTATAACGGTTGGCTCGCCGCTCAACTCCAGGTGCTGCGCCCGGATCAAGAAAGTGCCCCTCACGCGGTCCCCGGACAACATGGTGTTGTGCCGTTGCGGCGCCGCCCGAACCACCAGTTCAAGTATCCGTTGCCAGCAAACGACGCCGGCGGCGCCATCGCGACCGCCGCTGAGCCTGTCGTGCCATTCGGTGATCCAGCCACGGAGCCCGTCCGGTGACCGGCACGGACGGACTGGCCACACGCCCACGTTCTGCGCACGCTTTGTCGGGCGTGGTTGCGACATCGCGCAGCGTGGCAGGCGCATGGAACTCGCGAGCCAGTCCCGCGGAGCCGCCTCGGCGCCGTCAACGCCGCACGCCCAGCTGTGCCGGGCGCCGGTAAAGCGGACAGGGAAAACCACAACGAGAAAGGCCTGAACCAGAGGCGCACAGGCGCCACCAGCATGGCTGGCACGGATTCCGCTCACCCGTTTTAACTTCCAGGAGTAATATGAGATTTATGGGTTTCCTCTACACACCGCTGCCGTTCTGGGTCGCTGTCGGTGGCTGGATTGCCACTGCCGGCCTGCTTGCGCTCGCGCTATGGAAAAACCCTTTCAAGCGTCTCCAGGACGCCACCTTGCAACACGTGTGGCTCGCACTGATCGTCGCGATGTCGGTACTGTGGGCAAGCAATGCATGGCTCGATGACGGCACAGTCATGCACCTGCTCGGCGCCACACTCGTCGTCACGCTGTTCGACTGGGCGCTCGCACTGGTCGCAATGGCCGCGGTCACGGGCATCGCCGCTGTGATCTTTGATGCGCCCTGGCAAGGCATCGCCCTCACCTTCCTGATATTCGGCGCGTTGCCAGTCGCGGTGTCGGCGCTTCTGCAACGGGCGATCGTCAAGTGGCTGCCGCGCAACCTGTTCGTCTTCATCTTCGGTCAGGGTTTCATCTCACCCGCTATCGCGGTGACGGTCACCGCGATAGCGGCGGTGGCATCGCATGTCGCGCTGGCAGACGGGTCGATGATGGTTGTGCCCGCTGGCTATCTTTTCAGCGTCTTTCTGCTTGCAACGGGCGAAGCGTGGTTCACCGGGATGTCCACGGCGTTGATTGCCGTCTACCGGCCGGCCTGGGTCACGACTTACGATGTGCGTCGCTACCGGCTCGGCGGCCCGCGCATCTGAAATCGGGCGGTGCCTGGATCGCGAGTAAGGGGGCGATGCCGGGTCAATGCGGGTTGACTCATGATTGCGGGACTGACGACCCGCACGTGAAGAACCGGTGGGAAAGCAAAAACGGTTCATCGCGAACCTCCGTTCGCAGCATCGATGATTCTGGAAAGGACCTGTTTCGAGTCGACGTAATTGCAGAAAAGGGCGACTACTCGCATCCCCGCGCAACGAAGATAATCCCGTGACGAACCACCGCCACCGCCTTCGACAACAGCGAACGCAGCCCTTCAGTCAGCGCCGACCAGGCCGCGTGCGCCAAAAATTTTGTGTCAGGATTGAACTCCTCTCGTCCGCCGGGCATCTTACGTGCCTGATGTTTCATAAGCCCTGATAGATGGATAGCACCAACGCACCGCGCCGATTGCTGCGGTTGGTCGGCCGGCTAGCGGCGATTGCAGCGGGCGCCTCGCTCGTGTGCACTGCTCCCGCGTTCGCCGATCAGCTCGAACAGCACAACGAACTCGTCAACAGATTCGTCCATGACCTGCACGCCGATCCGCTCGTTGCGGACTGCGCCGCGCACGCCAATTTCGTGGCCAGTACTTCGACGGCTTTCGACCATGTCGAATTCCCGCCCAGCTCCTTCGATAGCGCCCATTCTTCGGTCACGCCGTGGAACGATTCGTTCGACGAGGGCAAGCAGCGCGTCAAGGTCGACAACATCGTGACCGTCGAAGGTCTCGGCGTGCCGCAAAGTGGAGGTGGCTCGCCGATGGATCTCAAGTTCCGCTGCGGCTACGTAGGCACTCAGATGCTCGCGTTCAGCTGGAACGACCCTGTGCCGCCGGCGAAGGCACGTAGCGCGCCTTCCGGCGGCCAGAAAAAGAAAGGCGCGAAGGGCAAACATTCGCCCAGCAAGAAGTCGACTGGCAAGGTATCGTCGTCGGCCGCGGCGACGAAGTCGGCTGGCAAGCCGACGTCGAAATCGTCAGCGAAGAAAAAGTCGCACTGACCAGGCATCCTCAGGCGGCCGTTTCAAGCGCCGCGGCGCCCAGGACGGAATTCCGGACCCACGTGTCCTGCGCGGCGCAAAACAAAAAAGCGGGGAACACGCGATGAGCGTGTTCCCCGCTTTTTTGCACGACCTGCACGACCTGCACGACCTGCACGACCTGCACGACCTGCACGACCTGCACGACCTGCACGACCTGCACGACCTGCACGACCTGCACGACCTGCACGACCTGCACGACCTGCACGACCTGCACGACCTGCACGACCTGCACGACCTGCACGACCTGCACGACCTGCACGACCTGCACGACCTGCACGACCTGCACGACCTGCAC
>NZ_JBNDMO010000076.1:0-4950 GCF_050436625.1 Paraburkholderia sp. GAS334 | reverse complement strand
GGCCCTGGTGAACTACGTGCTGGCGCATTCCAGCTCCGGGACGATTGGAATGTCAGCGACCGTACCCGCGACAGACGTGTAGTAGTACGTCCATTTTTTCGGCGACCGAAAGTCTGCGTCGGGCCGATAAATTCCGCACAAAGGTCAGCATCGCGCGACCATTAGACAGTGGAAACAACGAAACAACCGCCGACTGTACCGACGGCCATTCGAATCAGGATGCAAAATCCGAATGGCCGGTTTGCCCCAATCAACGGTCAACCGTTACACGAACGTGATCGGCCGCTTGTGGCCGGACCCGGTCAATTGAAATCAATCGCAACCGACATGTATCTCTTCCTTCGATAAAAGTGCCAGGATTACGCAATCCGCAACGTATCTGGCACACTGCACTCTCGCGCTGCGTAGCAGTAGTCGTCCCTTATCAGAGCCGTCACGACTGAATTGCACTTAGCAGCTGCTTCTCTGAGGCCAGGTTAATGTCGAACTCGTAATGCACCGCGTTGTCTGCGAACGCGACGCGCTCGGCATCAAGGTTGACTGCATTGTTGTCCAGTGACGGCTGAGTTGGCTGACGGTACCGCACCTGCGCATAGCGAACCACATCGGAGCCTATCGTGTTTGACCTGGCGATATGAACGGGGTCGCTCGTGACAAGCGGCAGGTCCGAGGCGTTTTCCGCCGATCCTGCGAGCCCTCGCTGTACTCCCCCTTGATTCGAATGCGCAAGCGCGCTACTCAAAGTTGATGAAAAGTCGACATCCACAGCCTTGTAGCCGGGAGTGTCGGCATTGGCAATATTGGAGGCAATCAACCCTTGACGATAACTGCGTGCTTCCAGCGCTTCCTTCGCGAATGCGAACGTTGTGTCAAGCTTGTCGAGAATCATCTTTTCGCGCTCCGGTGACGATACAAAACTGTAGCTTTCAGGGGCCCCAAGAAACCGCGATCCCCTCCATGCAATTGCGCTCACGTTATCCCAAGGTGATCGTGATGCACGAGCAATACAGTATTGCTGGCTATTGATCGGTCAATGACGAGTTTGTAATCGCCTGGCAAGAGTGGCGTCATCTACCCGATCCAATAATGACCGTACGGGTTCAACGCCAACAAGGCTTGCTCAAGCGCAGCCGCTCGAGTCGACCGCCATGCTTGTCGCGATGGTCGATTGGAGCGCGAATGTCTACCTTGACCTGCTGTACCGCGGAGCGCGGACGTCGTCCTGAACACCCTACCCGTGCCAGTACCTGCACGTAAAGCCGAATTGCACGGCCCGGAACCACCGCTTGTTTGACGGCATAACCGATGTTCGAAAAATGATAGCCATCCTGCTGGCACGCATCTCAATCCAGATCCAAGTCGACAATCGTTTCCAGCAGGTGGTCAAACATGAGTGCAGCTAAAGACTCCTCTTTTCCTGTCCATCATTCCACGGTGAGCGCTTTCGATGCAGCCGTCATCGCGGTCGTGGCGGCCGGATTCGGCTTTATGTATTCGGGACTGTACGATGTGTCGGCCGCATCTTGACACAACCCACTTGTCGCCTGGGTGCTGCATAAGACCTACCTGCAGTCGCTGCACCGCCATGCGGCCGCTATCCAGGTGCCAACTGACCTGATGACCGTCGCCAACGTCGAAGCCGGCGCTCGTCTCTACCGGGACACATGCATGGCATGCACGGCGCACCTGGACAATCGCTGAGCCCCATTGGCCAGGGCGTCCTTCCGCCCGCGCCCGAACTGTTAGCCGCAACAATCCCAAGATGATGTTTTGGGTGATCAAGAACGGCGTAAAAATGACCGCAATGCCCGCGTTCGGCAAGACGCAAGACGACCAGACGATCTGGGACTTGACGGCGTACCTTTATAAAGGACGCGGCATCTCCGCTCAAGACTTCGAAAAGCTCAGCGCCGCCAAACCGAATACCCAGCCGTAGGTTATGCCCGCTGAACGGACGGCAAAGGGCCTCTCGGCGGCCGAAATGCTTCTTTGCGCATTGGAGGTCTCAGGCCGCTTGTGTACCTGGACATACGGTGGCCTCGCCCTCGCGAGTGCAAAGGCGGGAGCCAAAACGTCAGTGTTGTGTTCGTCTGGGCACGAACAGCACGTCGACGCCGCAAAAAAAACCGCCACAATGGGCGGGCTAACTGTTTCTCGGAGAACGTCTCTCGGTGACAGGACTACCGGCGCCGTTGTCAGGCCTCTCGCGGCCGAATAACGCACTTGATGTAGTTTGTCACCCCTTCAATACGCGACTCTCCCCTGGGAAGCGAATGCTCCGCTCCCACGAGTTGAGCCCCAACGATACAAATATCAGCCATCGTCGGTTGAGGAACGCTCCTTCTTGCCGCACGCGGATCGCGGCAAGATCTGCCGTCACTCAACCGTTCGATCAGGCCTTAGAAGCGGGTGCGGATGCCGGCACCCACCACCACCTGGTTCTTCGTTGCCGCAATGCCGCCGATATAGGAGCTTGCGCCTTCAAATGCAGCCAAGCCCGAACCCGCCTGTGCCGACAGACCGCCGCTCAGGTGTGACCAGTTGGCGACCGCGTACACGTCCGTGCGCTTCGACAGGTTGTAATCCGACAACAGGCTGACCTGGTTCCACTTCGGCGATGCAGAGTTCTGAGCGTTGCTGAACTTGCCATCGGTGTAGGTGTAAGCCGCGCCCAGGGTCCATGCCGGGGTAACGCTGTAATGCGCATTCACTTCGTAGTTCGTGAAATGAACATATGCGGAGTTCGCAAGCGACAAAGCCGCGGTGCCAGTGGTGAAACCGGTTGCATTGTTCAGCTTGCTGTCAGTGATCACAAAACCAACTTTCGCCGGGCCGAACGTGTAGTTCAAGCCGCCGCCGAAGGTACGCTGACGTCCTGCGGTGAGCGCCGCATCAGCGCTGGTGCTGGCGGCGCTGCTATCAACTGCGCCACCGGTGTTGGTGACTACGCCCAAGCCCGCGGCGCTGTTGGTCAAGCTGTTGTTTACTTGCGTGTAACCCAACGTCGCCAGAATCGGGCCGTTGTTGTACATGGCGCCGAAACTGTATGCACGGTTGTTCCCGAAACCGCCGGCCTGGTTCGAGAAGCCAAACAAGCCGCCGAAGGTCAGGCCGGAGTAATTCGGGCTCTGGTATTTCACCGCGTTGTTGACGCGGAACGTACCCAGCATGTTGTCGTTGTCCAGCGCGTGCGCGAAGACATTGCCGCCTGCGCCGTTGAAGTTTTCAAACGACACACGACCGACCCAGTCGTACATGAATTCATTCTGACGACCCACGGTCAGGGTGCCGAGGTTGTTGCTCGACAGGCCGACATAGGCGTTACGGCCGAATTCACGGCCGCCCTGGCCGAGCTTGCCGTTGCTCAGCGTGAAGCCGTTTTCCAGGACGAACACCGCCTTCAGGCCGCCACCCAGATCTTCGGCGCCTCTCAGGCCCCAACGGTTGCTTTGCAGCATGGCGTTGCTCAAGGCGACATTGCTGTGACCTGTAGTGCCGACGCGGGTGTTGTTGGTGTAGCTGATGCCGGCATCCAGCAGGCCGTACAGGGTTACGCTGCTTTGCGCATGTGCTGCGGTCATACCTGTTGCTGCAAGCGTCGCGGCGAACAATATTTGATGCTTCATCAAAACTCTCCGTAGCTGAATGGTTCCTCGTAAACATTGACCGGGTCTGCGAGGCGAAGAGAGTCTAGTCGTTCCCACGTCCGAAACTTTATGCAATTCTATGTTTCAAACAAAAGCCGAAAAATGTCATCTTCATGTCTCATTTTCCTGAAGATGATCGCAGATGGTGTCCGCATGCAATGTCACTCATTAACCATATAGAGGCGGCCACTCAGAATCCTTGTCGCGCAACCAGATCGCCTGGACCCCTCGATCTGGATTCACGATCACGCGATGGAGTGTTCGACCGTTGCCAGGGGTGTCGTCGTGTTGCTTGCGTACGTTCGTGAAGCGGTTATGAAGATAAACGACGACATTGAGGGAGATGACAGCGTCGAATGACGAAGGGTCAGGCGGAATCGGCAGGTTCAGATCGGCTTCGAGGCGCGCAACACGGTCTTGAACGCCCGGCGGCTGAAGCTCTTGCGCGCCCCGATGCAATCGCCGATGAACTCACATCGCGGTGCCCACGCAGCCGGTCGAGTTGACCGCGAAGACCAACGGCCCGCAAGGGCCGCAGCCGACGTCGAAGAAGCCGTCGAACGTACGAAGCGAGGCGGCCACAACACCGTTGGCCCTCCCTGAGTGCACCAAGGCTGGCTCGACGAAAGAAGTATATGGCTAATGGCCGCGGTTGTTTATCGATCGAATCGACTGAGGAAATATGAGCGCTGCGAGCGCACCCCGTTACTTCCCAACCTCTGGCAGTCAGCGCGCCCGTATCTCCGCTTCGGCTGTCGGCTCGTGCGCGATTGTCGCATCGATGTATCTGGCTATTGTCGACCGAGATGGAATGGACACCGCCCTCCCTTCGGGGACGCAGGATCCTGCAGGAAGGCAGAGGCCCTCCAGAACCGAACGGCATCACAATGTGCCAGAGTGGCGTTTCGAGACGACCACTTGAGGAACGGAGGGCCCAAATGAATGCCACGACATACGGACTGGATGTTGCAAAGCAGATATTCCAGATGTACGACGCACAAACCGGCGAGGTAGCCAATCGACGCTTCCGACGCGACGAGCTGATCGTTCTTCTGGCACAGCGGCCCTCGGGTCGTGTAGCGCTTGAAGCATGCGGCAGTGTGCACTGGTGGGCCCGCAAGATCAAGGCGCTCGGGCACGAAGTGGTGCTGTTGCATACGAAGTCAATCTCGAAGCGAGGCGAACCGTATTTGCGCACGTTGTTGATCCCCGCATTCAACCGGTCGTCGCAACAGTGCCTTATGCGCGTGATGATAGATGCTCGCGGAGCCTTTCGGCAGGAGTTTTCCAGCCGAGAGCTTTG
>NZ_JBNDMO010000075.1:0-5387 GCF_050436625.1 Paraburkholderia sp. GAS334 | reverse complement strand
ACGAGGATCGCTTCACCAGGAATCATTTGTAGAATGCAATTGACGTCCTGCCAGACGGCAGGTCTCTATCTGCCTTGCACACAAAAATTCAGACATTCCCGCTGCTGTGCTGCAAACGCCCCTGCAATGCTGTTCCGTCTGGCAACGGCATCGCCACTAGCTGCCGTAAGCTCCTGCCGCAAGTTGTTCCAAATGCTCTCCGCGTTCTCGGGCTGAGCCTGCATGGCGGTGCAGTAGCGCAAAACCCGCGCGTGCACGTCGTCCATACTTATAAAGTGCGGGGCGACTACACCACACCACCCTTGATACCAGGCTGGATCCCGCTGCCCCATGTGCAGCGCAACGTATTCACGGGAATCCAGTGCTGCCGCGTTGTACGCCTTCACCCGACCATCAAAGCCATCTCCTTCGATAGCACATCCCGACACAGCGACAAGCAGGAGCAAAGCAGCAGCTATGTTCGCAACGTCCCCGATTACTTTCATCGCTTTTCCGTTGGGTTGTTTGTCTATAGCAGCCTGATGGCTACGACCTTGGCAATCACACTGATAACGAATGCCATTCCTAGACCGAAGAAGGCGTATAACCATGCTCTATGTAGTCTACGGACCTTGGCTATCAGGTAGCACCACACCATCAGACCAAGCCAGGGGCCACCTGCGGCAACGTTGCCATTAGGAGCAATCGGGCGGCCGGCCATTGATATAAAGAAAACAGACAGAGCTGAGAAGAGAACCGCAAGCCAAAGCAACGCTTCCCATACGCGGCTGAGCCCTGTGCGGCTAGTTGAGGCTGCCACGTCGGACAAATGCTCACGCCCCAGATCGTCGGTGGAAGCTGCCTCCAAGATCGCAGCGCGGCATTGGGAGCAGTAACGCGCCCTGCCTGCGAGCGGCGTGCCGCATACCGAGCACTTGACGACGCTTTTCATATAATCTTTTCCGTGGTGTTTAGCAGTGGAAAATTCCACAGACAACGTGCTTTACGCCGTCCCCAATGCTTTGCAGCACCCCGCCCGCGCCTTTTACGACTGAGGCGGTTGCGCCAGCGGCCACATCTGCGCCCCAACGGCAGCGCCGGCGACATCGCCTTTCCCAAGAGCGTTAGCGATCCGCTGTACCTGGTCCAAGGAAGCGGATACGGTAATCTCAGTCACGTCGGGGCCGGGGCAAGACGTCTTGTTATAGTCGCTCACGCTCACACTCGTCGTGTCCGCCTCACGCATTCGTTGAGACACGACGACCCGGGCTACCTCTTTTGTGGGATCGATATCGCCGTACTTAAAGCTGACGTGCAGGTTCTCGGACTTCGCCGGTGACGCGCGGAAAACGCAGAAGTCGTACGAGCCGCTGGCGAAGACCGTGAGCGGTGCGAAGACCGCGGTCAAAACAAGCAACCTAATGAGAGCGCGCATCCTGTCCCCCTGTTTTCCTGTGCGAAGCCCGCGCGACCGGCGCGAGCTAGGCCTTTGCAACGTTCACGCTCGGGTTGTTCAAGATCGCATCGATTGCGGCTAAATCGTCCTTCGACGCCGGAATGCCAAATCGGAGCGCGGCGATTGCTTCGGGCGACGTGTCAGCGTTGGTCACGTCGTAGGGTTTGGCCCGCAAACCGGGTCGAACTTGATAATTCCGTCTTGCTCATTTTTCATGATGTTTTCCGATCTCTTTACAATCGCCCGAAACCGGTCTATTGAGTCGTGGTTGTCGTGACGCCGTTGTCTGGGCGCATATGAACGTCGTTTGCATGCAGGACGCATCGGAACGTGATCGACGCCCCGCCCAACCGAACACCAGGAATATTGGACGTCGTTGTTTGCGTCACCAGCTCGAACTCTTTATCCATCGAAGCGCAAAACTGATTGCCCTCAACCATCAACTTTCCGCTCACCGCGCTCACGTCCCCGAAGATCCCTGCCGTATTCGTCTTTGACGAATAATAGGTATCTCCACCGATCTTCGTTGGAGGGGTGCTGGCACACCCTGCGACGAACACTGCGGCGGCGATCATCGCAGCTTTTTTAACCGAACTGAACCCGTTTCTCACCTTCATCTCTATTTTTGTCCTTGTTTTACTAGCCGTGTGAGCGCGTGTACCGGCCCGTGGCGATTTCCCGATGGGTCTTGCAGTCAGTTAGACCTGGACGTCTCGATATCCCGCCGGCAGGGTGATGACGCCGAGGTTCGGCGGGATGGCGGGGATTCCCGGCGTGCCAGGAATTCCAGGCACGCCCCGCTGCGTCGATGCCTTTCCTGTCTTGTACAGCAGCCGGTCCGTCCTGTAGATTTCCGTGCCACACCTCTTTCCCTTCGAGTCGCCCGACGAAACCGCCGCGTCGCGTAAATACCTTGTCATCCGAGACGAAGGCGATCGGGTCACCCTTCGAACTGAAAAGCCATTTAGCCATTGTGGTCCTCCAATTGTTTTGGTTTGAGCGGGAGCGAACCTGGCTTTTCCGATTCGTTAGTTGGCAAACGCTGCGTGCCCAGCCAACTCGGCTAGCTTCTCGATGACCTTCGCCCGCGGCTGCCCAAGAACGACCGTTGCAGCGCAATCGACGCGGCCACCTGAAAGCCTCATGATGTATGAGTCACGGCGCGAGAACAGCGCCAAAGGGTCACGCTCGATGGTCGCCGTCGAGCCATCAACGAAAGTCACGATAATTCGTTCACCCTCACTGTCAGGCATCACGTCGCGCACCCCAAGCATAGTCGTCAGGTCGGTGCCCACCTCAATCATGCTCATATCTGCTTTTTCCTTGTCAACGCTGATCGGCGCGAAAGCCGTCGCGAACCCAGCGATAGAGTTTTGCTAGACCCATTGCCAAAATCCATCCCGCAACGACCGGGCAGATCACGAGCGAAACCGTTCGACCGAGGTCCAGCGAGCAACGGCTTACCGGTGATTGAGACGACGCTCCACAGGTAACGAGTAGATTCCGGACTTCCCATCCCGGATGACCTGCCGCTTCCCATCCGGCATGCAAGTGATACAGGATCGCGAAGTCGTACGCTGCAAAAGCGCATGCTCCCAAAACCCAGAGGAGAGACAAAGAGAATCCAAGCCTAAGCCACCCAAGCGATACGCCGCGCGTCAACATGAAAGTCATCAAACGGCCGAGCGGATCAAACTGGTGGAGCATCGTTCCGACAACTTCCGCCCGAAGTGCGACGTACTCTTTCGGCCATAAACGGTGGCATCGAACGGCGAAGTCATCGTCGCTCCGAGTGGTCCTCTTGCCCGTCTTGACGCTCTGAAAAATGGCTCGCAAGCGAGCTTCGGATGCGTCGTCCATGGTCTTTACCTTGTTGCGCGGCAAGGCCGCTTTTCCGGTCTAGCCTTTGCGTTCACGAGCGCGGGCTATCGCCTCGTCTGCGAGGGACTTTGGCGTATCGAACGTCACACCACCGTCCCACTCCAGCGTCACGGGCGCGCCGCACGTTGAACAGGTAGACGCTTCGCCGTCGTGCGAGTCGTCGGGATGGTGTACCTCGCCCCGATGCTTGCATTCGGCGCAGCGGTACACATACAGAACGTTTCCCTCAATAGCCATGTCCTCTCCTGTTTCGCCTGCGAAAATCGCAACCCGCTTGCCCCGACATTATCCGCGCGCTACTGGCTCACGGAATGACCCGCCTCGTGCGTGTTTCGCTTCTTTTCCATTGGTTAGGCGAGTGGTTCAGGCGCGACGTGGTAATAGCCCTCGCGCATCGTTTCTTCGGGCAACACAACGGATACGGACTTGTGGCGCGCATCGCTAATCCATTCATCCATGAGCGCGTTTTGTTCATTGTCCGTCATTGCATCGAAAGGCTTGCGTTCCATCGTTCGCTCCTTGCTTCCTGTTTAGCCCGCGCGACCGGCGCGAGCGCTTTTCCGATCAGACCGGCCACGCGATGGTGCCGGCCAATTCCTTGGGTTCCAACAGCACGACGGCCTTCTTCTGCAGGTGCCATGCGCTGTCCGTTTTGCACTCGCGGAGGTAACGACGAACCGCCTCCATCGGACCTTCATCCAGGGCAACATCGATGGTGCGCCCGAGAAGGTCCACCCGGCGCCCCGTGAAGCCTCGCCTCGCATCGTCTGGGTGAACTCCAAACTTAGATGGTCCGAGATCACGCTCTACCCTTCGGCGAGCGTTAAAGTGCGGAACACCCGCCGTCTTGACGAAGAATGACCACACGTCAATGTCCTTCACTCCGTTGACACGGTCCATGTAGTGCTTGGCAGCGCCCTGACACAATGCCGAGCAAAGAAAATGCTGAGGGCGTGCATACCGGGCGAAGAAGTCGTCGCGGTCCTGTGACGCAATTAAAGCGAATCGCGCCAAGTCGTCAGCGGTAATGGGTTCAAGCGAGCGTTCTACCGGGTCCATCGCTTTTCCGATCCGTCAGTGAGCGCCAGCGTGTTCCCGGCGTTTGCCGAACAGCGGCAGCAACGCAGGAATCCACACAGCGACAGCTATGAGCAGCAGCGCCAGAGAACGCCAAGTCAAACCGGTCTGGTTACTCCTCGACACGACTCGCGCATCCGACGAATACAGTCCTCCGCCGAGCGCACCGAAAATCTCGAAGTCGCGCTCGAACACACGGCCCCGACGCGTCACGTCACGGTAAGTGCAACTGTTGCTGGACGGCTCTACCTGGGCTGAGATACCTGCCACGCATGCGGCGGACACTGACACGTCGACGTGATCGAGTTGTCCTGAAAACTGGAACGAACCAATCGCCGCAACGGCGATGAGTGCGCGGGCGGCGAATTTAATCATGGGGCGTTTTATCACCTTTGCCAGTGGAACCGGACGCGGCGAGCACGCAGTACAGCGCGATTGCGCACCCTCCGGCGAGCAGCGCGAGAAGTGCGGACGGCACCATCGCCAGAGAGAAAATCTCGACCTTTGCGATGGGCGTTACGACATCAATAGCGGATTGCAGACTCATGTTTTTATTTCCTCTATCACACGGCTACCGGCTGGCTCGGGGCGCAGCTCGCGCCAGATGCTTTTCCTAGTCGTTCGCCACAACACCGCGACGCTTCAATTCGGCGTCGATTGCCGCGAGTTGCCGCTTGTTCACCGCCCGCCACTCTGCGCTGGTCATCCATCCGCGCGACCAGATCATGTTGCGCCACTCCGGTGACTCCCACGCCCCGATCCGCTGAACGTTGTCCACTCCAATCTGAGCCAATGGCACGCGGCGGAAACGGTCATTCCAGACGTATAAAGCGACGCTCAGGGCCACAGCCACGCCGATCAAACCAGCAAGAACGAGCGAGTTCATCTTGTTCGCTTTTCCTAGTGTCCTGAGTTAGAAGTTCGTTGAATCAATCTTCCGCTCTATCCGAAATGACGAAATGCTGATTAAAAAGCCGCTCGGACTCGCGCAACC
>NZ_JBNDMO010000074.1:0-5461 GCF_050436625.1 Paraburkholderia sp. GAS334 | reverse complement strand
CTCAACCTGTGCGTCCTGCTAACACCGTCTGGTGCTTGGCACGCATCCCCTGCGGGGATCGGACCAGAGTAAGCGCTGAAGCGCTAACTCTGGTCGAGACACACTTGTTATAGGATCAAGCCTTACGGGCAATTAGTATCAGTTAGCTTAACGCATTACTGCGCTTCCACACCTGACCTATCAACGTCCTGGTCTTGAACGACCCTTCAAGGGGCTCGAAGCCCCGGGGATATCTCATCTTAAGGCGAGTTTCCCGCTTAGATGCTTTCAGCGGTTATCTCTTCCGAACATAGCTACCCGGCGATGCCACTGGCGTGACAACCGGTACACCAGAGGTTCGTCCACTCCGGTCCTCTCGTACTAGGAGCAGCCCCCTTCAAATATCCAACGCCCACGGCAGATAGGGACCAAACTGTCTCACGACGTTTTAAACCCAGCTCACGTACCTCTTTAAATGGCGAACAGCCATACCCTTGGGACCGGCTACAGCCCCAGGATGAGATGAGCCGACATCGAGGTGCCAAACACCGCCGTCGATATGAACTCTTGGGCGGTATCAGCCTGTTATCCCCAGAGTACCTTTTATCCGTTGAGCGATGGCCCTTCCATACAGAACCACCGGATCACTATGACCTGCTTTCGCACCTGCTCGACTTGTCGGTCTCGCAGTTAAGCACGCTTATGCCATTGCACTATCAGCACGATTTCCGACCGTACCTAGCGTACCTTCGTACTCCTCCGTTACACTTTGGGAGGAGACCGCCCCAGTCAAACTGCCTACCATGCACTGTCCCCGACCCGGATCACGGGCCAAGGTTAGAACCTCAAACAAACCAGGGTGGTATTTCAAGGACGGCTCCACGCAGACTGGCGTCCACGCTTCATAGCCTCCCACCTATCCTACACAGATCGGTTCAAAGTCCAATGCAAAGCTACAGTAAAGGTTCATGGGGTCTTTCCGTCTAGCCGCGGGGAGATTGCATCATCACAAACACTTCAACTTCGCTGAGTCTCGGGAGGAGACAGTGTGGCCATCGTTACGCCATTCGTGCAGGTCGGAACTTACCCGACAAGGAATTTCGCTACCTTAGGACCGTTATAGTTACGGCCGCCGTTTACCGGGACTTCAATCAAGAGCTTGCACCCCATCATTTAATCTTCCGGCACCGGGCAGGCGTCACACCCTATACGTCCACTTTCGTGTTTGCAGAGTGCTGTGTTTTTATTAAACAGTCGCAGCCACCAGTTTATTGCAACCCCTTCACCCTTCTGGCGCAGGCCAGTCAAGCTACAGGGGCGTACCTTATCCCGAAGTTACGGTACCAATTTGCCGAGTTCCTTCTCCCGAGTTCTCTCAAGCGCCTTAGAATACTCATCTCGCCCACCTGTGTCGGTTTGCGGTACGGTCTTGTTAAACTGAAGCTTAGAGGCTTTTCTTGGAACCACTTCCAGTTGCTTCTTCACCGAAGTGAATGGCCTCGCACCCTTGAATTCCGCGCCCGGATTTGCCTGAGCGCCTTCTCCAATGCAAGGACCGGGACTTCCAACACCCGGACAACCTTCCGCGATCCGTCCCCCCATCGCATTTAACAATGGTGCAGGAATATTAACCTGCTTCCCATCAGCTACGCATTTCTGCCTCGCCTTAGGGGCCGACTCACCCTACGCCGATGAACGTTGCGTAGGAAACCTTGGGCTTACGGCGAGGGGGCCTTTCACCCCCTTTATCGCTACTCATGTCAGCATTCGCACTTCCGATACCTCCAGCGCACTTTTCAATGCACCTTCGCAGGCTTACGGAACGCTCTCCTACCATGCATATAAATATGCATCCGCAGCTTCGGTATATTGCTTAGCCCCGTTACATCTTCCGCGCAGGACGACTCGATCAGTGAGCTATTACGCTTTCTTTAAAGGATGGCTGCTTCTAAGCCAACCTCCTGACTGTTTTAGCCTTCCCACTTCGTTTCCCACTTAGCAATATTTGGGGACCTTAGCTGGCGGTCTGGGTTGTTTCCCTCTTGACACCGGACGTTAGCACCCGATGTCTGTCTCCCGTGATTGCACTCTTCGGTATTCGGAGTTTGCTATGGCGAAGTAATCCGCAATGGACCCTTCAACCATGACAGTGCTCTACCCCCGAAGGTGATACACGAGGCACTACCTAAATAGTTTTCGGAGAGAACCAGCTATTTCCAGGTTTGTTTAGCCTTTCACCCCTATCCACAGCTCATCCCCTAACTTTTCAACGTTAGTGGGTTCGGACCTCCAGTACGTGTTACCGCACCTTCATCCTGGCCATGGATAGATCACCTGGTTTCGGGTCTACACCCAGCGACTGAACGCCCTGTTCGGACTCGCTTTCGCTACGCCTGCCCTAATCGGTTAAGCTTGCCACTGAATGTAAGTCGCTGACCCATTATACAAAAGGTACGCCGTCACCCCTTCGCAGAGGCTCCGACTGTTTGTATGCATGCGGTTTCAGGATCTATTTCACTCCCCTCCCGGGGTTCTTTTCGCCTTTCCCTCACGGTACTGGTTCACTATCGGTCGATCACGAGTATTTAGCCTTGGAGGATGGTCCCCCCATCTTCAGACAGGATTTCACGTGTCCCGCCCTACTTGTCGTACACCTAGTTCTTCCAAACTGTTTTCGCCTACAGGGCTATCACCTGCTATGGCTGCACTTTCCAGAGCATTCGGCTAACAGTAAAGATAAAGAGTACAGGCTGGTCCCATTTCGCTCGCCACTACTCTGGGAATCTCGGTTGATTTCTTTTCCTGCGGTTACTTAGATGTTTCAGTTCACCGCGTTCGCTTCACATGGCCTATGTATTCAGCCATGGATGACCCATACGGGCCGGGTTTCCCCATTCGGACATCTTCGGATCAAAGCTCGTTTGCCAGCTCCCCGAAGCATTTCGCAGGCTACCGCGTCCTTCATCGCCTGTGATCGCCAAGGCATCCACCACATGCACTTGTTCGCTTGACCCTATAACGAGTGTGTCTCAGCATGGTTCCGCAGAATCACGCCTGAACAGTCGCTACAGGTTGAGTATTCGTGTTGCGCCGTATTCCAAAGCAATCTTTCGATCACCTTTAAAATACATTGATACAATCACAACCCTGATTCACCTACTCGGACACCCATCTCTAAGTGCCTTTCGTGAATCTCTTTACTACTTCTTCCTGATTGTTAAAGAACGACAGCCGATAGCGCGGTTGCTATAACCACGTATCACTCTGACTGGCTCAATCGCCAATGCCCGTGTCACTGCACCGCAGACATCTCGCAATGTCCGCCGCAGTAAAACCGGCATTGAGGATTGGTGGAGGATGACGGGATCGAACCGACGACCCCCTGCTTGCAAAGCAGGTGCTCTCCCAGCTGAGCTAATCCCCCAGTCATGCAACTTCCCCAGGGGTTTTAGTCAGTTCGCGCCGCCACCGCAGAAACAGTGGTGGGTCTGGATGGATTCGAACCATCGACCCCCGCCTTATCAAGACGGTGCTCTAACCGACTGAGCTACAGACCCCTGAGTCTGTCTTTTTCACAGCCGATAAGCGTGAGCGCTCAACGTTGAACACGTTCAGCTCGAGAAAGGAGGTGATCCAGCCGCACCTTCCGATACGGCTACCTTGTTACGACTTCACCCCAGTCATGAATCCTACCGTGGTGACCGTCCTCCTTGCGGTTAGACTAGCCACTTCTGGTAAAACCCACTCCCATGGTGTGACGGGCGGTGTGTACAAGACCCGGGAACGTATTCACCGCGGCATGCTGATCCGCGATTACTAGCGATTCCAGCTTCACGCAGTCGAGTTGCAGACTGCGATCCGGACTACGATCGGTTTTCTGGGATTAGCTCCCCCTCACGGGTTGGCAGCCCTCTGTTCCGACCATTGTATGACGTGTGAAGCCCTACCCATAAGGGCCATGAGGACTTGACGTCATCCCCACCTTCCTCCGGTTTGTCACCGGCAGTCTCCCTAGAGTGCTCTTGCGTAGCAACTAGGGACAAGGGTTGCGCTCGTTGCGGGACTTAACCCAACATCTCACGACACGAGCTGACGACAGCCATGCAGCACCTGTGCGACGGTTCTCTTTCGAGCACCCCGGCCTTTCAGCCAGGTTCCGTCCATGTCAAGGGTAGGTAAGGTTTTTCGCGTTGCATCGAATTAATCCACATCATCCACCGCTTGTGCGGGTCCCCGTCAATTCCTTTGAGTTTTAATCTTGCGACCGTACTCCCCAGGCGGTCAACTTCACGCGTTAGCTACGTTACTAAGGAAATGAATCCCCAACAACTAGTTGACATCGTTTAGGGCGTGGACTACCAGGGTATCTAATCCTGTTTGCTCCCCACGCTTTCGTGCATGAGCGTCAGTATTGGCCCAGGGGGCTGCCTTCGCCATCGGTATTCCTCCACATCTCTACGCATTTCACTGCTACACGTGGAATTCTACCCCCCTCTGCCATACTCTAGCCCGCCAGTCACAAATGCAGTTCCCAGGTTAAGCCCGGGGATTTCACATCTGTCTTAACGAACCGCCTGCGCACGCTTTACGCCCAGTAATTCCGATTAACGCTCGCACCCTACGTATTACCGCGGCTGCTGGCACGTAGTTAGCCGGTGCTTATTCTTCCGGTACCGTCATCCCCCCGGGGTATTAACCCAGAGGTTTTCTTTCCGGACAAAAGTGCTTTACAACCCGAAGGCCTTCTTCACACACGCGGCATTGCTGGATCAGGCTTGCGCCCATTGTCCAAAATTCCCCACTGCTGCCTCCCGTAGGAGTCTGGGCCGTGTCTCAGTCCCAGTGTGGCTGGTCGTCCTCTCAGACCAGCTACAGATCGTCGCCTTGGTAGGCCTTTACCCCACCAACTAGCTAATCTGCCATCGGCCGCCCCTTGAGCGCGAGGTCCCGAAAGATCCCCCGCTTTCCTCCATAGAGCGTATGCGGTATTAATCCGGCTTTCGCCGGGCTATCCCCCACTCCAGGACACGTTCCGATGTATTACTCACCCGTTCGCCACTCGCCACCAGGATTGCTCCCGTGCTGCCGTTCGACTTGCATGTGTAAGGCATGCCGCCAGCGTTCAATCTGAGCCAGGATCAAACTCTTCAGTTCAATGCCTGTTACTGTTTTCGGTTGTGTTACCAACCGGTCGCTCACTCAACGTACTGACGAATGATTAACCTGCCGAAGCTTGACGCCCCGGCAGGCAAACCTTCCTTTCATTACTGTGTGAGACTTGATACTTTCGCCTGGCCGGCAGATCCCGAAAGATCCACCGCGCGTCGCCATCAAGCGCCCACACTTATCGGCTGTTAATTTTTAAAGATCGATTGCGCATTCACCACCGAAACCGCACCGCGCTGCGTCACTTCGCAACCACTCCGGCACCGCTTCGTTCTGCGTCGCTGCATCAGCAGCAGAGAAACGAGATTATGAAGAA
>NZ_JBNDMO010000073.1:0-5613 GCF_050436625.1 Paraburkholderia sp. GAS334 | reverse complement strand
GCGATGTGGCGCGAAATGCATTACTCCGCCCGCATCGCTCCGGATCGACAAGGCCACATCACTCCTTCCCCCCGCCGTTGATCCCGCTTCCACTTCGCCATACCTGCTTGCCCCGCTCGGAGAGTTCGCCGCAGCTATGCTCCGCGTCGGCCTCCGTCCCTTCTATCGCCATCTCGCCGCCCGCTTGTTCCTGTGCCTTTTGTTTCTGCTTGTGCTGAGCTGCCACGGCTTCATCGTGCGACCTGCCTGCGTAATTCAAGGCCATTTCGTTAACTCCTCCAGGAAACAGTCTTTGCAACGTTGCAATCTGCCGAGCGCGCGTCATTTCCGGGGCTACAATCCGAATTGCTTGCGTAGCCTGTCCAATACATGGCGTTCATCCAGCCACTGGATCTCCCGCTTCCGCTGGCGGCTGTGCCTATATCGCTGCAGCGACGCGCCGGACATCAGCACCATCCCGATCAGGATGCCCCACATTGCGTACGTCATATCATCCTTTTCAGTTTGTTCTCGATTTACACCGGGCGACAGACTACGCGGTAGAGAATTAGCACTCGCGTACTCCAGCGCTTCAAAAATCATATTTTGTGTCGTTCAGTGCTTATGGCGCATCCAGTCGCGAATCGGATGCGCGTCTAGCCAACGGGCAACCGGTTCGTCCTTGTGTTCTCGCCTGTACCGTGTTGCTACGAATATTGCGACGCATAGCAGCACCACGATCCCCACTACAAAACTGACCATTGACTGGCTCATGGCAGCCTCCTTTGAGGTCAGAACCATGCTTATATCTTAGGTGACCAGAGAAATAAAAGCGGCGATTGTCATTCACCGATCCTTGTTTCGTACGCTTCTTTTCTCGCAGCCGCGGCCTGTAGTCAAGGTGCGATGCCCGATCACGGATTTCCAATCAAAAGCGTTCTGCGTCCCGGAAATCAAAAATCCGGAGCTTCGCCGGTCTCGCCAATTCCGCCATGTCAAGGCAGATCAGGCTTCCGCCCAACCATCACCGACCATCTCGATTGCATGGGGGAACCTCTCGCTCCTGCCCACTTCCTCGAGTGTTTCACCCATTGTTTCGGTGTCCTGTACTGAATCACCTCAACATCTCTGGCCTTACTTTCCGGCACGACCGGCATACAATCATCGGTCGCGGTCTCTGCTGCTTCTCTCTGATTCTTGCTTTCTGCTAGTTCTTCCGCATTCACCTGGTCATCTATCATGCTGCTCTCCCACTGTGAGACCTACCGGTTCGCCAATCGGCTATTGCCGCCGCCTTCATAGTTGAGACGAGGCGCAACATCGCAAGTTCGGATTCAAGTTGTAACGCCCGTCGCAGCGTGACGGGTGTCACGCATCGGCGAAAGCCCGCCAGGAGGCCGGCCAGCAGGACGATTACTCGCCTTGTCGATTCTCCAGTTCATGCACGGCAGCCAGTGTGATGAACGCGGAGCGTGTCATGTGACGTTCTTTTGCTGCTGCATCGACTTGCTGAAGCAGGCTCTCAAGCAGGCTGAGTTGAAGGCCCACGGCTTTCGAGGTAACCCGCGCGAGGTTGATATCGACAAACATCCAGATTCCTTCGCCGTCATCCATGTCGAGCGCATGCAATTCCGATGTATTGCAGGTGGGTGCGGGTATGAGCTGCTCGCTGTGGTCATACATCAACTCCACTACCGCCTGAGCATTGCGCGTCAGTTCGTCAAACGAATCGCCACTCGCATCGGCGTTCGGAAAGTCGGGGAAACTGGCGCGAAAGCCAGTATTGCTATCCCGGTGGACATACAGCGGATATTGCATGACCTGCTCCTTGCGAGCGGAGCGCCGACTGACGCTCACTGCGCAACGCTATGCTGGGGGTGTTTTTTATATGAGCGACAGCCAATGAAGTCTGCACGCATGCTTCATTAGACGCTTCATGTACGAATACGCAATGACTTTCTCGTGTCATGTCGACGCTTCATCAAGCAAAGCCAGAAACCGCATATGCACAGGGTGATCTGTTCAGATGGCGCCCTGTGTTCTGACTGGATCATCCGAATGGATGGGCTGCTTTCTACCGATGTACGGGGCGAGCGACACGGGCCGACAGCAGCGCCGTCAACTCGTTCTCCCAGTTCCAACGCTGAATGTGAACCCACCATGGCCGGTCAACGGCCACGCCGTTCGGTTCGACCAGCAGATCTGCACCGTCCAGGGACACCGGCACGGTCGGTATCCTGTCGATACACGGCACAAGAATGTATGTCTTCACCTCGACGGCCTTGGTGTAGACAACTGGCAGGATAGGCGCTGGCGGCTGCGGCGCGTACCCCGCCACAACAAGCAGCACGCTACAGGGCACCGCGCAGACGATCGGATGGACGTCAAGCCGAACGGAACGGCCTGACCGCAATTGTGCAGCTTTACGCCTTCCAGGATGCCAGCCATGATCGCCTCCATTGTGGCTTTCGAGGAGTCGTGGCACGCGACGAAAGGCAGGACACGCGGAGCGTGTCAGGCCCTCATGCGAGGTACGACGCGCCCTGATTTTGCGTCTACTCAGCGGGGCCAAGGATTACGTCGATAGCGGCCTGGCCGGCGATCTCCGCAACAAAGTAGGCCCAGCGACGGGAAAACGGTCCGCCCTGGATCTTGATACGCTCGCCGAGCGCTGCTACGCCGGGAGGCCTGACGGGGCCTTCGATACGAAACCAGACGTCGAACATGTCCTCTGACGTGGACATCAAATCGACGTGAATTTCGAATCCGCGATATTCGACTGTTCGTTGCATGAAAGCCTCCGGTTCCCGCACCGCCGCAAGACGGGCAAATCAATGGTGGACCAACTTTTCTTCGGCCGTCGCCTTCTCGCGCGCGTCGCCCGAATCTTTTGCGGCGGACTCTGTCGCGAAATTCTCCCCAGAAACAATCGATCTCATGAGTTCGCAGGGGGTAAGGTTCAGGAGCGGAATCATCCAAACATAGCCGCCCGCTTGCCCGGCAGTCTGGCCTACCGCCCGTGGCTTCCCCGTATTCGCGAATCCCATGATCACCTACCGACAGAGATACGTTGGAGAACCCCGCAGGAAGGAGCGTCCGATTCTTCTCAGCGGCGCCATGGTGCCAGTCATTCTCGGCGGCCGCGAGACAACTGTGCTTTCAAAAGGGCAAGTGTGCTGGGCGCGTGCCAATGCAACTCGCGCGTACTGAGCTTGAACCGCAGCCGTCTGCCGATATCAACTGGCGAATTGAGTTCGTCGCGGCGAGGGATGAAATCGGGCTTCGATCCCGAGTGACTGACTCCGGGCGAAAAACGCATGCGTACCGTGAGATTGCGTCGGGGTACTGATCCTTTGTTGCGGGCGACCTGTTCCCCCGAGGCGTAAGTGTTGCCACCTGGCGCACCGTGCGTTCGTGAGTTGGCGCGCGAATGTCCATTTTGGTCTCGTCAGTTCCAGCTTTGGGTCGGCACACGCCTGCCGCCTATCGCCCGCCGTCAACCGTAGTGAGGCTTCGCAACCGCCTGCGAAGCCGTGGGGGCGACATTGGCGACGCGCCCGAAGGAGTTGTTCTTCCGGATGCACGCGCAGGGCGTGAGTATGCTTGCTACCAGGCTGATACCCGCACCGGGTGGCCGGTCAACTCTTACCTGCAGCCCAATAAGATGCGGGATCTCATTCCGCCTTATCGAAGACGCCAGCTTCGAGATCCTGTCTGAAATGCTGCACCCAACCGGTTTCGAATCCGATGGGGTATTCCCTCGCAATGTGTGTTGATAGTCTGGTTACGGTGACATATCCCTGCAGGCCGACGTTCTCGTCGCCCTTGGGGTCAGTCGTATCCGTTTCCAGCAGTTCGAATTCACCTTCTGCCAGTCCCTTGCGCTGCAAGGTCGCCAGGAAAGCCTGACGTTCATCCGCTTCGATCAGTTGCATCTTCCGCCCTCCCGTCTGTCCGACACGCCGATATTCGTGGTCCGCTTCACGACGTCGTCATAACCCCAGAACGTTACGCAGTGCCCGAGTGCGTCGTAGCTGCGGCTGAGGTTGTGAAAGCCGAATGCCATGCGCTCATCTGGATCCGATCCGGTCGCAGTCGGGAATCACCAGCGTACAGCTTTTGTGCACGTGCTCGATGGAAAACTGTCCGGACAGTTTTGTCATAGTTCCTGGCATCCTTCATGACCCGTCGCAATTTGCATCGGTGTGCGCATCGCCATGAGTGGTCGAAACCGCCTGTCGGTACCGCAAAAGACGCAAAGCCACGCTCGAGGTATGTCCCTTCTGCGTAACGCCGCTACGCTGAACCATGTCATCGCGTGAGGTTGTCCCGCCCGGGGCCTGTTTGCACGGTGCCGCTATCAGCAGCAATTGCGCAAAGCGCCCGGGCTCGTATCTGTGCCGGCAGCAACGTCCGCTCGCTGGACGGGCGGATGCGAATGGACGGATCAGTCCATAAGCAGGCCGATAGTTGAGGCTCGTTGGCCACAACGGGGCTACACTCAAAATGGGATAAATTCCGGAGCAATACCATGACCGACGCTACCCCCCAAAGCACATTTCGCGGTCTTCCACTGACGCCGGAGCAGGACGCAGAAGTCAGGCACTACATAAAGAAGAAAGAGCAGCATGGCGCGCCGTGGGACACGCCGGAGTTGCAGGCCATGCTTCGAGACATGCTGCAGCCCCCGAGCGACGACGACGGAGGACTCGGCTCCACCGTCGACGAAACGAAGGCGGCCACAGAACGCGCGACAGCTTCTATCGACGAGACCATGGAACCCATTGAAGCCTGCGAAGAGCGGAATGCTGCGATGGAAACCGAGGGTATGAGGGGACCCAAGCGTTGAATCCCAGGCGGCGCTCGCGACTGGTGTTGAAATTCACCCTGCGCGTTCGGACCGTGGCGTGAGCCTGTTGGGAACCCGGAATCACATTGATTGCGGCGCCGCCGGTCAGCTCTGCAATCAGCCCCCCACCGGCGAGAAGAGGGGGCTCGCCGTGTACTTCGATGCCTGCGTCCCGGAGACTCCTTTCGGAACACAATGAAACACGCTCTATCGATGTACCCTTATCCGTGTCGGGCACAAAGCCGGTTTCAAGGCCGGCGCAGAAGCCAGCCGGGGATCTGTCGCAGTCACTGCGCGAAGCCACTCGCGACGAGCACGGAAAAAGCAATCAGGCACACGATGCCGGACGACCGCACGGGATTATGCCTGGTCGGCCACAACTTCTCAGTTAGATGGAACATCCGGTGGCTTTCCATCTAATGAACGTCGATCGTGGACCTGCGCGGCTCGCGTCGTGCCCCCTTTTCGTGGAACTGTGCGAAAGCACAAAGAGCCGTGCAGCAAGCCACACCCGGTATGATTGCGCTGAGGTTGTATCCGTGGCGCCGTTTCGAGGTATGTCCTATCTGTGACAGGAGGGGATCGTGAAACGCGATATGAATCTGGCATTCGCAATACTGAAGACTCTCGAGGAAAACAAATCCGCGCACCTCAGCGAATTTGAGATTGAAAGCGCGCTCAAGGATGCGTTCGATGTTTCGAACAGGGGTGTGGGGTATCAGTTGAACCTGCTGGCCGACGCAAATCTCGTCCGCTCGATGGGGAGCGACTGGCGGCTAACCTGG
>NZ_JBNDMO010000072.1:0-7763 GCF_050436625.1 Paraburkholderia sp. GAS334 | reverse complement strand
GGACCGCTCCCCAAGCTACCGCGCGACAGCTACGCGAGCGGTCAAGTCTCTATGACGTCTCCCATCACATCTTTGAGCGCTAGTAAAACGCTGAGCGAGGAAAGCGTTTGTAGGCGCCCTTTTTGGTTCGATGATTTCCTCTGTACATAGATGTTTCGACTGCTCGGAGCAGAGAGTACGCTGGACGACTAAGTCCCATTTTCGCTGACAACTTGCAGACGCAATTCCTTCCGCATTACCTTGCCGGTGGCGGTCATTGGCAAGGTTTCAACGAAGCGAATTTCGCGAGGATACTCGTGAGCAGCAAGCCGGGTTTTCACATGTTGCTGGATATCACGCGCCAGATTTTCATCACCGACAAACCCTGGGTTGAGGACGATAAACGCCATCACGATCTCCGTGCGCGCACTATCGGGCGCCCCAATAACCGCAGCCATATAGACAGCAGGGTGGCGCAGTAAAGAGTCCTCAATTGCTCCGGGTCCGATGCGGTATCCTGCGCTCGTTATAACGTCATCGTCGCGGCCGACGAAGCGAAAGAAACCATCCTGATCGCAGGTCGCCAGATCTCCCGTGACGAGAAACCGGCCCCGATACTTCTCGCGGGTCGCGGCTTCATGTTGCCAGTAGCCCAGGAACATGACAGGGTCAGGGCTCTCGACGCCGATATTCCCGATCGTCCCGGGTGGCTGCTCCTGTCCCGCATCATCAACGATCTTAACGCGATGCCCCGGCACGCACCGACCGATTGCGCCAATGCGTGGCTCGTAGAGGGCAGCGCAAGATGAGAGAACGACGTTGCACTCGGTCTGACCGTAGAACTCGTTGATTGTCACACCCAGTGTGTTCCTACCCCACTCGATCAGCTCCTCGCCTAAAGTCTCACCACCACTTGCAACGGATTTAAGCGACAACGACCAGCGTTCCGGCCGCTCCACAGTACGCATCATCTTCAAAGCTGTCGGCGGAAGAAACGTATGCGATACACCGTGACGCTCCATCAGATCGAATGCCGCCTCCCCATCAAATTTCGCAAATCGCCTCGCGAGCACCGGAACGCCGTGATGCCACGCCGGGAGCAGGACATCAAAGAGACCCCCAATCCAGGCCCAATCAGCAGGGGTCCACATCAAGGTTGCGTCGGTCGGAAATCCTTGCTGTGAAAGCTCGACGCCCGGAAGATGTCCCAGCAGCACCCGATGCGCATGAAGCGCCCCTTTAGATTTTCCGGTAGTTCCAGACGTATAAATAATGACGGCGGGGTCATCGGCCGTCGTTTCGACGGGCGTGAAATCACTGGACGCAGCTTGCAACTCGCCCCAGAACGAATAAATCCCTGCTTGAGTTCCCGTCTCCCCACCGTCGACGCTATAAATGCCTTGCAGTTCTGGCAGCGACTGTCGGATGTCCCGTAATTTCTCGATGCCTGAAAGATCGGTAATTAGCGCGACGGTGCCGCTGTCGCCCAAGCGGTGCTCAATAGCATCGACGCCGAACAAGGCAAAGAGTGGAACCGCAATCATGCCCGCTTTGTACACAGCCAGATGCGCTATCGCCGTTTCAGCAGACTGAGGAAGGAAAATCGCGACCCTGTCACCACGGCGCGCACCATGACGCAGAAGCGAATTTGCAAAACGGTCCGACAGCGATTTCAGCTGATCGAACGAATACTTCGTCGCCGTCCCATCATGGTCCTCATAAATGAGGGCCACGCGCCCGCTACCGTCGGCCCACTTGTCGCAGGTGTCCACGCCAATGTTGTAGTTTGCAGGGATATTCCAGGCAAAGTCCGCTGTAACACTCTCGTACGTCTGTCCTTCTAGCTTCATCTCCGCCCCCAACCATCAAAGTACCTCTGTGCTAGTCCTGGAGCCCTTTAGGCGGTTCGTAGCGAGGGAACCCGTTATATTCGGTGATTCGCTCAGCGTTGGCGAGCGCCCAGGAATGTCGGGCGTTGGGAACCCCACCGTCCACGCGGATCACTGTACCGTTAATGAAGGCCGATGCCTCCGAGAGTAGGAAAACCGCAGCGCTCGCGAGCTCAGATTCGGTACCAAAACGTTGAAGCGGCACTTTATGCTTCAGTTGGCGAAGCAATGCCTGGTATTCTTCGTTATAGCTGTCCATGCCTGCGGAGGCGATCCACCCCGGCGCCACGGCGTTCACCCGAACGCCGGCATGCCCCCATTCACAGGCTGCTGTCTCGGTCAAGTTCCAGACACCCGCCCGTGCGGCGCCCGAATGCCCCATCCCGGGCATGCCCCCCCAAATATCCGCGAGCATATTCACGATCGCACCACCGTGACCCGCCATCCATTGGCTAAAGCACTCGCGCGACATGAGGAATGTCCCGTGCAAGTTGTTACGCACTACAGCGTCCCAGCCATTCAGTGAGATTCTTTCCAGCTTTGCCGGGAATTGTCCGCCGGCACAGTTAAACAGGCCATCGATGCGACCGAAGTCCGCGAGAGCCGACGCAACCGTCTGTTTCACGCTGGCTTCATCGCGAATATCGCAAGAATATAAGCCGATTCGGTCCGCACTTTCCGGATAGTCCACATTAAGCTCGTCACGAACCGCAGTCAGTTTGTCCGGATTCCGTCCGACCATGATCAGCGTCGCGCCCAGCGAGGTAAGCTCGTGCGCCGTACAGCGACCAAGGCCACTTCCGGCACCGGTTACCATCACAACTTTTCCGTCAAACAGGTCCGGTCGAAACACCGAACGGTAGCGGGCACTGACTGATTCATTTACGCGGTCCTTCATATCGTCTCTCCGATTTGGCGATGCGGGCGCCCGGCCTTTGGTGCCGATTGTTCCGTAAAAAAGGAACTCCGTGAATCGGCTGCAGGTGCAATCATGTTGCTCGATCACAGTCCGAGCTTTGCTTGCAAATCAGTATCTTTAAAGACTTAAAATACGAGAAATTAATTGCATAGATTGCAGCGCGCCTCTGCCTTGGTGGTAAAGGCCTGCTCGCCAGGGATAGTGGCTCGACAGGCGTTTTAACCCGCATCAGATACATATCGTGAATCATGCTTCCATCTGGGCGGATATCCGCCGCTGACTGTGTCGGGTCATGCCAGGTTGAACGGCAACTGGCGCTGCGGCTTGCCAGTCAGCCGTGCGATGGCGTTGGCAAACGCCGGCGCCAGCGGTGGCAGGCCGGGTTCACCCATGCCGGTGGGTGCATCGGCGCTGGGCACGATGTGGACATCGAACTCCGGTATGTCGGTGATGCGGGCCACGGTGAAGTCGCCGAAGTTACTCTGCTGCACTTCACCCTCCTTCAATGTGATGGCGGCGCCAGGCAGACACATAGACAGCCCCATGACCGCCGCGCCCTGCACCTGGGCTTCCACACTGCGCGGGTTCACGGCCAGGTTGCAATGCACCCCGGCTGTGACACTATGCAACACGGGACGCGACTCTCGCACCGAGGCCACCACCACGTAGGCGACCACCGAGTCGAAGGACTCATGCACGGCCACGCCCCAGGCACGGCTGGTCGGCAATTGGTTCTTGCCATAGCCGCTCCTGTCCACCGCCAGTTGCAGCGCAGCGCGGTGGCGCTGGTGCTTGTCGCCGAACAGGCGCATGCGGTAAGCCACCGGATCCTGCTTCGTGGCGCGTGCGATATCGTCAAGCAAAGTCTCCATCACGAAGGCAGTGTGGGTGGAACCCACGCTGCGCCACCACAGCACTGGCACGTTGGGCGTGGGGTGGTGCACGGTCAGGCGCATCGGCAACGGGTAAGGACCACGCATGCCCTCCGTGGCCGTGGCGTCGATGCCGTTCTTCACCTGGAATTCTTCGAATACCGTGCCCGAGGTAATCGACTGGCCAACAATGACATGGTCCCAGGCCAGCACGTTGCCGCGCACGTCGAAGCCGATGCGTGCGCGGTGCAGATGCATGGGGCGGTAGTAGCCGCCCTTGATGTCGTCCTCGCGGCTCCAGAGCGTACGCACCGGCACGTTCAGGCCAGCGGCGCGAGCGGCCTTGGCGACTTCGCAGGCCTCGACCACGTAGTCGCTCGTGCCCACGAAACGCCGGCCAAAGCCGCCGCCTGCCATCTGCACATGCATCTTCACCTGCTCGGGCTTGAGACCCAGCGCGCGCGAGGCCGCGACACCGTCCAGACCTGGACACTGGGTGCCGACCCACAGATCGGCACGCCCGTCCGATAGCTGGACAGTGCAGTTCAGCGGCTCCATCGGTGCGTGGGCCAGGTAGGGGAACACGAACTCGGCTTCCAGCTCGTGCGGGGCAGTGGCTAGCGGTGCCATATCGGCGTCGAACTGGCGTGGGCCGGGGCGAGCGGCCAGCTCGCGGTACTGGGCCAGCAACTGTTCGCTGTTCACCTTCTCAACCGAGGCCGTGTCCCACTGAAGCTTCAGCGCATCGCGTCCCTGCTTCGCCGGCCAGTAGCCGTCGGCCAACACAGCCATCCCTTCGCCACCGCGGTCCAGCGGTACGCGCAGCACGGCCTTCACTCCCTTGATGGCGCGCGCGGCGCTGTCGTCCACCGTGGTCAGTCGCGCGCCGAACACGGGCGGATGCGCCACCACGGCGGTGAGCTGACCGGGCAGGTGTGTATCGATGCCGAAGTCCTCACGTCCACTGCTCTTGGCCCGCGCATCGAGGCGCGTGGTGGGGCGGCCGATGATGCGGAAGTCCTTGGGGTTCTTCAGCAAGACCTTCTCCGGCACGGGCAGGGACATGGCGGCCTCGGCCAGTTCGCCGTAGCTGAGCTTCTGACCACCGGGGCCCAGCACGGTCCCGGCCCGCGTGCGTAGCGTGGCCACGCCCACGTTCCATCGCGCTGCCGCCGCGGACAGCAGCATCGCCCGGGCACGCGCGCCGAGCTCGCGGTATTGCGTGAAGCTGTTCTTGATCGACTGGGAACCGCCGGTGAGGTGAATGCCGAAGAGCGGGTCGACGTAGGCGGCGTCGTTCGAGCCCTGCCGGCTGCGCACCAGGTTCCAGTCCGCGTCGAGCTCCTCTGCCAGGATCATCGGCAAGCCGGTTTGCACACCCTGGCCGAACTCCAGCCGGTTGATGGTCACCGTGACCTCGCCACCAGGAGCGATTTGCACGAAAGCCGATGGCTGTTGCGTCGGCTTCAGGGCGCTGGCCGCCTGGCCGCTGCCGTTGGTTTGGCCTATGGCCAGGTAAGGAAACACGCCGAGCGCCAGTCCGCCGACACCCGTCAGCTTCAGGAAGCTGCGGCGCGGCAGCGTGGCGGCTTCCCCTGCCCGGCCCCCGGTCAGCAGGCGCTGCAGGGCGCGTGGCATTTCGCTGTAGTCGAATTCAGGCAACATGGTGGCTCCTTCAGGCTAGGGCCCTGGCGGCGTCGGCCACCGCGGCGCGGATGCGGGCATAGGTGCCGCAGCGACAAATGTTGCCCGCCATGGCCGCGTCGATCTCGACGGCGGTAGGCTGCTTGCCGCGGGGCAACGACTTCAGGAACGCCGTGGCGCTCATGATCTGGCCGCTTTGGCAGTAGCCACACTGGGCTACGTCGTGCTTGACCCAGGCTGCGTGCACGATGGCGCCGACTTTGTCGCTGCCGTCGGTGGTGGCTTCGATGGTGGTGATCTGCCTGCCTTGGGCCACCGAGATCGGCGTAATGCAGGAGCGGATGGCCTGCCCGTCCAGATGCACGGTGCAGGCGCCGCACAGCGCGGCGCCGCAGCCGAACTTCGTGCCGGTCATGCCCAGCGTGTCGCGCAAGGCCCAGAGAATGGGGGTGTCCGGGGCGACGTCGACCGTGTGCTCACCACCGTTGACATGGAGCGTGCTCATGAGGGGTCAGTCCTTCGCAGGTTAGGTGTGTCGTGGCAAGGGCGACTCGCCTCGCGATCAGAAGCCGCCGTCCGTCGACTTAGAAAGCGCCTCGAAGGCGTGCACTGCCTTTAATCGAGCCTCCACAGCCGGCCCGACCACCGCCAGTGCATCGCTTCCGGCCACGAACACTCTGGGCGGAGTATCCATGCCCACAAGCTTTACCAGGACCTGGCCGAGCTTGTCCGGGTCGCCCGGTTGCCTGCCGGCGTAGGGAGACCACATCGCCTCGGCGCTGACCTCGGCGGCTGCGTAATCGTCGATGCGCTTGTCCGGCCATTTGGCGTTAGCTGCGTCCAGCAGATCCGTGCGGAAGAATCCTGGCTCGACCACCGTGATCTTGATGCCGAACTTTCCGACCTCCTCCGCCACAGCGAGCGAAAGGCCCTCCACGGCGAACTTGCTCGCGCTGTAGGCGCCGCAGTGCATCAGACCGACAGCGCCCGCCACGGAACTGACGTTGACAATGTTTCCGGAGCGTTGCTTGCGCATGACCGGCAGCGCTGCCCGCATCACGTTGTTCACGCCCCAGAAGTTCGTCGCGAACAGGTGTTGAATGGCCTGCGTTCCCAGTTCCTCGAAATTGCCCAGCAGGCTGTAGCCGGCACTGTTCACGACTACATCGATACGACCGAACTTTTTTTGCGCCTGTTCGACCGCGGCCGTCGCCTGGGCCTCGTCGGAGACGTCCAGCGGGAGGACCTCCAGGTTCTCGCCGGCCAGGTCGCGCAGGGCATTGCCCACTTTGGCCAGGTTCCTGCCTGTGGCAACGACTCGATCACCTGCCTTCAATGCGGCCCTGGCCGTACCAGCGCCGATACCACTGCCGGCACCTGTGATAAACCACACTTTACTCATGGCTCAGACTCCCAGTTCTTTTCAATGCCCTTCACTCTAGGCCGATGGATCAAGAAGAAAAACGCCCTGGTACTGAACACGCTTTGAAGATATTCTTCAAAGTATGAGACTCAATCAGCTTGATGGACTGCTCGCATTCTGGAAGGTCGCGGAGCACCACGGGTTCTCTGCCGCCGCGGCAGCGCTCGAGGTTTCGCCTTCCGCGCTCAGCCAGGCGATTCGTCATCTGGAGGCCCGGCTCGGCGTCAGGCTTCTCAACCGGAACACGCGCAGCGTCAGCCTCACTGAAGCCGGACAGGCATACCTGTCCCGGATTGGACCGGCGTTGAGCGACGTGCTGGAAGCCGGAGAGCAGCTTCATGAGCTTCAGGGCCGGCCATCGGGCGTCCTGCGCATCAACGCAGCGCGAATCTCGACCGCGATGGTCCTCCAGCCGCTGCTGGCCGGGTTCCTGAAGGCCTACCCGGACGTCCAGGTCGAGTTGACGAATGACGAGGGCTACGTGGACATCGTCGAAAGAGGGTTCGACGCCGGCGTTCGAATGGGAGAGAGTGTCCAGAAGGATATGATCGCTCTGCCACTCGGTGGCCCGGTCGCCGTATCCATCGTTGGATCGCCTGACTACTTCAAGCAGCATCCCGTGCCGCGGCACCCCTCCGATCTGATCCATCACAACTGCGTGCGGTTCAGGTTTTCAGGCAGCGGGGCCATTCACAAGTGGGAGCTCGAGGTCGACGGCCGCATCGTCGAATACGAGATCAGCGGCAACCTCACGATCAGCGACTCGTTGTTCTCGGTTGAGGCTGCGCTGGATGGCATTGCACTGGCGTACACGTTCGAGCAGCTCGCGCTTCCTCACATCCGGGCCAGAAAGTTGAAACGCGTCTTGAGCAGCTTCTCACCGACTTTCCCCGGGTTCTACCTGTACTACCCGAGCAGACGCCAGCAGCCTGCCAAGCTGAAGGCCCTGGTGAACTACGTGCTGGCGCATTCCAGCTCCGGGACGATTGGAATGTCAGCGACCGTACCCGCGACAGACGTGTAGTAGTACGTCCATT
>NZ_JBNDMO010000071.1:0-8990 GCF_050436625.1 Paraburkholderia sp. GAS334 | reverse complement strand
CGGCTTTGAAATCCGCTTTGAATGCGTCGAGCTTGGCTTGCAGTGACATGACGATCTCCTTCTTTCAAATGAATGGCGCGGTGTGTTGAAGTTGCGTTGCATTGCGTTGGATAGATAGTCAGTCAATGCAGACGAGTGGAGAAGACTCGCCGACCGCATAACAATCATTCCTGCGAGGCATAAAGGCTGGTGGTATCCGCGACGTGGGTCGCGGTGTGCCGGGCATGGGTGATACGTTCGCTGCTGGGCTTGGGATTGTCCGAATTCCAGTCAATCACGGACATTGGTTGCTTGCACGCGACTGGCTCAAATGGGGTCGACTGCTGCCCGACGCGGAAACATCCATGGTTGAGCATCCCGTCAGTTCATCGTCGGGCCGGGTACGGCGGTGATCGGCCGCTCGACAATAGCCGCCGTCCGCTCGTATTCTGACGAGATCCGCTCATCAGAAATGTTCAAACCGTTTGCGTTTTCGGCCTTTGCGAGGACGCGCTGAAAGTACCGCGTACCGATTCTGGCCAACCCGTTCCAGGTGAGGGATGGTCTTGAGACCGCACTTACCAGCATCGCGGCGGCCGACAAGGTCGGTCATCGCCGGTCGCTTGCGATTGCCCATCATGCCGCCTATCACTGCTTGCACGCTCTCGCGGAGTGGGATCGAGCCTGGGAGCATGTCGACGCGGCATTGCGGCACGCGCGCGAGTTGAAGGCGAGGCGCTTTGAAGGCGAGGCTCTCGCGTATCGCGCTGAGCTGCATAGGGTCGCAGGGCGCCAGAGTGAAGCACTTGATGATATCGGGGAGGCTCCGGCGATCAGTCGGGAAACGGGCATCGCCTATATGCAGCCGTTTTATCTCGGTGTCCTTGCGCGCGCGACCGACGATGAGGCTGTCTTCGAAACTGCGCTCGCAGAAGGCGAAGCCCTGCTCGTCGCCGGGGCGGTGAGCCACAATCATTTTCTATTTCGGCGTGACGCGATAGACGCATGCATCGACCGGGGACTGTGGGATGCGGCCGCGGCCCATGCTGCGGCCCTTGAGGATTACGCACGCCGCCAGCCGTCGCCGTTTTCCGCCTTTGTCGTGGCGCGGGCACGCGCGCTCGTCTCGTACGGGAGAGGTAATCGAGACCTGGCATCGCTGAACGAACTCCAGCAGCTCAAGGAAGAGGGCCGGAGGTTAGGTTTCCTTCACGCTCTCCTGGCGATCGACGCCGCGCTCGTGGGCCAGGCGAACAAAGCCGAATAAGATCGAAGCGAGAGCGGCGATCGTCTCACGTCGAATTCGAACCGCAAATCTCGCTTGCGTGAAAGACCTGTTCTCGTACATGTAAACCGCAGCCAGCGCGAACTGGTACCGACTGATCGTTGAAAAATTTCTATGCTGTCCCCGAGCGATTGCAGTAGCCGACCGCCTTAGAAAAACTGTCGAGGCCCTCTGTGACGTCGAGCGTCGGTCGCGACAGACTGGGTGCGGCCAGGATGCGACATTCGACTGAGCTGCATAGATCGTCAACAATGAAAAATCGCAAGCGTCCGATCGGGGCCGTTCTTTGGCGGTCGCGACCAATGCGTAGATCACGACAATTCGTTCGCCGCTGCTGGAAGGCCGAAGTGCAGAAAGGTTTTGCGTCCGAGGGCCACGACCCGCAACGCTCATTCAGCAGCGTTTTTGCCTGTTTCGAGCGCTCTATCAAAGGAAGCAATCGGCATTCCGGCCGAGGGTGACGTGGCGCGATCCAACGACGGCGACGCCGTTACGCCTGCAACTTGACGCAACTTTTCCGCCGCTGCGACGACGATCGGCGACTTCTTCAGCCTGCCTTAAGGTAGTGCGCGAATACAGCCGGATGTTGCGGCAAGTACGCGGAGCGCTTCATACGCGCTTGCTTCGTAAGCTTGCTTTGTCGTGGAACCCACCCCGCGGTCGTATCGCCAACTTGTGAATCTCCGGTCGCCCATCGCGACGCAATCCGCGCGAGGCATGGATCACGTACAGGTTGCGACGACGAACTCGGAGCGACAGTGAGCACTGTTACCGCCGGTTGCCGACCTCGAAAAGCTTTCCACGGGCGCGCAATGGACTCCGACAGGCATGACTGCCGCTGCATTCTTTAGCCGCGCCCGGAATATCTCTTCCTCCAACCCGTTTACACGACACTGCTCTCACGGCATCCGATTTGCCGATTTCACCCAGCTACATCGCATCGCGGGTTGCCCACCGCCAGGCAGTGTCATGGTCGTGACAGGCGACCTGCTGCCCGGCCATGGACAGCCCGCGACTCAACTCTTTCAATGGAGGTTAAGCCACACATCAGTACCCAACTGCAGATCTCTCCGTTGAAGCGGGTCAACCTCAGGAGCAATCATGAAATCGCTATTCAAGCCCCGCAGCTTCAGACCACTGGTTTCACGTGCTGCCAGTCTGTCCGCTGCCGCCTTCATCGGCGCGTTGGCCGCAGGCCAGGCATGCGCGGAACAGCCGCCGCCACCTTGCCATCCGAATCCGAACGCTGCCGCTGACGGCGCGCTGGTGCGTCAGCGCGGCGACATCGCGCACCTGCCGGATTCGCTGCAGGATCTCCTCCAAAGGATGGCCGAGCGGCCCCATACCTATTTGCCAATTCAGGCCTATGCCGAGGCCGACAAACCGAGCCAGCTGTTCCAGTATTACCTGCTGTCCACAGTAGGATTCGAACCCAATCCGTTCACGACACGATTCTCGGGCATCAACGACCAGGCGATGCTGACGGCAACTGGCGCCAACTGCGGCTTGCCAACCATCGGTGCGGTGCGCCTGGTGGTCGAGCCGAAGCCTGGGCTGCCCACTGATCCCGATAACGTTCGCGCCTTCATCGATGTATTTACCGACCTTTCATATCTGTTTGTGATTAACAACGAAAGTGGCTGGTACGAGGGCTGGATGATCCACGATTTGCAAGTGCCGAATGTCGCACCACCCCGTCCCGACGGGCACGCCCAGTTCGGCACAATGACAGTCGCGGACGCGGCTGCCTTGCGGGCGATGGGCACGCACCACAACGTGCCCGGCCGGCTATTCACAATGGATGGCAAGGCACCGCATTTGCCCGAAGCTTCAGACCACTTCCCTGACCGCCAGACCAATATCGTGCCGATCCAGCTAAGCATGGGGGCGCTCAACTGCATGCAGCAGTCTGATTGTCACGGCTACTGGGAATTCAACTACACGACCAACTGGATCCATCCACTCTACGAGTTGCCTTTTACCGGCGGTATCCCCGGTACCTTTGAAGCCGGCAAAGTTGGCGCGCTCTCGTCACTGATTCCCGGCTCTGGACCGGCAGGCGTGACAAACCGTCCGATCGACTATGGGGACGATCCGAACAATGCGGCTCCGCTGGGTGGTGCAGGTCCGCGCGACCCCGACCGATTCGATGCCACAGTCGATAACCAGCGGGAATACCGCCAGCGCTTTATCCCGAGCGGACTTGCCCACGAAATCTACCTGGACACCTACGTGCGAGTGGCTTCGTTCGAGCCGGGCACGCCATTCCCGCAGCGCTTGTACGACGCCTATGTGGCCGAAGTCAAACGGGTCGATACCAATGGCGACGGCGTCATTTCGGCACGCGAGGGAGACGTGGATACTGCCAGCGATGGGTTCCCGGACAATTCCCGCCTGTTCTTGCCGGCGACTTCGTTCCGTCGCTTTGCCGTGACACGCGAAATCAATGACGGCTCCCTGGCGCCGCGGTTCGCGCCCAGCCAGCGGGCTTGGGTACTTACTGGCGCCGCCATAACCGTAAGCCCCTCGCGGCCGGCGTCTGCGGGTCGCGATAGCGACGACCGTTGAAGGCAACTCGTCGACCTGACGGGCTGTCTCCTGAGTTGCGAGACGCGTTCAAACCGTACTGTGCGCTCTCCAGGTAGACAATAGGGCCGCCCCAAAGGCGGCCCTATTGACGTGCTGTTGCCGGCCAATCGCGAATGACCGCTCTGTAGAAACTCGACCGTCACTTTCGGGCCGAACAGCGCCCGCTGACGCTTGGCGCAGACTGATTCTCCCTTCACTTGAATGGAGATCGTCATGAAAGCGACTGACGAAGGTAGCGGCGGCAAGATACCTTGGAACAAGGACAGGTTGATCGGGCGGAAGCCGCCATTGAGACTCAAGGAAATCTGGACCATTCGCATCCGCTTACAGCTTTCGGCGCGGGTCCGCGATCTCGCGATGTTCAATCTTGCCATCGACAGCAAACTACGCGCATGCGATCTGACGAAGCTGCGGGTTTGCGACGTATGCCACGGGCAGCAGGTCGCCAGTCGGGCGACGATCATGCAGCAGAAAACGCAGCGGCCGGTTCAGTTCGAGATTACTGAGCAGACGCGGGACAGCGTTGAGGCATGGATCAGGGCGGCTGGGCTGACGGTTCCCGACTTCCTCTTCCCAAGCCGGCTCCATGAATACCGCATCTCTCGACGCGTCAGTATTCACGCCTGGTGCATCGCTGGGCTGCGTCGATCGGGCCGGATGACACCGCGTACGGCACGCACACGATGCGTCGAACGATTCCGACGCCTGATCAACGGGATCGGAGCGAGACAGCGCGGTCGGCTGCGGTCCTCTGCGTGGGACAGCAGTCGGCCATGAGCGGTCTTTTCGGAAACAATACTGCGAAGCCGTTAATGCGGCCGCTCTGCGGCACACAGCGGACATTGCACAGATGATGTTCGATTATTTGTTCGCTGTTTCCTCCCGGACCACAGTGGAGTATGTGCGCGGGGTTTATCCCGGCCGGTAAGATCGCGCGAAAGACTATCGTTGCTAGAAGCGGTAAAGCACGGACGCCATGCCGTTGAGGTCGAGCCGGCGCTCGGTAATCGGACTGCCTGCGGCGAAACGCTCGAGGCGTCCCACAACGGCCTCGACGCTCGCCGACCAGTGCGGACTGATTTTGTAAGTCGTATTCACGTTGAAGTGAATATCGCGCAAGCCGGAACCGGTATCGTAGTGCGGCAAACCCGATGCCGCGCTTTCCTGCGGCGTGATGCCGAACAAGGTCTGCGTATAGGTCGCGTTGGCCCAGGTTAGGCCCGGACCCATCGAAATGAGCCAGTTACCGATCGGCACCGATACGAATAAATCGGCCGTCGCCGTCAGACCTTGTCCTGTTCCCGCGATGTCCTGATAGGCTACCACCGCACCGGTGAACGCCCACACCGTGTAATCGCCGAAGAGCCGCAGCTTCGGTCCATAGTGCACATCGGGCAAGCCTTTGAGCCGCGCATCGTCGGACGACGATCGCGACTGGAAGTCGAAACTCACCGACATACCGAGATGATAGTTCTCTCCATGCAGCACGTTGACGCCGAGCACATCTGGACCCTGTGAGAAAACACGGTCCTTCCATGAAATGTCCTGCACGGGGAACGGAAGCACCTGAAGCTGCGAGGAGCCAGGGAACTTCGGGAATACATACATGCCCGGCCCGACCGAGATTTTCCAATCGCTGTCGGCCTGCGGTTCATCGGCGTGTGCGACGCCCATTGTGCAATACGCGCTTACCGCTGCGAGCGCCAGGCACCGGCGTCCAATAGAAGTGACGACGAGCCTCATGCTTTCCTCGCCACGGCGGCCAACTGTCTCAGGCGCCGCGCGAGCGCCCGTGATACGACTGGCGTTGGATTGTTGCAGGACGCCGACGCCGCGGCGCTTTCGCGCAGGAAGAGCGCGCATTCCCGCGCGACGACCTCGCGTTCGTTGTCCGATGTGATCATATGGTACGAGTCGTCGAGCCAGATGGTGCGAAGAAACGACGCCCCGACGTTCGCCACGACGTAGCGCGCGTTATGCGGGCTGGACGTCTCATCGTCGATCGCGTGAATGATGAGGCAATCGGTGCTAATGCTCGTCAGCTTCTTGCGTACCGAGTTCGCAAGCCGGCTCGCTTCGTGAAGCGCTGGCATCGCAATGGATGCGGGCCCCACTTCACTGATTTCGTCCCTCTGCATCACGCGTGCAATCTTCGAGCGCAACGCCTCGTTGCGCAGGCCATAGGGTTCGTGCTCGCGATAACGGTAGCGTGAGCGCAATGGGGTGTAATAGACGTAGCCGAGTAGAAATCGATACCAGGGAATCGCCCAGCCGTCGTAACTGAGTGTGATTGACAACAGCAGCAACGCGCGCGCGGACGGGCGCTGTTGAGCGACGGCGGCGGCTAGCGTCGCGCCCATGGAGAGGCCGCACACCGAAACATGCCGGTGTCGCGCTGCAAGCGCGTCAAATTCGGCGACGGCTGCGCTGATCCACTGCTCCATCGGCATATGTCCCGTGCCGGCGCTGTAGCCACGAAGTTCTGGCGTGTGAGTCGCGAAGCCTTCTTCGACAAGCACGCGCGAAAGGAACCGCAATTCCGCCGGGGAACTCGACAGGCCGTGCAAAAGGAGAACAGCATGATCGTTGCCCTGAGCATCGGGAAATTGAGAGGTGTCCATGGTCAGTCCTCCGCCCGAAGAATCAGAAATTCGCCTGACGGGGTAATGAAGCGTTCACAGACACATTCGACTGCGCGCCAACCGTGTCCACTCGATAGAAAACGCATGCGGTGATGGCCAGGTACCAGACGGTTGTTCAGACGCGCGAGATCATCCGGATGCGCTTGCGAATGCCTGGCCCCGTAAGCGATACCCGTAAGATACGATTCGTCGTCGATGATTCCGGCAGCCGTAGAGGTTGCCGCCGCCGCGACGAAACTGCCGGGCGGCGCGCTCGTTGCCGGATCGAGCGCCTTGATGAGAATGAGCGATCGGTTGTGCTGCGCGATGTGATGCAGCATGCGATGCATTTCATCCGTGGCGCGACGCGCGAGCAGACGTTCGTTATCGCCGCGCAGCAGCATTTCATAGCGCGAGTGCGCCACCGACGCCAGCAGTTCGGCGCGATACTGGGCGCGTCTCAAGCGCTCGACCAGCGTGATGACAACAATCGTGATGAGCGTATACGAGACCAGCAGACGGATATCCGACGTATCGATGATGTCGATGCGTCCGTACGGCGGGACGAACAGGTAATCCGCAAGACAGAGTCCCGCCAGCATCACGCTGAGTGCGGGCGCGAGGCCGCAGTAATACTCTACGAGCATGGCGGCGATAAGAAAGGCGGTGCCCGGCATGATCGGGCCGAGCAGCGGATGAAGTATCAATCGGATGGCGGCGGCGGTAAAAAGTGCCGCCGCCGCGATGATCCACCGTTTGCGGCCTCGCGAAGCCCACCGTCGAGAGTTTTTGACTTTCATTCGTTTTATACAGCGATGTGACGTTTTCCTATAAGCCCGTGATTGTGCCAGACACTTTTGTGACATTACCCGCTATATCGGGCAAAGTTTGGTTGGACGGTAATTCCCTTAGTGTGATGGCGGCAAACGGAGCATGGCGAATGGCGCATCGAGCCGGCGATTGTCCTTATACTGGCGCCACGGTCAACAAAGCCCACCGGGCGAGACAAAGCATGCGGCTACTCACCTATACCTTATGCTTTGCTGTCGCCGCCTATCTGGGCGCTGCGCTGGCGCTGTATCTGATGCAGGACCGCTTGCTGCTTCCATCCACGCCCGACACAGCCGATCTGCGCACGGTCATTGACTCGGGTAACCACGTTGACGCGTGGAAAGCGCAAGGCGGTTATGCAGGTTACGTCGTCACGCCGGCGGAGCACGAACCCCGCGGCACGTTCGTCGTCTATCACGGTAACGAGGAGTCGGCGGAGACCAAGTTGCCGCTCGCCCAGGTATTCGTGCGCGCTGGGTATCGCGTCGTCATTGTCGAGTATCCAGGGCACGGCAAGCGGCGAGGCGAGCGCACCATGAAAGCGGCGGCCGTTGCTTCGCGTGACGCCTTGTCGGCCGTGCTCTCGCAATGGCGGGGGCCGGTCTATCTGGTGGGCGAATCGCTGGGCGCGGGCATGGCATCGCAAGTGGTCAAGGGCAACGAGTCGGCGATCGCCGGCGTCGTGCTTGTTACGCCGTGGGATTCGCTGGCCGATGTGGCCGCTGAGAAGTATCCGATTTTCCCGGTGCGGTGGCTGCTGCATGACCGCTTTGATTCGGTCGCCGCCGTATCGCGTTACGACGGGCCGCTGGTCATCGTCGGCGCGCGGCGGGACGAGTTGATTCCGGTCACGCATGCACGACGTTTCGCGAGCGAACACGATCACGCCCGGCTCATGCTGTTGCCAAACGCCGATCACGACGGTTGGTTCGGCGCCATGACGCCGCAGGACTGGGGACGCATTCTGGAATGGCTTAATGCCGCATGACGCGAAGCCTGACCGGAAAAGCAGGGGCCTTGCGTGGCTCTCGCTGAACTTGACATCGTTGTGTTCGGCGTGACACTCCATCACCATGATTTCCTCGTCGGCATCGACGTTCACGTCCCAACCTCCGCAGTGCGCAAAAGGCATAAGCTCAATCACCTTTCCAGGCATATCGGAATATCCGTAATCGCCGTCCGCCGCGGCAGTAGCATTTCTGAAGCGCAAGCGGGCTCCGACGCCGATGACAAAATGGAGATAAGGTCCTCTCTCCGCGCCAAGATGAGCGTGCGCCGGATTTAAACATACTGCGATTGCAACGGAGAAGGCGGCCGGTCTGGTCGAGAACAGTCGCCGGTCGGTTACCTGAACGGTCCAGACAGCATTGCGTGACAGCGGTCGATGTTCTCTCGGGAGCGGTAAGCTGATCTTGACGCTTCATTGTCTTCGCGCCCGGATCCGTCGCCGAGCGCGTCGCGTAGTCGGCTGACGTGTCCGCTGCAAGCCGGTGAGCGGACATCGAAAAATAAGGTCGTCGAGCGACCGAAACGGGTCGACAGGCGTCGCCGCTCGGCCCAGAAGTAGCATTGTCGCGATGACTCACGAAACCGTGAAGGTGTTTGAGGAGAACAGAGCCCCAACGCATATTTGAGACACGCGTCCAAGCCCTCATCGGGACCAGTAGAAATCCACGGGGATAAGC
>NZ_JBNDMO010000070.1:0-9339 GCF_050436625.1 Paraburkholderia sp. GAS334 | reverse complement strand
AAGTGGAAGCGGGATCAACGGCGGGGGGAAGGAGTGATGTGGCCTTGTCGATCCGGAGCGATGCGGGCGGAGTAATGCATTTCGCGCCACATCGCAGTCGGTCACGGCCACCAGTTCCGCGGGCACGGCGTAGTGCTGCGGCACATGCAAACGCCGGTCACGCAGGTGAGCGAGTCGCGGGCACAGGTCGAAACCCAGCGCCCGCGCGAGCCCCATCGCGAAATCGGTGAAGCCGTGGGTATCCACGGCGAGCTGGGCCACGTCGACAGTCCCGCTTTGCCGAACCACGCCTTCGATCGCGGCACCGGCCTGCCGCTCGTTGAGCACAATCGGCTGATCGTAGAAGATCCCCCAACGGTCCAGTACGTGCGTGTACATGCCAATCGACGCTGTGCGCCGACGCGGATCAGTGCGCGCCTGCCAGACCGTGCGCGTTGTCTCCAGCGACATCATGTCGGACGACGCCAGATCGGCACGGCCCCAGTGCGCGGCGATCGGGTGGGGCAGCATGAATTCCAGCACCGCGTCGGCGGCCTGCCTCAGTTTGCGTTCGTCAGCGATGCGGTTCATCATCTGCCGGATTACGGCGGGCGACAGTTCCGGCGCCATCCGCGAGATGTCCGCTGCGGACAACGACGTGCCGTGCGCCAGCACCGCCGCATACACCAGCAACAGCTCGCTGCGTGAACGCGGTTCCCGTCCGAGCAGCAACCAGCTGAAGCGCGTCGCGCTGTCGATTTCAAGGATGATCTCGGGTAGCTGGCCACCCGGGTGGGAAGCGAAGATCGCACGGCGCAACTGCTCCAGCGCAGCATCCGTTCCTTGCGCGGATAAGGGAGCGAGGTGTACCGCGGTATCGATCCGCACATCGCCACGCACCGTCGCATCGCGCAGCACGGCAAGCCCCAGATCAAGATGCCCGATCAGCGCTTCGAGGAATTCCTTCGCGTCTTGCGGCAGTTTCAGATGACCGTAGTAATGGTTGCGCTTCGCGCGCCAGTCGTCGGGCGGGATCAGCATCCGGGCCTGACTGCGGAATGCGAAGCTGTGTTCGACGTAGATGGACCCGTTGCGCAGCGCGATGCACAGGGCGAACAGCGTGGCCTATTGGAATGCCGAGAGGGCCTTGTGCCGGTCGTAGCCGTCAATCGCTTCCCGCCATCCGCGCCCGAGCCGGATCGTGACACGATCCGGTAGCGTGTACGCCTTGCGCGCAAAAAGGCCGCGCAGGACCTGCAGTGCGTCGATCACCGGGTGAGCGGTCTGCGCCTCGAACGGCAGACGGACCAGTATGGCGAGCATCGCGCGCGCCTGTCCCCGCTTTGCCATGAGGTGTGCCCGCACCAGGCTCCGGCGACTCGGCGGGTGCGGGTCGAGCGCCTGATCGGCCAGCGTGCACAGCTTCTCACTGAGTTCGTCGCGAGACAGGGTCGTGTCGCGTGCAACCGTTTTCACCGCGGTCGCGAAATCGCGGATGCGTGCCTTCAGATCCGGACGCGCGGCGTCGATCTCGCGAGCGGCATCGTTGACGGCTTTCTGGATCCAGTGGCGCAGCATACCGAGCAGCTGATCGGACGCTACACACAACGCATAGCGCATGAAGCACGCGGCTTCGAGCCGGCGCGACTGCGTTTCGATCCGTTTGCTGACCGACGGCGGACGGTTCGCGCACCGTCTCGCGTAGTGGCGCACCATTGCGTCGTTGCAATCCGCCGGCCAGTCGGCATGAACGCCGATCACATGCAGCCGATCGATCTTGGTGAAAATCTCGCCCATCTGGTGAGTCGAGTTGCGTAGCGGCACAGCCCACAGCCATTCTTGCAGGCTGCCGTGCTCCCCATCAGGTAGTGGCAGGAAGTGTCCCCAGTCGTCCAGCGTCGACGCGCCGAAGGCGCGTGCCAGCGTATCGGTCAGCGCGGCTTCCACGCCCTGGACGGCCTGTACGATCAACCGCTTGAGCTGCCGATCATGGGCAATCAGGATGCGGTGCTCGTACAGCCACCGCTTCAGTTCATGCAACAGCCGGCCGCGCTCGGGACGGCCGGACAGACGCTCCTTGAGCCAGCGCACGACGTAGCGGCGCTGATGCTCGGCCATCGGACCGAACCCGAGGGCCTAGTAAGCGAGCATCTGATGGTCGACCAGCGTATCGATACGCCCGTCATACAGGGAACGTAGCGTACCGAGCTCCGGCGGCTCGACACCCAGTTGCTCGCCAAGGTGAATCCACAACGTCTTCGGGATCTGTCTGTACGCGTTGAGCGTGCGGCCCGTCATGCGCACAAAGCCGATATGCAGCGCGACCGCGAGCCGATAAAGATGCGTGCGCCGGGCGTCGATCAACGCCCGCTCTTTGCTCGAGAACGTGAAGAACGTGGCAAGCTCGAACTCGTTGAGTTCGAGCGGAATCTGCCGCATGCCGAGATACGTCAGTTGCCAGTGCTCCATCGCGTTTTCTCTGCGAGCGTGAGACGGGCCGAACAGCGTAGCGGCACAAAATGCGCGCGGCAACCGACGATAGTCGGCGCGGGGGCGACAAACACTCAAACAGTAACTATTTGATCTAGTGAGGGATTTAAATGGGGCCACCTCGCAAACCGGCGCCAACGCTAGAGGCCGCTAGTCCGGTAAACTGCATCGAAATACAGGCAACTCCAATACCCAAGGCAGGAGCCCGGTGCGCGAATCGCGCACGCCGGGATCTGCGCGGGGGGTGCTCAGTAATGGGCATTCCTACCGCAACAGTGTCGTCGTTCGCCACGCGGGGCATCCGGTCGATGCAACTGTAGAAGTCGCCAGCGTGGGCGTCAGAAGCGAAGATCGCCGCCACGGTGAGCAGCGCGGCGGCGATGGGTCTGGTTTTCATCCTGCACCCCGGGGGTTTTCTTCTTTGCCCAAATGATAGTAGCTTGCTTCTCGTTTGGGAATAAAATAAACTGTACCAGTTGGGAATCAATCGTTGCCCATTTGGGAGAAAATCATGACAGCGGAAGCAGTGGCAGGACGGCAGCATTCACGGCGGACAAAGTCCAGCGCTTCAGCGGCAAAGTCTGCAACGGCCGCTAGGCTCGCGCATATAGGCACCAACGGGCTCGGCGCTCAGGAAGACGATCTCACGTTTTTCCTCGGCCTCGCCCCGAGCGAACAGTCACGCCTGATTCGAGACGGCATGGAGGCGGTCATCGTCAGCCGGATCGCCACCGAGTTGCTGGATATCCCGGTGCAAACCTTGCTCGCAAGTCTGCGCCTTCCCAGCAGCACCATCAACCGCAAGATTTCTCAGGGGGAGCGGCTCAGCGCGAGCGAATCGGACCGTGCAGCGCGCACGATGCTGATTTACGCCCAGGCCAAGGACGTTCTCGAAGACGGCAGGCTGGCGGCTGAATGGCTGCTGCGCCCGAACGTTGAACTGGGTGGTGAACGACCATTGGACACGCTGGATACGCAGACGGGATTTGACCGTGTGCGTGACCTTCTCATACGTCTCGAACACGGCGTGACCGTATGAAGGTGTTTCGCCTCGCCAAAGAGAAGCACGGCAAGTACCGGGCCGATGATCTGAGCGGCAACGGTGCTGCCCTGGCTGGCGGCCGCTGGAATCCGCGGGGGGTGCCGGTGCTTTATACGTGCTGCCACGCTTCGACAGCGGTCCTCGAGGCGCGTGTTCATGCGTCGGGCCTGCTTCCGGTGGCCAACTTCTATCTGGTCACGCTGGAAGTGCCGGACAGGGCTGTGTCGAGCGCTTACGTGCCGGATCTGCCGGACGACTGGAACGTGCTCGATCACGATCCCGCGTCGACTGTGGATCTGGCGAGGCAGTGGCTCGAAGCCGGCAAACGGCTTGCAATGCGGGTTCCGTCTGTTGTTTGTCCGAGTGACGACAACCTGATCCTGAATCGAGCGCATCCGGGCATGAAGCACGTAGTGGTGTTGCATAAGCAGCGCTTCGAGCTGGACCGGCGGCTCTTTAAGTGAAACCAGCGGCGATCGCGCTCGTGCGGTCGCCGTACGAACAGGACCATGACAGGCGAAGTAGTGGTATGAATCCGGTTGAAGCGAAAACGACCCTTGAGGGGGTGGAGCAAGCTGGGCGCGAATTTCTATCATAAGCGCCAAAGTTATGTAGATTTGCGGAATTATTCTGGACTGTCGCAGTCGGTGCCGTTTCTGGATACCGGAACGGTCCCGGCGTTGCGACGACGATCCCCAGAATCGTTATCCAACGCCGTCATTTGCAACTTGATGCGACTGAGCGCCGTTCGGGAACTGCGCAACTCATTTATGAAAACGATGGGCTTTATGACTGCGAGACCTATGATAGAAATTCGGGCTCAGCTTGCTCCACACGGTTGATGATGCGTTGCGGCTATCGAATCGAATGAATGTCCGAATTCTGAAGCTACCCCTCAAGGACGCCACGGCATGCGCAACCTGGATTACGTAATCCGGCGGTACGTGCTGAACGAGCGATGGCTGTTTGACGCGACACAAGGCCGGCTGGCCGGCTTGCGCGACCGCTCGTGTGGCGTGGCCTGTCGCCGGTGGCGAGCCGCATCTTTGACCCTTTCCTGCGCGCGCCCCGCATCGTGTACAGCCGCCGGCAGCTGCTCGACGACGGCTGGCGCGCCTTTGGCTTCGAGGTCGGCGAGAATAGCCTGGCGCAGGTCATGCGCACGTTGCGCGGCGCGCTCGCGCAACTTGACCCCGGCGTGCGCCATTTTCAGACGGTGCCGCGAATCGGCTACTGTCTGGTGGCCGACGTCCGCCTGGCTGTCGATGCCGACCGGCCGGACCATCCGCCCCGATAGACCGGCACCACATCGCGTCCGCTACAGCACGCACCGCCGATGACTGCGTATGATCAACGCGCCGTCGGCGCCTTCTCGAGGTGTCGTCAAGATTCGGACGACAATGCACGTTAGCCGCATTGCACAATCAATAAAATCGGTGGCTTGGCGGTAGGCAATATGTCTCAATCGGCTTTTGAAAACAGACTTGATGGCTACGCTTGTGCGACAAGGCCCTCAGGATCCCTGGCGTACGCAAACGTCCAAATCGTTATGACACCCCCAATAGGATGTGGTATTCAAGTGAGATTCCCGGCATGGGCGATCGACTTTGTTCCCTTGATGTTTGTTTCGGCATCCTAAGTATTTGACATAAAAGAATGATCAAGTTTTATGAATGAACTTTTTAGTTCAAATTGTGCACTGTCAGTTGTAGCCCGCTTGTCGATTGGTTCCGCCACATGAACACGTGAGGCCTCCGACCAATGCGCTGCCTCGCCCTGTGACGGGTGAGGCGGGCGAAGCAGGGCAGGGCGGCGCATTCATGGAGACCAACGCCGCAGCGTATTTTATCGGCGGGCAAATCGAGCCTCCTCGCGACCGATCGTAAGGCTGCTGGCTGATTCAGGACTTTGCATAAAACCGAATTTAGTCTATATTCGGTCTGTATGTGGTGACGAACGGAGGATCAGACATGCGCCTGGCAGACCACGTAAAGCCAATCAGCTACCTGAAAAGCGACGCAGCGCAGATCGTCAAGGATTTGACGGCTTCTGGCGAGCCGCTGCTCATTACGCAGAATGGCGAGGCGAAGCTCGTCGTGCAGGACGTGCAAAGCTACGAAGACACCCAGCAAACGCTGGCGTTGCTCAAGATCCTTGCCTTAGGCCAGAAGGACATCGAGCAGGGAAAATTCAAGGATGCTGATGAGTTTCTTGCCGAGCTCGACGACCTTGATCGGAAGGAGAAAATCCGCTGATGGGGCAGGCGAAGCTGAAGCTCCTGATTCTCGACGAGGCGCAGGAGGATACGAAGGATTTGCGCCGCTACATCCTCAAAAGCTTCGGTGCCGAGACGTGGGAGCAGACGTCCGCGGAATTGACCGTCACGTTTAGCAATATCAGGCAGTTCCCACAGAGCGGTTATGTACCGGCTGAGCTTGCAGATTTCGGCGGTCTGAATTTCCGGGAAGCCTTGAGCGGGCAGAATCGGGTTATATATGAGGTGCGCGACGACACAATTTACATTCACGTCGTCACCGATACGCGCCGCGATCTACGAACGCTTCTCCAGAAACGACTATTGCGTTCTCGCTGGTAAATTCAGCCTTATAGGTAGGTGTCTTCACGCTGTAGTGCCGGACCACTCGCCAGATGGTGGTACACGCGTACTCCCGAAAAAGCTCACCCTAACGGAGAATGTTGATTTCCAATACGCAACTAACCGTTTGTGTCGATCGCGTACACCTCAAAACACAAAACCGCCTGCAACACGTCAGCCGCCTGAAAAATTAATGGGCACGTACGTCGCCTGGCGATTATCGATAAGGGGTACCTGGTGAGGTTGAAGCGTTGCGTCATAGACGATCATGCTGCTTTCAACTTCTGGTAGATTTATTTGTGCGCGGCGCAGTACGAATACAAAGGCCGCGAATGATATCGTCGAGGTGCTTCATGGAAGTTCTTGATCGCGCGCCCGCCGTTTCGCCGGACGGACGCGTTGTGGTTTTCATGCTGTCGATCCGCGGGCGCGAGGTCGAAGGCGCGGTTGCACGTGACGCACTCGAAGAACACTTCTGGCTACCACGCAATGCGGACGCAACGCGCACACTCAGGACGTTTGAAAACGGTCGCAACCGCATCGTCGCGGTCGCCCAAAGAAAGTTACTTGCGCGACCCGACGAACCGCTGCGGCTGACCGTCAACGACTTCGTGACCCGGTAGCCGACCGTCAGCTGACGGTGACTGTCGTGTCGACGTGCATCCGATAAACACAGTAAAAAGCCGTAACATTCTTGTCGAGGCCATTCTGAAGTGTCGTGGTGGCAGCTAAATACAAATGTCGTGTTTTTAAGGGTTAAAAGGTCTGTCTTTCATGGGTTACTGATCACGCAGTGTCGAAGGATCCGTTGTGAATGGGCAGGGCGCTGACGTCTGTTTCGATTGACCTTGCAGACCACCGGCCAGGTTTGCGGGTTGCGGTTTTATCTGTCTTTGCTGGGCAAGATCCACGATCACATGCTCGATGTCAGTCTGCGTGAATTCGCGTTGCTTCTTCTTGTCCGGCGAGCGGCTTTGAGATCGGGTCGGCGCGCCCAGATGCGTTCTTGACGGCGCCTTGCCGATCCGACTGTTATCGCGTTGCGCCTGAATCACCTGCGCGACCTGGAGCACGTGAGCCAGACGCTTGTGCTCGACGATGCCCCCCTGATCGACTTCTGTCAGCCGGTCATATGAGTGGCACGCAATCGCCTTGCCATCTGCACGGATCTCAATACGCCCGTCCGGGTACTCCCACACCTCGATATACCGATCGATCAGCCGCCGGTTCTCCGGCGTATCGTCCATCAAATATCGAACACGGTCGTACTGCACGGTCAGCGCCTTCGTCACCTTCCGCGGCTCGCGCCACGTGAGCACGAGGTCAAGGTTCTCGTCAGCCCGCAGCGGCCGGTGTGCGTCAAAGTCGCTCTTCGGCGGTTTTGCGAAACGCGCGTTGTAGGCCGCCATGAAGGAGGGCGCCCAGGCATTGGCCTCAGCGATCGTGCTGATGCCGCGCAACCGCATTTCCTTCACCATCCGGTCCTGCAGCGTCAGGTGGGCGCGCTCGACACGCCCCTTGGCCGAACTGCTGTTTGCACAGATTGTGTCGATGTTCAGCTCGTACATCGCCCGGCCAAAGTGCGTCACGCTGTTGCCATCCTTGTTCGCCCCCGTCTTGCGAAACACGCTGTACTTGTCGCTGTAGAAGGGGGCCGAACAAGGTACGCGCTTATGCGCTGCAGAGCATAATTGCGAACCTTGTTCATCCCCCTGCAAGGGCCGGCGTCTTCGCTTCCCACGCTTTCTGAGGTGCTCTCAGGAGATCCGGGCCCAATGACAATCGTGAACTACGCGATGTACGTTCAGGACCGGGACAGGGTGGACGCGTCCCGAGCCGAGCATCAAGCCTATGCGGATGCGCTTCGCGAGCACGATCGGCTAGTGATGGGCGGTCCGCTGCTTGACGACGACGGGCGGCCTCGCGGCGTCCTGCTTGTTTATGACGTCGCGTCGGAACAGCAAGCCGAGACGTTAGCGCAAAGAGATCCGTTCGTTCTGAAAGGTGCGATTGCGGACTATCGCCTGGCTGAGTGGACCGTGCTCGACAGCAACGTCGAGTTGCTCGCTGCCTCGCTCGTCCCGGCGGATCGGCGTGTTCCGCTCAAAGCACCGCGTGCATCTGGCGCTACGCCAGTCGAACCGGACGCGCACGCCGCGCGAACCTACGTCAATTATGCGAAATACGTTTCGGACCTCTCGCACGTCGAGCGGGTGAGGCCGGCGCACCAGTCGTATGCACGGACGATCAAGGCGGACGGCGAGCTGATCATGGCGGGCCCTTTTGCAGACGGCTCGGGCGCGCTGTTCATTTATCGGGCGCAGTCGAAAGACGAAGCGATGGCGCTGTTGCTAGAGGACCCGTACCACGCTGAGGGCGTGTTCGAAACGTATGCGCTTTCGGAGTGGCGGCTGTTCGGGTTGAACGCGGGGTTGATCCAGGGCCGTTGAAGCGCAGTCAGTTGTCGGTCATTCCCTGTGCTGGTCCGGAATGGCTGCACCTGGTCGATCACGGCACGTCGCGCATTTCGCTCAACGCCGCGATCACCGGACTAAAGTTCTCTTTCGAGATCACACTCCACGAGCCCGACCTGATGGCGCGGATCCAGCCGGTGCAGGTGCCCCGCACGATACCAGTCGTGCTCAGTCCGGACGAAGAGGGCCGCCTGATCGCTGCGTAAGGCTACGCGCCGACTTTCTGAGCCGCTTCGAGAGCGACATTCGGCAGGTGCTGGCGCGGCTGCCGGTCAGTAGGTCCGTTCGGCAATAACCCGGGCCACCGTTTCCAGGGACCGCGTGAGCGTGGCGAGGTCGACGGACCCGATTGCCAATCGGATGGCGTGAGGCACATGAGCCGACGTCGAGAACGGCAGGGCTGTCGACACGGAAACCCGCTCGCGCATCAACGCCATCGCAATCGCGTCCGCGCGAACCTCCTGCGCCAGAGGGAGCCACACGAAGTACGAACAGGGATGGCCGACCCTCTTCAACTGGCCCAGAATGTCGGCGACAAGGCCCTGACGCATCGCGGCATCCCGTCGCTTCTCCTCTTCAAGCCGAGCCACCGTGCCGTCTTCCATCCAGCCGCAGCCAATCGCCGTCATAATCGCCGGGGTGTTCCAGGTTGTCGCCCGGATCGCTCGTTCGAGCTGGGGAACCCATTCGCGCGGCGCACAGACGAAGCCGACGCGCAGACCCGTCGCGACACTTTTCGACAAGCTCGACACATAGAC
>NZ_JBNDMO010000069.1:0-9385 GCF_050436625.1 Paraburkholderia sp. GAS334 | reverse complement strand
ATACGAGCCGTACCTGCCCGTGCTGCGGCCATACTTCGGCCGACAACCGCAAGACGCAGGCGCTATTCGCATGCGTACGCTGTGGGCATACTGCGTACGCCGACCGCGTCGGCGCGATCAATGTTTTAGAGCGCGGACAGCGCTTGTTAGCCTGTGGAGAGGCGGTGCAGTCAGGCCACTCGAAGAAGCAGGAACCCGCCGAAGCAACTACGCAGTTCAGCGCGTAGCGCCGTAGGAATCCCTCCTTTAGGGCGGGGAGGATGTCAAGCTGCTGAGGCCGCGCTCAGGGGCGCGCAACGTGCGGAGGAACCGGCATGACACGCATCTATGTCCCCCGCGATTCCGCGGCGCTCGCGCTCGCCGGTGCGATCGCTGACGAAGCCGCCCGCCGCGGCATCCCGATCGAACTGGTCCGCAACGGTTCACGCGGGCTGTTGTGGCTCGAACCGCTCATCGAAGTGGCCACGCCTGAAGGGCGGATCGGCTACGCGAATGTTGAAGAAACTGACGTCGGCTCGCTGTTCGACGCAGGTTTCATCGAAGGCGGAGAACACGCGCGGCGCGTGGGCGTGGTCGACGAGATCCCGTATCTGAAGCAGCAGCAGCGTCTGACGCTCGCGCGCATCGGCATCACCGATCCGCTGTCTTGAGGCCGTAGCCGGTCGGCGAGTGGCACACGCGCGCGCAGGGTGCGGTCGGCGCCCACAAGACCTCGATGTTGCAGGATCTCGAAGCCAACCGTCCGATGGAGATCGACCCGCTGCTCACCGTCGTCCAGGAAATGGGCCGGCTGGTCGGCGAGGCAACGCCGACGATCAATACGGTGCTGGCATTGATCGAGCTGCGCGAGCGCATTGCGCAGCAAGCGCCGGTTCAGGCTGCTTCTTCATCTTCGGAAGGCGCGGGCCGGACGGAGAGGGTCCCGCGCGCGACATAGGCGCGGCTGGCGCGCCTATCATGGGCGGGTCCGTGCGCCTGCGGAAGTGCGCACGGACCCGCCGTGGATGCACCCGTCGCTCAAAATCGAATCGGAAACGGCGCGGTCCTCGCGCTCCTTCAGTAAATCGCTGAGCGCAAGCACAACGGATTTCGTAGCCAGCCTTAGATCCTCGATCGCCACCCGTTCGTCCGCGCGACGCCCGTTTGCCTCGAGCAGCGTGCGTGGTTCCGCGGCGTGGATCACGGTCGGCACACCGGCTTCGCAGTACAGGCGAGCATCGGTATAGAGCGGCACGCCTTCGGCCGGAATCTCCGTCCGGAGCGTGACGAGCGCCGCCGCCTGCAATGCGCCGACGAGCCGCTCCGCGCCGGGCAACTGCCGCATCGGCAAGGCGGTCAGCACCTCGCGGAATTCGACGCTGATACCCGGTAGCCCGGCGACGGCGCGCCGCACGACGTCCTCCACGCGTTCGTGCGGCAGCCGCGTCTTCCTCCGGCGTCACGCGCCGATCGAGCCGCAGCGTCACCAGGTCGGGCACGACGTTGGTATTGATGCCGCCTTCGATCAGCCCCACTAGGAGCGTACGGTGCTCGATCCCCGTCGTCGCCGAGCGAATCGCGGCCAGTTCCGCGCGATGCGCATAGAGCGCCTGCAACACCGCCGTGGCCGCCTCGAGCGCTTCGTGTCCGGTGTCGGGGCGAGCGGCGTGCCCGGACTTGCCGCGCACGGTGACTTCGAGATGAACGCAACCGTTGTGAGCGGTCGTGATCGCAAATTAGAAGCCGCCGCTTTCCTCGGCCGAACGGTGTCGTGTACGCGCCGTCCTCGTTCGCCATTTTCAGGATCTGGGCACAGGTCGGCACGTCGTCGTCCATGCCGGCTTCGTCGAGTCCCATGCCGACCGTCACGCCGTATTTCGTAAACACGTTCAACGGTGCGACGTCGCTGCGCAAACGCAGGTTCGAACTGCAGTCGGGGGATGAACAAGGTACGCGTTTATGCGCTGCAGAGCATAAGGCCGATGGACGGTCATTCTCGCCGAATCGAAAGGGCGGCTCTGACAGGGCACTATGAAAGGCTAATGAGCGGGATGCAAAACCCGCATACTCGAGAATTCGGCGACCCCGGAAGAGCTGGGGTCGCATCGCAGGCTGCGGGGCCATTCAGCTTACCGTCGACAACTCGTCGGACGTGTCATCGGCAGATCAGCCTGGACAGCGGGTTCGGGAAAGAGTAGCACTCTCGTCCCGCCGTCCGGTTTGGCCTATTGCGTTGCGGTGAGCTTCAATCCGGGACGCAACGGCGGCGAGCTCCCGTGCTGCCCCTTGCGCTCATCGGACACTTGCTCAATGCCCTTTTTTAACACCTCTTCGCAGAAGGCGATGCGCGTGCGGTAGTAATCTGCATGCATCTGGGCGTCGAGGACACGCTGCTCGGCCTGAAATAGCTCCATGCGCAGGTCGTTCAGCGCACGCTCCGCCTGCTTTTCGGGAGCAGGGGTGTGATGTGAAGCCCAGCGGGTCAACCATCGCAGCATGATGAAGCCCTCCGTCGTGTGCCATGTCGAAACAGGCTTCACGCGTTGTCGTACAACGCTCCGTTTCGATCACCCACGAAGTCAGGCTATCAAAATCCCGGCCGCATCTGTGTGACTTTCCGCACCTGCTGCGAAAACGACGCATCGCAGATTTCATGGACCAGCTTTGAGCTGCTTGTCCCGCCGGGTTCAGTACGATCGCCGACGACGCATCAGCCCCGTCAGTTCGGATCGGGACGCAATCGCAGCGGGACTCCGCCACCGTTGCCATTTCCCGACCATCCTGGGGTTCGCTCTATCTTGCACGTTCGGATGAGCCAACGCGTGGCTCCGGCCGTCAGGTGGCGATGATGATATCCGGTGATATTTCTCTGCCTCGCCGCAAAGAACCGTGTGTTCGGCTCGAGCAGGGAATGGATGATCAAGACGATGGCGCTCTCGCCAGGCCGACCGAAGTTGGAAAGTATGCGGTGCAGGCCATCTTCGGAAAAGCAATCCCCGGCCTCCGGTTAGCCCACTTCGCCGCGCTACGCGCGATGCGCCCTCGAACAAATGTGTGCTGCCTGCCCGACGTGCCCTCCCGTTTCGCTTCCAAAGACGTTACCCGCTTCGGTGTTGCGGCCTGCGCGCAACGTGGGGCAAGCACTGAAGTCTGTGAGCCGGTACCGTCGACCGTACCGCCGCAAAGCAGCGGCGGCGCCTGTATCAGTCGCATTGCTGCACCTATCGCCCCACTTGGTGGACCTCAACACCCATCAACGCACGAACATGCGCGGCCGTGCTGGTGGCCAGGCCGTCCAGACTGTAGCCCCCCTCGAGAATCGAGACGATGCGCCCCTCGCACGTCGCATCGGCAATACGCATCAGCTCACTGGTAATCCAGTGGAAATCGTCGTCCTCGAGGTTCAAGCCTGCGAGCGGATCCAGGCGGTGCGCGTCGAAGCCGGCCGAAATGACGATGAGTTGGGGGTTGAAGTGGCGTATCGCCGGCAACATGCCGGCTTCTATCCGAGCACGGAAGAGCGCCGAATCACAGCCACAGGGCAACGTGACATTGACGATGTTGTGGTTCACGCCGGTCTCGGATGGGGCGCCCGTGCCGGGATAGAAAGGCGACTGGTGGCTGGAAGCGTAAAACAGCTCCGGCCGGTCGAAAAAGGCTGCCTGGGTACCGTTGCCATGATGGACGTCGAAGTCGACGACCGCGACGCGCTCCAGCTTGTGTACTTCATAAGCGTAGGCTGCAGCGATCGCAGCCTGATTGAAAATGCAAAAACCCGTTGCCCTGGCTGGCTCGGCGTGGTGACCACACGGGCGGGTGGCACAAAATACGTTGCGTGCTTGCACATTCATCACCGCGTCGACGCCAGCACAAGCCGCTCCGACGCAGCGCATCACGGCTTCCCACGAGCCCGGCGACATCACCGTGTCGCCGGCATCGAGCGGCATATAGCCATGCTGCGGGGCGATGTCCGCGACCTCATCGACAAAGCCGCGGTCGTGGATCAATTGCACCTGGTCGAGTGTGCCCATCGGCGCATCGCGCCATTCCAACGACGAGAATTCCGGCGACCGCAACGCGCGCAGTACGGCGTTCAGACGTTCCGGCGACTCCGGATGGCTAGGGCCGGGGCGATGCTCCAGACACGCAGCATGGGAATAAACAAGGGTAGTCGTCATTTGCTGATGCGCGGCACAACCCGCAGCCTCCTTATAAGAGAATGGTCAACGGCATCAGGAGCCCGCACGGCTTGGGTTTCCAGCCGGTTGCCACGGGCGTCCACAGACGAAAGTGACGGCTTGCAACGCTTAATCGCGAGGTGACGAAAACAACCTTGCCACAAATTGCCGCTCAGGATCCCGAAACGGTCGGTCACGTTGCTCCGAAATACACGGGTACGCTTACGCCTGGCAGGACATCGCCTGACCTATCAAGCGCTCTTTGGCGGTGGCGCCTGCGCAGTTGCTTTTTACGTCAAGCAACGCATCCGCGTGGTTGCAGACCATCGCAGCGAAGTAGTTGATCGACATCTTGAACAGGCCCACCGCTGCGCGCATGGCCGCCCGCGGATAAGTCAGGCACGCGCGCACTTGCTCGCTGCGGCTTTCGCCATACAGGCACCACTCACAGAAGTGCTCGCAGTTATTGGTCAGGAGCCTGTATCGATTCTCGCCAAGGCGCGAGCGCGCCCGTTCTGCAACTTGCCGGTCGGCGAAACCTGGACGATCGCCCGGCTCGATCCAGACTTCGCGCCCTGCGGCGAAGCATGCAATCGTCACTTCCTCGACAGGGCCACGATGCAAAGACCGGGCAAGTCCGGCGTAGTGCACTACGTTGCCCTTGCCGACATAGATGCCATGGTGACTGTATGCGCGGCGAGGTGTCACGAGATGTGCGCCGAGAGCCGGTTCCCTTCCAACTCCGAGATGCCACTGCACCTGCATCGCCGCAGGAGTGCAAGACGCGATAGTGGCATGTCCCATGATTCGACTCCCAACTGTTGACTGCACGAGCCAAGCATAGGACCGGACGTATATTCACGATAGTTAAACATTGTTTTGCATACCATAGTGTTTTCGTTATGGATAACCGCATGGCTCGCGCAACCCAGTTTTTTCCACGGCTGGAGATGGAGCCGGATGGGGCGACTCCATGCGCAGTGAGCCACGAATGCGGGCATCAGCTGACCGCTCGCGCTCGCCACCTGACGGCCTACTACGCTTCACAACTTGTTGGATCGGACCGTCCCGCTCGCGAAATTCCAATAGCCTCGACCCACAGCCGTCATTCGATCAAGCGCGGTACGTTGTCCCGCGCCACTTCAACGTCACTCGGCGAATAGCCCAGTTGCTTCAGGCTCGCGTCGATGTGCTCAACGAGGTCGGCGCGGAAGTCGAGCTTGATCATGAGCAGCCACTTTCTGATCGGACAAGGATTTCTAGGCCAACTGAAAATACGAACCCGTCAAGCGGTCTACTTTTCGGGCCCAAGCGACAGGCAGGTAACGTTGAGCGTTTTTACCTCTTCGTACCGGAGCACGAAGACGTCGCCCGCGAAGCTTTCTCGCGATCAGACCGCTGCTTGACGACCTTTGCCAGATAGTTCGCTTGTGGTTTCTCGCAGAAGAAGTCGTCAGATTCCAAGTGTTCTTATTGCGCGCGCGGAAGGGGAGGCGGCATTCTTCTCGGCAATCTCGTTCGATTCAACGCGACACGGGTCTCGTTCTCGTGCAATTAGGGGCGATCGCGATCGTTATTGTCGGACGTGTCGGCGCAGAGATGCCCAGCGCAGGGGACACACGCGCCGAGGCGATCGCTCACGAAATCGTCCTTAAAAAACCACCAGTCGCGTCGCGGTCACCTGGTACTTGCTTTCGCCTCCCGTAACAGCTCACCGTTCCCATCTGTTATAAGGTCCAGCAACGCAACTAACCGTCTTGCCCAACCTCATCACCCACAAAGCTCAAAACCAAGCTTACAAAGGGTCGGGGGGCCTTGCGTGCACATGCGCACCCAAATCCGCAGTCTCTCCAGGCAGTCGCAGTCGGCGGCCATGCGAGTTCTGGTAGATTTGGAAGCGAGAAACAGCAGCTCAAAAGTTCGCCGTTGAATTCACGAGGTGTGTCATGGACGTGCTTGATTTCGCCCCAGGCGTGTCGTCAGATGGAGGCTAAACCGCACATCGATCGCAACTGCAAATCTGTCCGTCGAAGCGGGTCAACCTCATCCGGTTGTCCGAACGGATTGGTGTGCTATCACACGCGAGGCACTTGAAGTGCATTTCTGGTTCGTTCGATTTCGGTTAGCTGCCAAGCGATGGCGGGACGACTACGTGCGTATGTCTAAGCGAGGGAAGTTGGTTCCTGCAGTGGTCGTCCGCAACGAGCAAATACTCGCAGATTTCAAACAGTTCTCGAAGCTTGTCGAAGCCGGTACGTATCACAGGATGCAATTCGTCGAGTGGCTCCGCGAGCGGTTCAAGGACATGGCCCCTCAGTCCTAGCACAGTCGTCTGACCTGTAGATTGGTCGGACGACATACCTCCCGGAGAACTCATTTATCGCGGGGTAATGATCCTACAGCCCCGGTTAATAGGCTACACGGCATGTGCGAGTTCCTCGTAGGGGCGCTGGACGGACATCGAATGCTGATCGACCAAAATCCGCCGTGGCTGAGTGTGCCTAGTCGCTCAGGGGAACTGTGTGAGGTGGACATCCAAGATCCGCCATGAAGAGCGCCCTGAATTTCAACTACGAACGGCCGCTTCTGTTCGAGTACGGCCGAGCGCGACGGGTGATCGTCAGTTCGATTCCGGCCGTTGATATGCGCGGCTGACATGACCGGCGTAATTTCCGGCCGGGGTTGATCAGTAAGCGCCGAACAGACGATCGAGTGCGGCCAGAACCCGGCTCTGTTCGGGTTTGAGCGTTCCGGTCGCAGGACCTAGCTCACTGGTTCTGATCGCGCCGAGGAATGGCGTTTCCAGTATGAACTTTTCGCCACCGATCTCGACGATCGGCGCCAAATCCTGTGCGACCTTACCGGATGTGTAATTGCCGGCCACGCGTGTGAGCGGAATGACGACCCGCGACATCAGACTGCCTAGATGATCGCTCTGCACATCGAGGAGGTACGGTGATTTCGCCCTGGACCTCGATGAAGGGTTGTTGTACAGATCAAAACGGGCCATCAGAACATCCGGTGTTCGTCGAGCGGCAAGCCGTCGTGCTCAATGCGAGCGTTCAGCTCGGCAATGAAGCCCGCGTGCTGGGCCGCCCACGCGCGCGCCTCGGCCTCATGAACTTCCTCACGCAGGCCGCGTTCGCTTGCACGCGAGATGTTAACATCCAACTGTTTCGCGCGGTCGAGCAGGTCGGTTGGCAAAGACACGTTGGTGGGCTTACGCGTAGCTTTCCGTGCCGGTTGAGACAGGGGCGGTTCGCCAGCCTGCAGAATTTGTGCGGAAATCATGCGCGACTCCTATGTGCATAAACATGCGCATGATTATTGCACATCCGCGCGCAGGCGAGATGGCGGTCGAAATAACCTGGTGCCATCCCAGCATACAACTTTACATAACATAATTTGCCCCCAATTATTTAATGTTTCAGTCGCTGGGATTGTGGCCACCTATACACACCTAACGATGAAAAGAGTATGATGTAGCACAGTTGTGACACATTTGGAGATTCCTATGTCCACTACCACTCTCCGGTTGCCGCCGGACCTACGCGAGCGGGTTTCGAAGCTTGCCGAAGAATCGGGCACAACGGCGCACGGCTTCATGTTAGAGGCAATTATTGAGCGAGTCGCCAGTGAAGAGCTGCGGCACGAGTTTCTCAAGGAAGGAAACGACCGTCTGGCAAACATGCTGGAGAATGGCCGCGGAGTTGAGTGGGCTGATATGCGCGACTATTTGAGCGAAAAAGCTGCAGGGCGAGACCCGGGAATACCGAAGGTCAAGCGATGGCGCGAATAGTTCTGGCACCTGAAGTCCGCGAAGATTTCGACCGGATTTTTGACTTTCTTTTTGAATACGCGCCGGAGAGCGCCGCAAAACGCATTGATGATATCGTTCGTGCGCTAGACATCCTCCAGTCAAGTCCGCAGATTGGACGACCTGTTAGAGGCGCCAGCGCAATGCGTGAACTGGTCATCTCAAATGGAGCGCATGGCTATCTTGCGTTGTATCGCTTCATAGCCGAGTTGGACGTTGTACTGGTGGCTGCCATCCGCAGCCAGAGGGAGTTGAGGTATCAGCGCACCGGCCGCTGATGGACGGGGGGAAATCCCGCGTCAGCTGCCATGCCTTCGTTGAACGGCGCGTTTTCGCCAGTGGCTATAGCGCAGTAGGAAGTGGTATTTGACATAATGTTATTTATCACATTCAGAGGTGTAGAGGCTAAGTTGTAATGTCCGCTTGTAGCCAAGTTCAGATGTCCGCTTCCAGGCGGCATAAGCTTACCCGGCGTCGATCCTCCGGCGCCGGAGGCTGCGATGGCTGCAACGGACAGGATCACCATGACGATGCGTGAGCTGGACAGGTTCAAGGTCATTCAGGCCGTGGCGGACGATCTGCTCAAACCGTGGCGCGCTGCACAGCGGCTCGGCCTGACGACGCGACAGATACGACGGCTGGTCGCGCGCCTGCGTGAAGATGGCCCGGCGGGTCTGGTGTCCGGCCGATGCGCGAAGCCGAGCAACAACCGGCTCGATGCCGGCACCGCGGTTCGCGCGCTGGCGATCATTCGCGAGCGCTATGCCGATTTTGGCCCGACGCTGGCGTGCGAGAAGCTGCGTGAATGCCATGGGCTGCGGCTGGCCAGGGAAACCGTCAGGCGACTCATGACCGATGCCGGCCTGTGGATTCCGAGGCGTCAGCGGCCGCCGAAGATCCATCAGTTGCGCAGTCGTCGGGCCTGCGTGGGCGAGCTGGTGCAGATCGACGGCAGCGATCACCGGTGGTTCGAGGAACGGGCGCCGGCGTGCACGCTGCTGGTATACGTCGACGATGCGACCAGCCGGCTGATGGCGCTGCATTTCACGGCCACCGAGTCGACCTTCAGTTACTTCGAGGCGACCCGGGGGTATCTGGAACAGCATGGCAAGCCGGTGGCGTTCTATAGCGACAAGGCGAGCGTGTTCCGCTCGACGCAGATGGCGACGAGCGGCGGCAAAGGCGTGACGCACTTCGGCCGGGCGATGTTCGAGCTGAACATTGATGGGCTGTGTGCGAATTCGAGTCAGGCCAAGGGCCGCGTCGAGCGCGCGAACCTGACGCTGCAGGACCGGCTTGTGAAGGAGTTGCGGCTGCGGGGCATCGACACGCAGGCAGCGGCCAATGCCTATGCGCCGCGCTTCATCGCCGACTACAACACGCGCTTTGGCAAGGCGCCCAGGAGCGTGTT
>NZ_JBNDMO010000068.1:0-9832 GCF_050436625.1 Paraburkholderia sp. GAS334 | reverse complement strand
GCGGTGCCGCGTGTCCAGGAACTGCATTGCCCGCACTGCAACCACGTAATCAGTGATGCCGATTTCGGACGCCAGCACGTCCCGTTCGTGCCGCCAGCGCGGCGGGACTCACCTTATTTCCGTCGCGATCGCGACGCGACCTGAATGCGCCTCACATGTGCAAGGCGCACAGCCGCCTGAATCATGAAAGAGCCCTTTTTCAGGGGTCTTTCGAGAATGCTCCAACCGAAAGCCACCTGTTTTCACATCGCTTTTAAAAAATTCCGCACGGCCTGTTCGCGCGCTAAAAAGCCTGTGCTAACGTAGCCCCGATTCTTCGCGTCCCTGACGCATCGACCTGACGATCTGGCCTTGAGCCAGGTCCGATTTTTTTATGACGCCGGGTATCCCGGCCGCAGTCATCGCTTATGGCAAGCGCATCGGATTGATCCGCCCTGCGCAGCCCCCTGAGCGACAATTTTTTCTGAGTGCTTCGGCGGGCTCCCGTAGTCCGTCCATCGAAAACGCACCCATCCCTGTGTCACGGGTTTCGCCCGTGCATCCCCGTTTTATCCGGGCACGGCCCGACCATACCTGCTTCAGCCTTGGCGTCCGACGAGTCGCCCATCTAGCGCATCGCGCGCACGCTCCCCGTTTCGCTGTGCCGACAGCGAACGCATGCGGGCCCCCGCACGATGACTTCACCGCCTTCCGAGACCCGCCCGCCGGGACGCTCAACGGAGGCCTACCGCCTGGGGTTTTGCGCGTCACTGCTTCGCATTGCGTAGCAGTGACGCGCTTTCGCGCTCCACTGTCTCCCGCGCCAGTCAAGGCGCCCGTCTATCGACGACATAGTTACGCGCAACGTCGGCGCGTCGAACCGGCCCAACCGGCAAACGACAAACGACCTGATCGGCACGCAGTACCCCGGCCACAAAACCCACCTCCAGGTGGCGGCCACTCCTCCCTAAACGGAAGCAGGACCTGGCGCGCTGGAGCGCGACGGGACATCGAAAAAACCAACGAAGAGAAGCATGAGCAAGCCCACATCGAACAAGCCGAAATCGATCGAAGCGAAGTTCATGGCCGCTGCGCTTCATCGGGGCGCGGCGACCCTGACCAGGCAGAAGATGCACACCACGTTCCTCGCTTTCGCAGCCCATGCGAAGCAGGGACGTTATGGTCCGGTTGATCCGGCCACCGTTACCGAGAAGCAGTTGCGTAACTACGTGGCTTCGCGCATCGAGACGGGGATCACGCCGCGCACGATCCAGAACGAGGTCAGCCACCTGCGCCGTGCCCTGCATGGGGTGCAACGCGGCGAGTGGGCCGAAGCCCTGACCAATGCGCAGCTCGGCGTGCCGGCGGGCACACGCATCGGCACCGGCCGCGTGGTTAATGCGGCGGTGCTGGCGCAGGCCCTCGAGCGCGCATCGGCCGACACGCGGGCGTGGATCCAGCTCGAGCGCTGCCTTGGCTTGCGACGCGAAGAGATGATCGAAAGCCACAAGAGCCTGAAGCAGTGGGAAGCAACGCTGGCAGGCGGGCAGACCTTCATCACGGTGCGCCATGGCACGAAGGGCGGTCGCACGCGGGACACCTACATTCCGGCACCCTACCGCGAGAGGGCGCTGGCGGCCATCAGGGCGGCGCTTGCAGTGGTGGCGGGGCGCCGCTACCTGGTCGACGCGCCAAGCGATCGCGCGGCCAAGCAGCAGGTTCACGGGCGGTTTGCGAGTCTGGGACTGAAGGGCACGGACTCCGGCCACTCTTTGCGACGAGCCTTCTGCCGCGACAACTATGAGCACTACCTGAGTGAAGGCCATGACGAGAAAGAAGCGCTCGCGCTGTGTTCGCGCGACCTCGGCCACGGTGAAGGCCGGGGCCGGTGGGTCTGGAACAACTACCTGAGGGCAACCTATGAGCAAGCCTGAATTTGTGACTGCCCACCGGCTACCGAAGGGCAGTGTATGGCGGGTCAAGGCAGAACTGGTCGGCGGAACACATTTGGAAGGGCTCGCGGAGCCTGAGGACGCGCTGCCCAGGGTGCGGATATCCCCTGAGGCTTTTCAGGCCCTCAAGGGACTCAGGAATCGCGGTGAGACAATCCGGGAGGTGGTGGAGCGGCTGATCTTCGAGGCAGCCGGCGAACCATGACAGCTTCGCGGCTATGGTCGGGGATGTCGCCGGGGCGGTGGAACTGACAGAAAAGTGTCACTTATCTAACAGTTTGTCCGCAAGACCTGGCAGGGGTGATCGACCGGGCGCTCCAACTGACAGATAAGTGTCACTTATCTGATACTTTGGGCCGTTTTCCTTTTACCGCCGTCGCCATCATTCGCAGGCCTGCAGCTCGAGCTGCGCCGGAAACTTGCGCAGCCCGCTACGAAGCCCAGGCCGTTTGAGGTTGCGTAATAGGTTTCGCGGCAGCGTTTCTAAATATCAGGCAATCACTTCGAGCTAGCACCGCTTGTCGATCCCACGCGATTTAAAATAACAATGTGCCTTGCGGGTCGGGTTCGAATTTGAAGCGCAGGCTGGTGACCTTGCGGCCCGACTTCACGGGCTCCCACTCGACAATCAACCCGTTCTTTTCGCGCAATTCCTTCACAGCAGGCTCAATGACACGCTCGCGCAGCGCTTTGAAGTTCGCTCTGTATGTCGGACTTGCATCCATCGCGTCTTGGAACTCAGTGATTGTCGGCGTCCACCGGCCCGCGCCCTGCCATGACTTCAGGCACTCGAAAATACGCCACGAATAGATTGAGCGGAACGCGGCTGCGTGCTTCAGCTTGTACGTAGTGAACTCCTTCCGCAGACCGAACAGGAATGGCACCAGGTCAGGATGCCAGCGAACCTCTACCGTGCCTTCGCCTTTCGCATACTTGCCCGTAATGACCCAGCTTCGAACTTCACGCACGGTTCCACGCCGAGTCGACGTCTCAGTAATGACCTTTGGCTGCTGGAGTGCTTCGGCACCGACCTGCAATTGTTCATAAGCCGTGTCCAATGTCACTGCGAACGTCTCGGCGTACTCCATCGCTGACAGTTTCACCGTTTGCATCCGTTCGTCCATCAGGCCGCGTGCGTCGGTGCTATCGGTCTTCGCCAATGCCGCGGCAATGAATCGTTTTTCTGGCAGGCTTAGACCGTGCGCTGCCCGCGTTACGGCGTTCGCCATTGTCACCTGACGGTCAGATAGGGCCGTTTGGCTATAGGGCTTCGCCGTCAGCGTCTTTTTCATTGGAACAAGTTCCCGGTTATTGGCACACTTGTAAAGTGTGTTCCATTTGTCGAAATGGAACAAGTGATATGCGGCGTTCCATCCCTTCCTTTTGGGTTTCTGTTTCTTTTCAGCGTCAGCATTGCGATTCATGCCCGCGCTCACGCACTGCAGGACGTTACCGGCCATCCGCGCAAAGCGCGGTCGTCTATCTGGATAGGTTGTTTTTGTAGCAGTTGGTGACGGGCGAAGCCCGCACTTGTTGACGTTTCCTGGGTTTGCTTTGCACATGCGCCCGTTTTAAATACATTTTCCCGTTTTACTTCGTTTTAGACATGGCCGGAGCTTTGCTGGGCGTGGCTTTGAGGTGCCCTATTGGCACAACGGCCCGGTTCTATTGGCACAGCGGCCCGGTTAAATGGCACAGCGGCCCGGTCTATGGAACAACGGCCCGGTTCTATCCACAGGCTCTATTGGAACAACGGCCCGGTTCTTATCCATTGGCACGGGCCCTGTTCCGATGCAGTAGCAGCTATCTAGCTGCTAGTTATCGTATATCATGCTGCCACCGCAACAAACCTTAACAGAGGCGGGCATGGCGTCAGTTATTGCATTCGTCAGTCAGAAAGGGGGTGTTGGCAAATCCACGCTATCGCGCGCGCTTGCTCGAGAGGCCGCAGCCGGTGGGCTAAAAACTAAGATTGCCGACCTAGACACGCAGCAGGGCACGTCAGTTGATTGGCACAGGACAAGGATGGACGCTGGCATAGAGCCGGTTGTGTCCGTGGAGTCGTTCAAGACCGCCGCGCAGGCGCTGGGCGTGGCGGATCACTTCGACATTCTCATTTTGGACGGCCCGGCCAGAACCAGTCAGGCGACTTTGGACATCGCCCGTGCGGCGAACCTCGTTGTGCAGCCTACCGGCGCATCCCTGGACGATCTACGGCCCGCGGTGCGGGAGTTTCATGCACTCATCAAGGCGGGCATCCCACGCGAGCGCCTGACGTTTGCCCTAAACCGAATCGGCACGGACGCAGAGGAGGCGGATGCGCGCGCGTATCTAGCTGAGGCGGGCTATTCCGTGCTGGCTGGCTGCCTTGTTGAACGCCCCGCATACCGGAAGGCTCAGAACGGCGGACATGCCGTCACAGAGACCCGCTATGCGGCGCTAAACACTCGTGCGGACGCCCTGATCCAATCCCTGATAGACCGCGTGACGGAGTAATTCATGGTCGATATGTCCAAACTCAAGCGGCGATCGCTGCCCCCTCCACCAGCTCCGGACGAGGCGAGTCCCAACCTGAAGGCACCGGAACATGCGCCGGCAGCGCATACCCTTTTGACAAAGCGGATCGACGGCAGATCAGCTAGGCGGTCCAATCGCACGGTGCAGTTCGCTACCCGCGTGACGGCCGAATTTGACGACCGCATAAGGGCTATAGCAGCGCGTGACGGGCTTTTGCTGGTGGAAGTGATGGAGCGGGCACTTGAGGCGTACGAATCATCTAGATAGCAGCTATCTAGATACTAGATAGTATTGAAATCGTCGATCAGCGACATTCGAAATGCGCGCTCTGAACGCCTGGCGTACGAAAAACTCCGAATCTTGAGGCCACCCCCAAGCATGCGTACGCCACTTTGTCGGCGGGCGCTCCCTGCTGTGCGATTTGTGACCGCATGGGTACGCAAAATTTTCACGATTTCACGTACTGCGCAGCGTTAACGCTGCGCAGTATATCACAATATTTGTCTGCCATAAAGCCGTATAGCTATACGAATCAAGGATCGACTCTTGACTCGACACAAATTATGTCGCATGCTACGCAGCGTTTACGCTGCGTAGCACGTGATACCGAAGAGAATTTATGGTGATCGAGCACTAAATGGACCGGTCGAGAATCCAGATTGCCAAGGCAGACATCGTGAAGCACTTCGATGGGCTCCCCCAGCACGTTCTCAAACTGAAGGACATCCGCGCGGTGCTTGCCAGCCAGCGGGCGTTCTGGCGCCTCGCCCAGAACACCACCGCGGAACACTTCATTGCCTTTCTGAAGAAACACGCGAAACTCCGGGAAATCGAGTTCCTGTTCCCCCAGCGCCCGGAAAGCTGCTACGTGTGGGGCGACGTTCCGCTACTCACCATCCTCCTCTCGCTGAGAAAGGATCTTTACTTCAGCCACTACACCGCCATGCGGCTGCATGGCCTGACCGAGCAGTCCCCGACGACCACCTATGTCACGGATGAGCGTATTACCCACGACCAGCGCCAGCGTGCAAAGCTCGAACAGTCAGATATCGACAGGGCATTCAGTCAGGCGCCCCGTGTTTCGCAGAACTACGTCGAACATGCGGGGAAAAAGATCTACCTGCTGAACGGTTCCAATACCGGTCACCTGGGCGTTGTCGCGGAGCGAGTCAACGACGAAGATGGCCGGGAGGTTCTCGCGCGACTGACCAATCTCGAGCGGACCTTGATCGACATCACTGTGAGACCCGTCTACGCTGGCGGCGTCTTTGAAGTAGCCAAGGCCTTTGCGCTGGCGAAAGACCGGGTTTCCATCAACAGGCTTGTCGCCATGCTACGCAAACTGGATTTCGCCTACCCGTATCACCAGGCGATCGGTTATTACCTCGAGCGTGCTGATTACAAGCCGAACCAGATCGATCTGGTCCGGCGTCTTCCGGTCGAACATGATTTCTACCTGACGCACCAGATGGGCGAAACCCGGCATGTCCAGCCGTGGCGCCTATTTGTTCCAGACGGGTTTTAGCCGGTCGATCAGCTCGAGCACATAGTCGAAATAACCCTTGAATTCCTCAAGCTTGAAGTCCGGCGAAACGGTGTCGGCTACGGCACGAAAGCCGGCCAGATGAAACTCATAGGTCTGTCCGACCAGGCCGAGGAACGACAGGGGCACCTTTTTGATTTCGAACATCGACGTCAGTACCCGGTGCATTTCTTCGCCCTGCATGTCCAGTTCAAGTGCCTTCGTAAGTACGAAGATGTCAACGAAATCCTTGGGGCGGGCACTCCCTGGGCGTTCCCGTTTGATGACCGGCCCATATTCGGGCATCTGCTGACAGATGGCTCGCAATTTTTCGCAAACGATCATCAGGGGAGAGTAAACGTAGATCAGCGTGCCCTCGAATTCCCGGTCCTGCTTGTCGTACACATATTCGAAGCGGCTGATGTCAATGAGAAACTTGGTGCCCTGTCCAAGGTTGATCGCCAGCTTGCGCAAGGTCTCGATATCGGCAGAATGCCGGGCATGGACCTCTGCAGTTGCAAGCTTGAATTCAAGTCCATAGCCGCCCCAGAAGTCCTTCATGTCATCCGTGATGTCCGTGGGCTTTTCGATCATCCTGAAGTCGAAAACTTCGAACCCGTTGGCGCGGAACGTCTCTGACAGCGCCCTGAAGATCCGCCCCCGTACTTCCTCGATGTTCTCGCCGAAATCCTGCTTCAACGAAAAATCCAGGTCGATCGAAGCGCGCGCGCTGACCTGATGGACCAGTGCCATGGCGTTGCCGCCCTTGAGCACGAGCTGCTCCAGCAACTCGTCATCGGAAAACATCGCCTGGATAGCCACGCTCTTTATCTTGTCGAGCAGCTTTGGTTCTTGTGTGGATGCTTTGGGTTTGTTCATTTTCTGCAGAATTCCGCTCTCGGGGGATCTACCGCAACGTAGCATGCCTGGCAACCGTGTACGCGATCGGGATGGACCACAGCTACCGGGAAAGGATGGTGAGCCAGACCATCATGACGCGTAACGTGACGCGTCGACGGCGATGCTGTTCACATCGTCCGCTAGAGGCGGATCCGCTCGACCTCATCGAGGCTGACGTCATCATGGCGCCGGTCGTAGAGCTGGGTGGTGCGCGTCGACGCATGATTGGCCATCGCCGCGGCGTTCTCGAGCGTACCGCCGCTTTTCAGATAGGCGGTGATGCCGGTCGCGCGGAACGTGTGGTTGCCGATCGCCGTGCCGATCCCGGCCGCGAGTGCACGCCGGCGCACCATCGCATACGCGTTCGCCTGCGGTAGGGGCCGCGTGCTCAGGCGCCCGGTGCCACGCGCGATCGTGCGGAACAGCGGACTCTTCGGTTCATCGCGCAGGCCGGTCTGCTCGAGATAGTCGTGCAGGTAGGCTTCGAGCGTGTGGTGACAGGGCATCTCGTGCCGCTTGCCGCCCTTTTCATGCAGGCGCACCCACAGCCGCCGCTGCTGCACATAGACGTCCTCGACCCGCATGGCGAGCGCGGCGCCCACCCGCGCGAACGAAAACACCATCAGCGCAATCAGCGCGCGGTCGCGCAGCCCGATCGGGGTCGTCACATCAATGCTGTCGAGCAGCTGCCGCGCCTCGGTCGCATCGAGCACCGGCGTCTTCCCTTTTTTCGTGGAATGGGCTGGCCCCCGCACCGACGCGGCCGGGTTGTGCGGCACGATCTGGCCGGTGACGAGCCAGTCGAACAGGTGGCGGATCGCCGCGAGCCGCTGCTTGACGGTCGGCGCCGACCGCGTCTGTGTCTGCCGCTCGATCCAGCTGGCGACATGCAGCGGCTGCACCGCGGTGATCGACGGCACACCGGCGCCGGCGCACCAGGTCAGAAAGTCGCCCGCTGCGCGCGCGTACGCGCGGCGCGTATGCGCGTTGCGGATCGCCGACGCGAAGAACTCGAGGAACCGGATGCTGGCCTGTTCGCCGGCATCCGTCACCAGTGTCGGCAGCGGGGCGCCACTGGCCAGCGTGGTCAAAGCGGTTTCATTCATCGCGAGGTTCCTGACGCCGGGAAAGGACATACTCCCGCCTGGCCTCCTCAAAAGCCGGTTCGACGTCCTCAGGCGTGCACATCTCGACGTGGAACCCGCCCAGCCCGAGATGCGCGGCCCGTCCGGCGCCGCGACCGAACCAGTCGATCACCGCCGAGGCCAGACCGGGCTTGCATAGATCAGCCAGCGAGACGCGAAATTTGCCCGTGACGCCCCCCCGGTAACCGCCGGTTTCCATTCCGGCTCCAGGCGGCGTCGCGGCGCCCCCGTCGATCCCGGCGACCCGGCAAAACCATTCCAGCTCGTTTTGCCGGGCCGGCGTCGACCACAGCGGTTCATCGAACGCGGGCACCAGCAACAGCGTGATGACGGGCAAAGTCATGGCGGACCAGTCCGGTATCTATATGTGATAAAGGAAATTATCCTATATAAAAGAGCGACCTCATGCGATTCTTCCTGCCTCGCTGGCCGGCGGAGTTCGAGTTGGGGTGCCCTCACTAAGGCGATCACGGCGGTCTTTGTGTTCGCCGAACGAGCGCATGGGCATGGTCGTCGCTGTCTGTTATATCCCGACATGTTCGCGTGATCCGTTTGCTGAACTCAAACAAGTACCTTTTCCTCGGCAATCTATAAATCGACAAAAAATTGATTTGCATTTCAAATCTTTCTTTGTGTTCAACAACTTACATTAACTGAATGGGTCTTCTATATCAGCTTGGCATACCTCCTGCGTATGTAGCTGCGAGCGCAACGATTAGTGCTCATTCCAACCAACCGAGTGATTAGGAGCTTTATCATGCTGAAGATCGAAAACCTGGCCGTTAGCAAAGAACTCAACCGCGCTGAAATGGGCGCTATCGTTGGCGGTAACGCCGCGGCGTTCGGCGGCATTAACACGAACTACAACGGCGGCCTCTCGTTCGCTAGCCCGCAAACCATTGTGAACCCGGTTATCGCCCTCGACGCCTCGACGCATACGGACGTTGATGTGAAGAACATCACGAAGTCGATTGACGCCGTTGGCAGTCTCCTCAACGGTGTGAATGTCTGAGCATCCAGCATTAAAGGGGGAGGGGACCGGGGTGTTCCTTCTCCTCTCTCTGAACCTTGGCATTTGATGCGCCGAGGTTCAAAGAGAGGACCCGCTTTCCTTGGCGGTCCTCTGGTGGCGATGGTTTTGGGTCTCCGTCAGGTCTTGTTCCTGCCGGCTTTAGGCCCGCCAGGCTGTTCTCCCCTGGCGGGCCTCTTTATTTGCGGGCGCTTATCTCGATGCCTGCACGGTGATTACCACGACGTGTGCGCAGGGACTCAAGCAAGATTACTTACTCGCCCACTGGGACCATTTCTCAAAGCAGCGTTAGGAAATGCGACAGGTAACACGCGTCTGTCAGCGCGGAGAACTTCGAGTCTGTCAACATAGGTGGCACCTACACGTGGCGGTCCAGATTTGCTTTATGAATGTCCGATTTACTGCCACCTGAATGACTCAAGCGGGTCGATCAGCGTCATTCGCCCGCTCGAACCACCCACGATTGACATAAAACCTGACGGCGATCTTTTGATGATGAGGTGGGCGTTCAACAGCGCGTCCAGACCTCGTACGCGATGCTATGCTGGTCCCATTCCCACTACGGAAGAACCGCAATGGACATTAGCTGGCCGGTCATGGGTGTGACATTGATGGTGATGGGCATTCACTGGTCGATGGAACGTGGTGCGCGCAAACAGCGCGAACAGCGCATCGCCCGTCTGCAGCGTCCCGCGGTGCCGCGTGTCCAGGAACTGCATTGCCCGCACTGCAACCACGTAATCAGTGATGCCGATTTCGGACGCCAGCACGTCCCGTTCGTGCCGCC
>NZ_JBNDMO010000067.1:0-10023 GCF_050436625.1 Paraburkholderia sp. GAS334 | reverse complement strand
CAGGATATTCCTGCCCAAGCTTGGCTGGCTTCGCTACCGCAACAGCCGGGACGTGCCCGGTGAGGTCCGCAGCGCGACCGTGTCGCTGCGCGCCGGCAAATGGCACGTGTCGATCCTCACCAGGCGCGAGGTCGAGCAGCCGGTACCGCACGGCCCGGCAATCGGTATCGACGTCGGCGTGGCGCGCTTCGCGACCCTGAGCGACGGCACATTTATCGCGCCGCTTGCCAGCTTCAAAAAGCATGAGCAGCGGCTTGCGAAGTATCAGCGGCGCGTGGCGCGCAAGGTCAAAGGTTCGTCGAACTGGAAAAAGGCGAAAGCCCGCGTACAGCGCATCCACGCGCGCATCGCGAACGCCCGCTCGGACTTCCTGCATAAAGCCTCAAACACGATCAGCAAAAACCACGCAATGATCGCCGTCGAGGACCTGCAGGTGCGCAACATGAGCCGGTCGGCCAGCGGCACCGCCGACGCGGCGGGGCGCAATGTCCGTGCGAAGAGTGGCCTCAACAAGGCCATTCTGGACCAGGGGTGGGGTGAATTCCGCCGCCAGCTGGAGTACAAGACGGCATGGCGCGGCGGTTTCTTCGTCGCCGTCCCGCCGCAGAATACGAGCCGTACCTGCCCGTGCTGCGGCCATACTTCGGCCGACAACCGCAAGACGCAGGCGCTATTCGCATGCGTACGCTGTGGGCATACTGCGAACGCCGACCGCGTCGGCGCGATCAATGTTTTAGAGCGCGGACAGCGCTTGTTAGCCTGTGGAGAGGCGGTGCAGTCAGGCCACTCGAAGACGATCTTCTTCAGATCTTCGGTGAAGTCCGTTTCGGAGAAGGCCTTGATGCAGTCATACTGCGCCTTGACGCCGCCGATCATGCCCTGGCGCCACCAGTTGTCCTTGACGCCTTCGGAAACCTTGGCGCCGTCGCGGTTGTAACCGTAGAACGGAATCGGGACTTCCCGATAGAACTGCGCACAGTCCGTTGCGACCCGTGCGCGGAAGCCGTCGAATACCTCTAGCGGGAGCCCTCCGGGATTGGCTGGAGTCTTCAGCATGATGGGAGGCACGGCGCCAATGAGCACGGCCTTCGCTACGCGGCCAGCCCCATGCCTTGCAACATAGCGTGCCACTTCACCGCCACCGGTCGAATGGCCGATATGCACGGCGTTTTTCAAATCGAGGTGCGAGGCGAGCGCGGCCACATCAGCGGCGTAGGTATCCATCTCATTGCCCGTCGCCGTCTGGGCGGAGCGGCCGTGACCGCGGCGATCATGGGCGATGACCCGATAACCCTTCGCCAGAAAAAATAGCATCTGGGCATCCCGTCCGAACTCAGCGGCCAACCATGATGGAACACAATGGGCTGACCGGTTCCCCAGTCCTTGTAGAAGATCTCGGTGCCGTCCTTGGTGGTGATGGTGCTCATCTTTTGCCTTCCTTTAACGTGTGCAGCGGGGGTACGGCCAGATTGAGCGGCGTGACTGGCAGCGGCGGATAACGAAAGTGTGCCGGCAGCGGCCATGGTGGCGCCTGCCTTCAGCATGTTTCGGCGTGCCGCTGACTGGATGGCCTCCTCTTGTTTAGACATGGCTGACTCTTTTCGAGAACTTAGTTATGGGAAAAGTATTGCTTCAGACCGTAGACCAAACCGGCAAAGGGGATACCCAATGCGGCATAGACGGCTTCCGCCTCCGGTGCGGCGTTATCAGCAAGTATCTCGACGGCGACGTTCGAGTAGCCGACCGGAACGACCCCCGCCTGCTGCATGCGAAGCACGCCCATGTTGACTTGCGTTTGGCTGAACCCGCCCGATGCGTCGATGACTGCATAACTCGAGTAGCCGTCCGCGATGGCCGAAATGGCCGGCAACGCGAGGCATACGTCGGTGGAAATACCGGTGACGATCAGCTTTTTGCGGCCCGTGGCTTTCACCGCCTCTACCACACCGCGATCGTCCCAGGCGTTCACGGTAGTGCGCTCGATACGCTGGACTCCAGGAAGCGCTTCGGTCAACTCCGGAATCATCGGGCCCCACATTTTTTCCGTCGTCGTCGTGACGATCACCGGCACTTTGAGCGCAAGGGCTGCCTTGGCGAGCCCGACAACGTTGTGCTTGAGTTGAAGTGTGTCGATGTCGCGTACACCGCTGTACAGTCCGACCTGATGATCGACGAGCAGCAAAACAGTATTTTCACGGGTCAGGCGTTCAAGGAACCGAGAAGAATTCGAGTTCATGGCTTTGTCTCCCTTCGATGAGTTGGTTGTGGCTGGTGCAGATGTAGCACCGACGGCACTCACTGCTAACACGCTCGCTGCGACGATGGCATTGGACTGATTCAGAAATTTGCGTCAATCCATCGATGCCCCGACTATCCACGCCGCCGGCTGATCAACGCACCGGATTTGGATGCTATTTCTGATCGATGTGTCGAATGCAACATGTCGTGACGCGCCGCGCTTAGTTTTTCGACGTGGCGGCCTGCTCGATGAGGGCCGCGACAGCAGCAGGTTTCGACTCGTATACGGCATGGCTGCCCGGCGTTTCAACTACCGTGGCGCCGGCGCGCCTGGACATCGCGCGCTGAGCGTCCGGCGGAATCATCTTGTCGTCCCTGGTGACGAGGTACCAGCTCGGCTTCGCACGCCAGGCCGCCGAGGTGACTTCACCCGCCAGCGCGTCCACGCCCCACGGAACTTGGGCGTTCGCCAGGAACGCGGCACGTTCGGCTTTCACGTCGCCAGCGAAGGCCGCAGCGAACTTCGTCTTGTCCAGCATCAGGAAGCCGTTGACCGGCGGCAGGATGGGGGGCACCGGAGCGCCAGCAGGGGGATTGGCGATAAGTTTTTGAACGGATTCGCCCTTGTCCGGGGCGAACGCCGCGATGTAGACCAGGCGCGATACTTTGGGGTCGTTGCCAGCCTCCGTGATCACCGCCCCTCCGTACGAATGACCCACCAGAACGACGGGGCCGTCCTGGGCGTCCACCACGGCTTTCGTCGTAGCCACGTCGGTGGCGAGCGACGTCGTGGGGTTTTGGACGATGCTGACATTGAAGCCCTTGGCCTTCAGGAGCTTGTATACCGCTTCCCAGCCACCACCGTCAACGAAGCCGCCGTGGACCAGCACCACGTTGTTGACACGCTCGGCGGCGGCGGGGCTCGGCGCCATGACGCCGATGGTCAGCGAAGCAAAACCCAGCATGCCAAGCATGGTGCGCCAGGAGGAGAAGGAATTGGGTCGCATCTGATACCTCATCTATCAAGTGGATGGAAGTGTGTGCTCGTCAGGCGTGACTGCTGTCCGAAGTCGATCGCACGGCGGAACTTAGTTCCCGGAAGCCGTGACCGCTTCGGCGGCCGCCTCGATCAGTTCGGCCACACCGCCGGGCTGAGACACGTAGATCGCATGGCTTCCCTCGAGCTCGACGGCGGTGGAACCCGCACGCGCTGCCATGACGCGCTGAGCGGCAGGCGGGATCATTCGGTCGTCTTTGGCAACCAGATACCAGCTCGGCTTCGTCTTCCAGGCTGGCACGGTGGCCGCGCCATTCAGTGCGTCCGGGCCCCACGGGATCTGGGAGTCGGCCATGAAGGCCGCCGTGGCAGGGTCGAGATCCGCCGCGAAGGCCTCGGCGAATTTCGCCTTGTCCAGCAGGAGATACCCGTTCCGCTGCGGCAGGATCGGAGGAACAGGCGCGCCTGGCGCGGGATTGGCGATCAGCGTCGCGACTGACTCGCCAGCGTCCGGTGCGAACGCCGTGATATAGACCAGCCCCGCCACCTTGGCGTGGTTGCCAGCCTCCGTGATAACCACCCCGCCATAGGAATGGCCGACCAGGATGACCGGCTTCTCCTGCGCGTCGATGGCGGCATGGGTTGCCGCCACGTCGCCGGCAAGCGATTGGGTGGCATTCTGAACCACATGGACGTCATAGCCGTCCCTCTTCAGGATCTTGTAGACGCCTTCCCAGCCGGAGCCATCGACGAAGCCGCCATGCACGAGCACGATGGCCGTCTGGCTCGCGACTGACGGCGCGGGCGATGATAGGATTGTCATTTCGTTTGCCTCTCCTTTTTGTACGGCGGCCGTTTTTCTGCGGCTACCAAAATGGACCCAAGGGCCCCGGTGCGGAGCAGTATCGCGACAGCAAGCGCTGGCGTATTGAAGGGCTGCCGAAGAATGTCCGAATAATTCCCAAAGCCGTTGCAGCACGGAGTCATATGCAGGGACAGCGTTTCACCTTCGGTCCGTTCTTACTTAATCTCGACAACGGGACGCTGCAGCGGAACGGGGCGCGCGTGGCGGTTGGGCGCCGGGGCATCTTGCTTCTGGCCGCTCTGCTCAAGCGGCAGGGCGAGACTGTCACCAAAGCGGAGCTGATGGACGCGGCCTGGCCTGGGATCGTCGTCGAGGAGAGCAATCTTTCGGTCCAGATCGCTCTGCTGCGAAAGGCGGTTGGCCTCGCGCCCGATGGCGAAGCGTGGATCACCACCATTCCGCGCATCGGATATTGTTTCAAGGGCTCTATTGCGACGTCTGGAGAAGCTGTCGAGCAGCCTTCACCCAAGCCGTCGCTGGCGATCCTCCCGTTCGCCAATCACAGCAACGATACCGATCAGGACTTCTTCGCCGACGGGCTGGCGGACGAGATCATCACGACGTTATCGAAGATCCCGGGCCTGATCGTGATCGCCCGAAGCTCCAGCTTTGCCTACAAGGGCATGCCCATGGACGTGCGACGAATCGCCCGCGAGCTCGGCGCTCGCTACATCGTCGAAGGGAGCGTTCGGAAGAGCGGCGACCGCATCCGCGTGGTCGCACAATTGAGCGATGGGGTCAGCGGCAGCCATCTGTGGGCCGAACGATACGACCGGGAACTCCATGACATGTTCGCGGTGCAGGACGAGGTCGCTCGCAAGATCGTTGCCGAGCTAAGCGCCGCGTTGAGCCCAGTCGAGGTCGCCCTATGGCCCGGCATTGCATCCGGCGGAAGGACGCATATGGAAGCCTACCAGTGCTTCCTTCGAGGCCGGGCGATGCAGCGGGGCGCGACGCAGAATGTTGCCGTCTTTGAGCGAACGAGCGACCTGTTCCGGCAGGCGATCGCTCTCGATCCCGGCTATCCGGCCCCCTATGCCGCGCTGGGCATGGCCCTCGCCCATGCCTACTACAACCGCTGGACCGACGACCCCGAACGCTCGCTCGCCGAAGCCGAAGAGCTGGTCGACAAAGCGATCGAGCGCGATCCGGGCGAGCCGTTTGCGCACGGCGTGGCCGCATTGGTCGCGATGTACCGGAATGACTTCAGGCGCTGGACTTTCGAAGTCGACGAAGCGCTCTCGCTCAACCCGAACTTCGCCCCAGCGCTGTCTCTCCGGGCAACGCTGAACATCTATTCGGGGTACCCTCGGGCGGCGATCCGCGATCTGGAGCGGGCCATGCGGCTCGATCCCTACTTCACCCAGGGCTATCTGCACCATCTCGGCGTGGCCCATATCGTTGCCGGCGACTATGAAACAGCCGTAGCGATCCTGCGGGAGCGCATTCTCCTTGCCCCCGAGACAGACATGAGCCGGGCTTATCTCGCTTCGGCACTCGGGAATCTTGGTTATCTCGACGAGGCGCGTGCCGTCTGGGGCGAGCTCATCGCCATCAACCCGGCCTACTCGTTCACTGACCGCATTGCTCGTATGCCATTCAGGAAACCGGAGGATCTGGCCCGCATCGCGAAGGGTCTGGACAGAGCTGGATTGCTTACATCCTCCAACACTAATCCCTGAGTATGGACTATGCCGCGGTCGCGCGACGATAGGCAATCGGGCAACAAGTTCGTCCATCGCCTGGCCGTCACCCAGGAGTCGGAGACCCGCTTCACCGCGCTTCGCCAAGGCCGTTCCCACCAACGCCCAGCATCGCTCGCTTTCGGATATAGACGATGTTTAGGTCGACCATCAGGTCGACTATCCTTCGCCGAGAGCAGCGACCTATCTAGCTAACATCACTGCCTGGCGTAAGGGCGGGAACGTGGCGATTGTCACACCATCGCCGAAAGGCGCCTTCGCACAGAACGTGGTGAAGAAACCGTAAAATCCTACGTCTCCCAATGGTCTCCCAATGTCCGGAGACGACGAGCACGGCGGCCGTGAATAGGCAATGACCGGGTGACAGCGATTAGGGACGCGTGGACATCAGCATCGAGCTAGATGCACCGTGTGGCCCTTGATCGCAAGAGCTTTCCGTTTGCCGGTTGCGATACCCGAGCGGCCGGTAATTGATGGATAGTGTTGAAAAAGTCCCAGCGCACCATTGTCGGATATCTCGTCAAGAAATCGACCTCTCAGATCGGTCTACGCGCCGCTCGCGCGTGTCGCTTAAGGGTAAAGTGATCCATGAAAACCTCGTGATACCGACTGTCACCGACTTTTTTCAACACTATCTGATGCGAAGCCGACAGCCGAATGTCGGACCTGCGACTCACCCGAACGGCGCATCCTGGCCGCGAGCCGCGGGTTTCAATGTTCGCCAGAAGCGGTCGTCGGGTAAGCTGCGCATATCGGTGAAGGACAGCTTTGCTGCGCCAGCGCCCACAGTTAGCCGTCGGCCAATTTGAGACGGAAACCGTGGTCGAGTGAGCGTCCGTTGCACGAGATGCGCCGGACGGTGACCGGGTCGACAGCTCAGGCGAAACCAGACGACGGAGCCGCTTGACAATCTATCTATGAGTAGATATAGTTTGATTCATGGAAACGACAATGACAGTGCGCGAACAGATCCTCGACCACGCAATCACGCTCATCATGCTGCGTGGTTACAACGGGTTTAGCTACCGTGATCTGTCCAGTCTGGTTGGCGTAAAGACCTCGAGCATCCATTACTACTTTCCGTCGAAAGACGATCTGGTTCTGGAAGCGGTCAACGAGTACAGCAAGGGAGTACTTAACGCCATCCACGCAATCGACGCTTCGTTGCCGGCCGATGCAAAGCTCAACAAGTACGGGAAGCTGTTCGGCAGGACCCTGGGTGACGGCGATCAGATCTGCCTGTGCGGCATGCTCGCTGCCGATATCGGGTCGCTGCCCGATAACATCCGGCACGCGGTGCAGGCTTTTTTTAAGGCTAACGAAAGCTGGCTGGCCAAGGTTCTGGCGCAAGGCGCGCAGGAACATACGCTGGCGGTGAACGGCAAAGCGGAAAACGCGGCGCGCGCCCTCTATGCGGCTTTTCAGGGCAGTGTGCTGGCGAGCCGGTTGTTTCACACCAAGGCTCGACTCGAAGATGTCGAGGCTTCGGTAAGGATTGCGCGATAACGCAGTCGATGTGAGGTGGTGAGCCACCTCTTTGTTTGGCCCCCTTGTCTATCTTTGAGTAGATATACAAGGGAATGTTGTGCCGTCGAATCGTCCGTTTTTTTGTGGGCAAATCTATCTAGTAGTAGATAGCAAAACCTGATTGCTGTCCTCTTTTAAAGGAGCTTCACCATGTCACTCGAAAAAGTTCTCTACCGCGCCCATTCCCACGCCACAGGCGGCCGCGACGGCCGTGCTGTCGTCCCCGCAGGCAATCTCGACTTCAAGTTGACCACGCCCAGGGAATTGGGCGGTGCGGGCGGCGAAGGCGCCAATCCCGAGCAGCTTTTTGCCGCCGGCTACAGCGCCTGCTTCCTCGGCGCGATGAAGTTCGTGGCAGCGCGCGACAAGGTCGCCATCCCCGCGGAGGTCTCGATTGACGGCAGCGTCGGCATCGGCGCGATCCCGAACGGCTTCGGTATCGAAGTCGAACTGAAGATCTCCCTGCCCGGCATGACACGCGAAGCGGCCCAGGCACTGGTCGACAAGGCGCACATCGTCTGCCCGTACTCGAACGCCACCCGCGGCAACATCGACGTCACGCTCACGATCCTTTAACCACGCAACCAACCGACTCGCACAGGAACAAGCCATGAAGACCTTCAAGCCCTTACTGCTCGCCGCCGTACTTGCGGCCAGTTCCACCCTCGCCCTTGCCGCAAGCCCGGCAGCACCGGCCTCACCCGATCTGGTGACTAGCCAGTTCCTGCATGCGCTGAACAGCGGCACAGGACCGGCACTAAACACGTTGACACCGGCGCAGGCGCGTCAGGTGCTGATCGACGCGCAGAACAGCGTGAAGGTTGATCTGTCCGGCATTGATGTGTCGAACAAGACCATCGAGCAGGACGGCATCACCGTGCCGATCACGATCGTGCGGCCGCAAGGCGCAACGGGCACGCAGCCGGTCTTCATGTTCTTCCACGGCGGCGGCTGGATCCTTGGGGACTTCCAGACGCACGAGAGGCTGGTGCGCGACCTCGTCGTGCAATCCGGGGCTGTAGCGGTGTTTGTCAATTACACGCCGTCGCCCGAAGCGCGTTACCCGGTGGCGATCAACCAGGCGTACGCGGCCACCAAATGGGTCGCGGAACATGGCAATGAAATCGCTGTGGACGGTAGCCGCCTCGCAGTAGTGGGCAACAGCGTCGGCGGCAACATGGCCGCGGTTGTGTCCCTGATGGCGAAGAATAAACAGGGCCCCGCAATCCGGTTTCAAGGCCTGATGTGGCCGGTGACGGACGCCAATTTCAGCGACGGCTCGTACAACGCCTATCCGGAAGGCCACTTCCTGACCCGGTCGATGATGAAGTGGTTCTGGGATGCTTATACAAAGGATCCGAAGCAGCGCAACGAGTTTTACGCTTCACCGCTGCGTGCTTCGGTTGATCAACTGAAGGGGCTGCCGCCAGCGCTGATCCAGGTAGCGCAGTTCGACGTACTGCGCGATGAAGGTGAGGCCTACGGTCGCAAACTCGACGCTGCCGGCGATGAGGTCACCACGGTCCGCTACAACGGTACGATCCACGACTTTGGCTTGCTTAATGCGCTCGCTGGCGACGCGCCGACCAAAGCAGCAACCAGGCAGCTTGCCAACGAGTTGCAGGCGCGTCTGAAGTAAGCCGTGCAACCTTGACCGCGGCGCCTTGCGAAACAGCATCGTGCCGCGCTGCGGATGCGGCACGCCAGTACTCCAGCCAGTACAAGACAGTTACGATGGCCCGTACCAGCGAAGCATCGTCGTCCAATAGTTCGGGAATAGTTGAAAGCGGCGTGTTTCCGTTCTATCACGAGCGTGTATATGAAATGGGGATGAACGGCAAACGACTGGATTTGCGTAAGGTTGGCACGGCGTATGACGGAAACACATTCAGGTTCGAAGACAGTCCGGAGGCAAGCTCGCATACCTGGTATTCGACGCAAGCGACCCGCATGGCGCGAACGCTCGCCCCCACCTGTAGCCACAGTCCACTACAAGGGTACGGTATTCGAGGTCGCAGGCACACAGGAAATATATGACCCGGAGACGAAAACCATCCTGTCGTTCTCGAACGAGTATATTTCGTACCCTTGGGGAGATTCCGACGACTAACTTCTAACAGGTCACGCAAACGAAGCGCGGCCAATATGACGACAATTGTCGACGATCTACAGGGCGATGGCAGGCATCGACCAACCCTAAACGAAGAACGGCGGCGCACTCACATTCCTGCGGGCGATGGCAGGCATCGACCAACCCTAAACGAACCCGGTCGAACGTCAGCATCGATTCCGTCACCTCGGGAGGTGCCTTGAGACTGAAACGCCCGACAAGGTCGCGACGTTCCGCCTGTTACGCGAGGTTATCCGCAGCCCGCACTTGACTTCGCGAAGTTTCGGCTAAGATGCGGTCATCGCACAGTTGGACGGAGTGGTTGAATGGCGCGCGTACCGGTTAAGCAGGCCAGTCTGGTGGAGCTCGCGGATCGAGGAATGAGGCCCGAAGAAATATCGGCAAATATCGGAAAGCCTACCGGGACTGTCCGCGCACAACTGACCCGGATCCAGCGGAAAGTGCGAAGCGGTGATTTCTCCCCTCCCCCATTGCCGATCGAACGGGCTGCCAATCGCAGGCGGATCTACCTCGCGGGCTTCGACGTTTTTCGCCCGAATGCTGTCGAACACGGCCGCTGCCT
>NZ_JBNDMO010000066.1:0-11322 GCF_050436625.1 Paraburkholderia sp. GAS334 | reverse complement strand
AATTGACCGAAGTCGCCCGAATTCCGTCAACTGGTTTCTAAGCGGTCGTCGTTACCGCTGTCGTTCCGGGTCCCTCCGGCAAGTTGACAATGCCCATACAGGCCATCGAGCGCGGCCTCCTCCTGGATCTGTACCGTCTTGCGCGCCCATCTCGCTCGTTCACGCGTTCACGTACGCAGTTTTTACAGTCGTGTAAAACTCCCGTGCATAACTGCCCTGCTCACGTGCCCCGTAACTTGACCCTTTGCGTCCGCCAAAAGGCACGTGATAGTCGACGCCCGCCGTCGCGGCATTGACCATCACCATGCCGGCCTGGGCGTGACGCTTGAAGTGCGTGGCGTACTTGAGCGACGTCGTGCAAATCCCCGCTGAGAGCCCGAACTCGGTGTCGTTGGCGGTGGCGAGCGCTGCATCATAATCTTTCACCTTGATAACGGACGCAACCGGACCAAACACTTCTTCGCGATTGATGCGCATCGCGGGCGTTGTGTTGGTGATCAGTGCGGGGGCAAGAAAGAAGCCATCGGTCTTCCCAGCTACGCGCGTGCCGCCGAATACGGTGCCCCCCTCTTCGCGCGCAATCGCAATGTACTGTTCGTCCTGTGCCAACTGCCGTTCATCGACCACCGGGCCGATCTGCGTATCCGGCGCCAGGGCGTCACCGATTTTTAGCGTCTGGAGCCGCGCCTTCATCGCTTCGACAAAACGGTCGTGGATGCCCGCGGTGACAATGAGACGGCTCGACGCGGTACAGCGCTGACCCGTTGAGAAGAAAGCACCGTTGATACACGCGTCGACCGCGACATTTAGATCCGCATCGTCGAGCACCACCATCGGATTCTTGCCGCCCATTTCCAGCTGCACCTTCTTGCCGGAGGCGACGCATTTGGCGGCGATGCCACGGCCTGTCGACACCGAACCGGTAAAGCTAATGGCATCGATTTCCGGCGAATTGACAAGTGCCTCGCCGATCACGGAGCCACGTCCCATTACCAGATTGATAACGCCTGCCGGCGCGCCCGCGTCCGCGATAATTTTTACGAGTTCCCAAGCGCTCGCCGGAACCAGATCGGCAGGCTTGATGACGACGCAGTTGCCATAGGCAAGCGCGGGTGCAATCTTCCACGCCGGGATCGCAATCGGAAAATTCCAGGGCGTGATCAAGCCAACCACGCCAACCGGTTCCCGCGTTATTTCGACGGTCATGCCGGGGCGCACGGACTGCACAATCTCGCCGCCCAACCGCAGCGCCTCTCCGGCAAAAAACTTGAAAATCTGGCCGGCCCGGCCTGCTTCACCAATCGCCTCCGGCAAGGTTTTTCCCTCCTCACGGGCGAGCAGGTGGCCGAGTTCTTCCTTGCGCGCAAGGATCGCAGTGCCGGCACGGTCAAGAATGTCGAACCGCTGTTGCGGCGTGGACAGCGACCAACTGCCAAACGCCTTGCGCGCTGCACTGATGGCACACATTGTTTGCTGTAGGTCCGCCTGGGAATACTCACCGATCACGTCGTTGAGACTGGACGGATTCACATTGCGCGAAAAGGTCGCACCATCCACCCATTCGCCAGCGATTAAGTTTGCGTAGCGGGTCACTCTATCTATGCTCCAGGTCTATCATTTCAATTAGCGTCGCACGGGTAGGAAAAGGCTGCTTAAAGCAGCTCGCGCTTCGCGAGGTTTCCATATAGCGCTCGCACACCGAAGGTCCACGGAGGAATGTGGTTGGAAAGCTGCACTGTGTTGACCAATGCACCCAGCGAAGGCGTGGCAATCGTTACGACATCGCCCAGATGGTGCGTAAACCCGGCGCCCGGGGCATCTCGGTCCTTGATGGGCGAGAACATCGTTCCAAGGAATAGCATGAAGCCATCCGGATATTGATGATGAGCACCGTAGGTCTGGTTGACGAGGTCGGCCGGGTCGCGGCTGATCTCTGTCATATGGCTTACCCCCTCAAGGACGAAATCATCGTCGCCCTCTATGCGCAATGAAAGGCTGGCGGCGCGTACAGTATCCAGAGTGAAACGGTCATCGAACAGGCGCACAAACGGTCCAATCGCGCACGAGCCATTGTTGTCCTTTGACCTGCCAAGCAGGAGCGCTGAACGGCCTTCGATATCACGCAAGTTCACGTCGTTGCCCAGTGTGGCGCCCACGATCCGGCCGGCGCTGTTGACTGCCAACACGATTTCCGGTTCCGGATTGTTCCAGACCGAAGTCGGATACAGGCCCACATCTGCGCCCAGTCCGACCGACGACATCGGTTGTGACTTGGAAAATACTTCCGCATCCGGGCCGATCCCCACTTCCATGTATTGCGACCACGCGTTGCGCCGCTCAAGTTCGGCCTTAAGCTTCATGGCAGCGTCCGAGCCGGGCTTGATCTTCGCGAGGTCCGTGCCGATCAACCCGGTAATCATGCTGCGCACCTCGACTGCTTTTGCCGCGTCGCCGCCGGCCTGTTCCTCGATCACGCGCTCAAGCAGGCTCACTGCGAAAGTCACGCCACATGCCTTGATGGCCTGCACATCGCAAGGCGCCAGCAGGCGTATGCAATTTTTTTTCGGCGGAGCCATACTCGCCTCTACCAATGCACTGACCGGCCCGAGCGCCTCGCCCTGCGCATCACGTGCGATGGCGACAGCATCGGCCCGATCAAACAGATCAGCGGTGGTGGGCACAGTAGCAGTGATGTCGAAGACCTCGCCATGACGGACCACGACGACGGACGGACCATAGACGGGTGTCGGCCGCCAGACGCGTCCGATCAGCAATGCATTATCGAGGTCATCGGGAAGGCAGGATAAAGGAGCTGGTTTCATTTTGTCGGGTATGACGTGCTTTGGATGAGCAGTGATCGTAGCCATGCAATTGCAGAGTGTCCATCTTATTGATGTTGCATCCAATATGCTGGACAATCGGGTGATTAAAAAACTACCTAAGTTACGGCAATGAACACCTCCTACGAAGTTCCGGCGCTAAGGCGCGCCCACGATGTTCTGGAGATCCTTGCGCGGGCAGCAACTCCCGTACGGGCGTCCGCGCTAGTTAAGGCGACGGGTCTGTCACGCAGCACGCTCTATCTGCTGCTCGATTCGCTAGAAGGCCGCCATTGGATTGAAAAGCGCAGCGAAGGCTATATCGTTGGCCTGAAGCTGTTCGAGCTGGGAAGCGCCTATGTACGGCACGACGGCTTGCAGGCGGCATTCAGGAACGAAGCCCGCGCGTTCGTTGCAGCGCATAACGAGGTCGTGCAACTCGCCGTGCTCGATGCGTCGGACGTCGTCTACATCGCACGAGAAGACGCACAACGCCCCGTGCGCCTCGTCTCAGATCTTGGTTCGCGGCTGCCGGCGCACTGCTGCGCGCTCGGCAAGGCGCTGCTGGCCAGCCTGTCCGACGACGAAGTGGCAGCAATGTTGCCGGAGCGCCTCGCCGCCATGACTTCGCACACGACGACGCGGCGCAGCGCCTTGCTGCGAGAACTCGCAGGCATTCGCGCATGCGGCCTTGCCACCGAGCGCGAGGAGGTCAGTGCCGGGCTCGCGTGCTTCGCGGCATACATCGGGGTGACTCCCCTCGGCAAGCGGGTCGCCGTCAGCACCAGCGTGCCACTGGGTCGCCTCGAGGGGCGCCGGGAAAAGCAGATCGCCACCGGGATCGCACGCATCGCCAGTCGGATCGCGGCCGCTCTGTGACGGGCTCATGTCGGTCTGAAGCACAAGCGAACTCCATGCTACTGGCCCAACCCGCATCCCTCCCTCAATTTTCGTTCCCGCGAATCAGTGCGAATGCCGCGCGACACCCGGCTTCTCCATTACCTTGAAATAAAGCGGCTAGGTTCACGGCAAGTGGGTGTGGCGCGAACGAGATCGATACACGCGGCACCCTCTGCGGATCGCCGGTCGAGTTCGAGAACGAACCTAGCCGCTACGGCGTTCTAGCCGCAACTTCGGGGCCGCTCAGCGCATCCGGCGCGGACAGGTGGCCCCCCCGCCAACCCATCGCACGATAGTTAGCCGTTGCGACGCCATCCGGTGCAGCCGGAAGACAATCGGCGCTTGACACGGCCCCACAGCGTCCCTACCATCTACCGGTACATTGGTATTACCAGTTTGCGCACACGTACGCCGCATGTCACTTCGAAGCGTGGCATTGCCGGGGAGTTTGCGCCCAAAATCGAGAAATAGATGGAGACCCAATCGTGACCATGAGTACTACTGACGTGCTGCCGGCCGCCGAATCCTTCGAGGATCGCACCTACAGGAAAATTACGCTGAAGATCGTGCCAATCCTCGTTATCTGCTATGTGGCCGCCTATTTTGACCGCGTCAACATCAGTTTTGCGAAGCTGCAGATGCAGAGCGCTCTGGGGCTTTCGGATACAGTGTATGGACTGGGCGCCGCGATCTTCTTCATCGGCTACTTTCTGTTTGAAACGCCGAGCAACCTGATTCTGCACCGGGTCGGCGCGCGACGCTGGATCACCCGGATCATGATTTCCTGGGGCATAGCATCGTCGGCAATGATGTTCGTGACGGGGCCAATTTCGTTCTACGTGCTGCGCTTCCTTCTGGGCGCGTTCGAAGCCGGGTTTATGCCTGGCGTAATCCTATACTTTACCTACTGGTACCCGGCACGGCGGCGCGCGCGGATGGTCGCGCTATTCATGACCGGTATCGCGATCGCCGGCACGATTGGCGGCCCGGTTGCGGGCTTTGTCATGACGAAGTTTGCCGGGATCGGCGGCCTCGCCGGCTGGCAATGGTTGATGCTGGTCGAAGGGCTGCCCACGATCCTGCTAGGTCTAGTTGTGTACCTGGTGCTCGAAGACCGGATCGAGAACGCGAAATGGCTAACGCATGACGAAAAGACGCTGCTGCGAGACAACTTGGCCGCGGAGGTCGCGCCGGACAAGTCGCACGACGTTAAAGGCGCATTCAGGAATCCCTACACCGCGCTGCTTGCGCTGATCTACTTCCTGGTGCTCAACGGTCAATTCGGCCTGTCGTTCTGGATGCCGCAATTGATTAAAAATTCAGGCGTGTCCGAACCGCTATCGATCGGGCTGCTGTCGGCCGTTCCGTACGCGGTGACAGGTCTCTTGATGGTCTTGATCGGCCGCAGCTCCGACCGCACCGGCGAGCGACGCATCCACCTCGCCCTCTGCATTTTCGCGGGCACCGTAGGCTACTGCCTGTGCGCGTGGTTCTCGCACAATACCGTGATTGCCACTGCCGGGCTATCGCTTGCTGCACTCGGCATCATCAGCTCGTACAGCATCTTCTGGACCATGCCACCGAAGTTCCTGAGCGGTAGCGCGGCCGCGGCCGGTATCGCGATCATCAATTCGATCGGCAACCTGGGCGGCTTCGTCAGCCCTTATGCGATTGGCAAGCTAACCGACATGACCGGCAGTACGGATCTCGGCATGTATGTGATTGCCGCCATGACGGCAATCGCCGCATTGCTCGTGCTGTTCGCGATACCTAGGCACATCTGCAACGATGCGGCCTAAGCTCGAGTCCACCGTCATACCACTGCAGCCCGAGCGGGTTGCCTCACTTCGTCATAAAGCACTATGAGCTTCGAATCGCCCGTCATACGGTTACATCCCGACGACGACGTCGTCATTGCGCGCCGGCAGTTGATACATGGCAATCTCGTCGAAACAGGCGTCGTCGTCGCCGACCTCGTGCCGGCCGGCCACAAGGTCGCGACCCGACCGCTCACGGCCGGCGAGCCGGTGCGGCGCTACGGCCAGATCATCGGCGTCGCGACACAGGCCATCGGCGCTGGCCGCCACGTGCATGTGCACAACCTCGCGATGAGCGAATTCGCGCGCGACTATGTGATCGGGGAAGATCTGCGATTCCCTTCGCCCTCGTCGTCGGAGGCCACATTTCTTGGTATCGAGCGCGAAGATGGACGTATCGCCACACGGAATTACATCGGTATCCTTACGTCTGTAAATTGTTCCGCCACCGTTGCGCGCGGTATTGCCAACCATTTCAGCGACCCACGCAATGACGGCGCCGCGTTACGGGATTTCCCACACGTCGACGGCGTCGTGGCACTGACGCATGGTGCCGGGTGCGCGACCGACAGCGAAGGCGAGGGACTCGCCGTGCTACGTCGCACGCTAGCCGGATACGCGGGACACGCGAATTTTGCCGGTCTGCTGATCGTCGGGCTCGGCTGCGAAACCAACCAGATCTCTGGGCTGATGGCCGAACAGGGGCTGCACGAATCGGCGCGCCTGCGAACGTTCAACATCCAGGAAGTGGGCGGGACCGCGGCGGCGGTTGAGAGCGGCGTGCGTCTGATCGAGGCCATGCTGGCCGAGCTGCCACGCGTCGAACGCCGGCCCGTGCCGGCCAGCCGACTGATTGTCGGCCTGCAGTGCGGCGGCTCGGACGGCTACTCGGGTATCACGGCAAATCCGGCATTGGGCGCCGCGGTCGATCGGCTAGTAGCGCACGGCGGCACCGCGATCCTGTCGGAGACGCCGGAAATCTATGGTGCCGAACACCTGCTGTTGCGCCGTGCCGTGTCGCGCGAGGTCGGAGAAAGACTGCTCGGACGGATCCAGTGGTGGACCAGATATTGCGAACAGCACGGTGCCAGCATGAACAACAATCCATCTGCCGGCAACAAGGCTGGCGGATTGACCACCATACTCGAGAAGTCGCTCGGGGCTGTGGCCAAAGGCGGTACCTCCGCACTGCAGGCGGTCTATCAATATGCGGAGCCGGTCCGCGCGCACGGTCTCGTGTTCATGGATACCCCCGGTTATGACCCGGTGTCGGCAACGGGCCAGGTCGCCGGCGGCGCGAACCTGATCTGCTTTACCACAGGGCGCGGCTCGGCTTATGGCTGCGCGCCCTCCCCTTCGATCAAGCTCGGCACCAATAACGCGCTTTGGGCGCGCCAGCAAGCCGATATCGATATCAATTGCGGCCCCATACTGGATGGCGAATCGAGCATCGACGAGATGGGGGAGCAGATTTTCCGCACGATGCTATCTACCGCATCCGGAACGCGTACCAAAAGCGAGTTGCATGGCTACGGACAAACAGAGTTCGTTCCATGGCAACTGGGCGCAGTGATGTAAAACCGCACCGCGCATCCTAAACAATCTTCTCCTGAGAACAATCTGTATGACTTCGAATGTCGTTGTGGCAATCGCGTCCGATGCGGTCGCCGCGCTATCCACGAACAGTTCCGGTACGCTGCGGCCATTGCTGATCGAGGTGGCCCTATGAGCTCACCCAGCTATGCAGCCGACGAGCTCGTCGGTTACGCGAACCGGCTACTGGGTGCCGCAGGTCTTGCTTCCACGCATGCCGACGCCGTGGCGCGCACGTTGGTCGACGGTGACCTATTGGGCCATGACACGCACGGTTTGGCGCTGCTTGCCGGTTATGTCGGTGCGCTTGAAGGGGGCACCATGAGCAAGGAAGGCGAGCCTCGCGTAATCGCCGACAAGCCGGCGACCTTGTTGTGGGACGGGCTCAGACTGCCCGGTCCGTCGCTGGTGCTGCGTGGTATCGCCGCGCTGCTGCCGCGCGCTCGCGAATACGGCAGCGCGACACTGGTAATTCGCCGCAGCCATCATATTGCGAGCCTTGCCGCATACCTGCTGCGAGCGACGGAGGCCGGTTTCGTGCTGATGCTGTGCAGTTCGGATCCTAGCGTCCAAAGCGTCGCGCCGTTCGGCGGCAGACGGGCCGTCTTTACGCCGAATCCGGTCGCGATCGGCGTGCCGACGTCGGATACCCCCTTTCTGATCGACATTTCGTCATCGGTCACCACCAACGCGATGACCGCGCGGCGGCATAAAGCTGGCGAGCGGTTCTCTGAGCCATGGATGCTAGACGCGGAAGGCAACGCCACCGACGAACCCGGCGTCCTGTTCGAAGACCCGCCCGGTACGATCCTTCCTCTCGGCGGTCTGGCAGCGGGCCACAAGGGCTTCGGGCTCGCAGTGTTGATCGAAGCGTTAACGAGCGGCCTGGCCGGCTTCGGTCGTGCGGACCCGCCCGAGGGTTGGGGCGCGACCGTGTTCATGACCTTATATGACCCGGCGGCTTTCTGCGGTACGCAGGAGTTCAACTGGCAAATGGACTGGCTCGCGGACGCATGCCGCACCAATCCCCCGCGCCCCGGCGTAGAACGGGTACGCATGCCCGGGGACGGCGGTATGGCTCGAAGAAGGGAGCAACTCGCTGGCGGCGTGCGGCTGCATCCGACGATCCGGCCGGCGCTCGAGAGCTGCGGGCAGCGCTACGGTATCGAGTTCCCCGCCCCGCTTGCGTAATGCTTGACTTGAAGACCGCCGCTTGGGCTTACGCGCCTGGACGCCAAAGCGGACTGCGGGGGTCGGACGCGCCTGCCTTCGCACGGCGGCAGACGAGCGACTCAGTCCTGGGTAGCGGCAGACGACACGCCGCTAGCTTCAATAGGACGGTTTGCCTTGTCCCATCCCTTCGTGAATTCGTCGTGGACGCGGCGCAGGTGGGAACGCATCGCGTCTCGTGCTCGCTCCGGGTTGCGCGACTTGATGGCCTTGTAGATCGCCAGATGATCCTTGACGGTTTGCGCGCGACGCTGCGGCGTCAGGAAGTGCTCTTCGATTTTGATCCACATTGGACCGTAGCGAAATTCCCAGATCGAGCGCATCAGATGGACGAACGCACTATTGCCGGTCGCAGCGGCGATGCGCAAATGGAACAGCCTGTCGGCCTCCTGCTCGACCACGCGGTGCGCGTTCTCCGCGATCATCTGGTCAATCGTCTCAAGGATGCCGTCGAGGTCGGACTGGGTGGCGGCACTGGCCGCCAGCGCGGCAATTTCGCCCTCCAGCACTTCGCGCGCCTTAATGAGTTCGAACGGGCCGGGTTCGCCGCTGTCAGTTGCGCTCGCGGCAACGTTTGCACGCGGACTGGACGAGCGCTCCACCACCCACACGCCCGAGCCGACGCGCACATCGACAAGGCCTGCAATCTCCAGCGCCAGCAACGCCTCGCGCACCGGCGGACGGCTTACGCCGAACAGCTTTGCCAGCTCACGTTCGCCGGGCAGGCGTGTGCCAGGGGGAAACTCGCCGTTGTTGATCAGCGCTTCGAGCTGCTCGGCGATTTCGCGGTACAACCGACGCGGAGGGCTGACGGCAGCAATAGGCAAAGTGGCTCCTGTTTAGGTCAAGGTGAACGGCTCGACGGGACGCCGGCGGATGCGTATGCGGGCACGAGTACCGGTCCTGATCGCGCCGGCGCATCGGGCGCAGACCCGATTTTATCATCCCGGCGGTGTCGCCGCGGCGTCGTACGATTGCGCATCGTCACCCGCCACGCCCGCGCCGATCGCTGCAGATGCAATCGGAAATGGTCTGCGATTACCCGTGCAAGGCCAAGGCGAATTGTTGCTGTCGCAGCGAACAACGTTACCTGTTTTCGATCCACAGACAGGCCATCCGCCTACACCAACGTTGGCCGAGCTTGCGCAGCGGCCGGCACGAGTCAAACCACAGAAAGCGACTTTCGACACGGCCACGCGATCGAATCCACAATGCGGCCAAGCTCGATCATGGACTAAAGGAAAGCAGACAGATGACAACACCGCCCCGCACCGGCAGCACAAATGAGACGCTCGTCAAAAGCGTTTCGCTGTTCAACCTCGGCACGCTGATCAACGACCAGTCGTCGTTGACGCTCAGACGCGGCATGGGCACGCGGGTTGAGATTCCCGTGACTGGCGCATTTATCGAGATGGCTGACGGCGAGCACATCCTGTTCGACACCGGGCTGCTTCCGCATGATTGTGAGCAGGAGGGCAACGATCGCTGCCTGTCGATGAAGCGCTTTTCCGAAATGATCGCGCGCTACGAGCGGCAGGATGATATTCGCGCACGACTGGCCGACTTGGGCCGCGTGCCGGAAGACGTCAAGATGGTCATCAACAGTCACTTCCACTGGGACCATTCGGGCGGCAATCTGTTGTTTCCGCATGCACGTTTTCTGATACAGCGCACTGAATATCGCTTCGCGTATCAGCCTGACGCCTTTGTCGCGCGGCCGTACGAACGCGCGTATTTTGATTGCGGCATCCAGTACGAACTGCTGCGAGGCGATCAGCTGATCAAGCCTGGCGTCGCGGTGCTGGCCACGCCGGGCCACACGCCGGGGCATCAATCGCTGATGCTGAGTCTACCGTCGGGCACGATCATGATCATGACGGGCGACGCGGTGTTCTGCCCAGCCAACCTTGATCCCGATCTGCCGCCGGGCAATGCGCATACGACCGAGCAGGCCATCGCGTCAATTGCCCGGCTGCGCCTGCTGACCGAGTTTTTCGGCGGCGAGCTGGTGATCTGCCACGATCCGGATTTCTGGAAGAAGTGGCAGCCGGCACCGCATCGGTATACGTGACCCGCACCAACCAGCATCGCCTCCCGGGAATCGCTACGTGGCCGGCGGGCATCTAATCCGAAGCGGTTAATTCCGGCTGGCAGGAGGGGGGGTTGGCGTGACCGCCCCGTAGACCAAGATAAATCTGTCACAAGTTCGCAAATGAAAGTGTCACTTCCGGCGTCTGAACGGGCGCTGCGGGAAAATTCTGTTTCACTTCAAAAACTTGGCTCAAGGCAAGTAAAAATGTTACCGACCGTGGCCGGCGAAGACGTCACGGTATGGGCGTTCGTCGGTTGTTTGGCGATAAGGCACTTATCTTGGATAGGTTCATCATAGCGGCTGGAGGATTCCTGATCTAAACCAATCATCGTGCGTAATGATCGTCAAGCGACCGGATTTCCTCCGTCGCCACCGGGGAGCCGCGTATCGACACGGCCCCACGTCCCCGCACCGTGCCACGACACTGTAACGCGAATGCTCCTCGAATCAGGCAGTTGCCGGCCTGTGAGGTGGCAGACGATGCGAAGTGAATGATATGAACGCCCCCCACCCATCGGTACCCCCGTACGGTCAATCAAACCCTTACGGGGCAATCGCAACGGAGTTCGGAAACAGGGCGATCATATTGGTCTTCTCCAGACGAACTACAAGGATCCGTCATGACGCATACGATCGTGGGTGTGGATATCGCGAAAAACGTGATGCAGGTTCACTGGGTTGATCCGGAAACCGGCGAGATCGTCAACAGGCCTGTCAAGAGAGCAGTGTTTCTCGAGTACTTCGCGAATCGCAGTCCCTGTCTCATTGGTATGGAGGGCGTTGTCAGGTTGTTTGTGTCGGTTGCGTAAGATGACGTGATGAAGAAATCGAAATCGCTCTATCACGGTCACCGTTTTCCAGCCGGAGTCAT
>NZ_JBNDMO010000065.1:0-11362 GCF_050436625.1 Paraburkholderia sp. GAS334 | reverse complement strand
TCTCGCGGTTGCCGCGATGACCTCGGTCGCACTGTTGCTGTTCCATCCGCTCGATGCGACGGCGATGATCGTGATGTGGAATATCGGCGTCGCGGCGCTACTCGTCGCCCTCAGCGGCCTGTATGGACACGGGCTAACAGGCTGGGTCGCGCAGCACGGGTAAGTCGGTCTGACAGCGACTGTCGGTGAATGTGCGCCTGGCGGTCAGGACCCGGAACGCTGGCGACGCTACGAACTGTGGAAACGCACGAGGGTAAAACGGCTTCAAGGAGATAGACATGACGTCGCTCACCGGAAAGGGCTCCCTGATCGCCAGCGTACTGGCCGCCATCGGTGCATCGGTGTGCTGTGTCGCACCGCTTGTGCTGCTGGCGCTCGGCATCGGTGGCACATGGGTCGGTAGCCTGACGGCGATGGCGCCGTACCGGCCCATCTTCATCGGGCTCACGCTGCTGTTTCTCGGCCTGACCTTCCGCAGGCTCTACCTGGTGCCGCAGGTCTGTGCGCCGGGTACACCCTGTGTCGATCCAGGCGTGGTGAAGCGACGGCGGATGACGTTCTGGATCGTTACCGTCCTGTTGTTCGGACTGCTGGCCGTGCCGTCACTGGCCCCACTGATCTCCTGAACGGGGGGTTCCATGCGCAATCTGCTTATTACCGCGCTCGCTGCCTTGCCGCTCCTGGCGCTGGCCGCCGCGCCGAAAACTGTCACGCTCGACGTGAAGAACATGACGTGCGAACTCTGTCCGGTTACGGTCCGCAAGTCGCTTGAAAAGGTGCCCGGCGTGAGCGCCGTGAAGGTCGACTTCGACAGGAAAACGGCCACGGTCACCTATGACCCCGGCAAGGCCCAGCCCGACGCTTTGACCAGGGCGACCACGAATGCGGGCTATCCCTCGACTGTGCAGAAGTGAGGCCGCGATGGATGCGATCATCGTGGAATCCGTGCTGACCTGTCCGCACTGCGGCTTCGCCAGGCAGGAAACCATGCCCACGGATGCCTGCCAGTTCTTTTACGAGTGCAGTCACTGCAAGGCCCTGTTGCGGGCCAATCCGGGGGACTGCTGCGTGTTTTGCTCGTTCGGTTCGGTGAAGTGCCCACCGATGCAACAGCAGCGTCGCTGCTGTGGGGCGGGCGGGTAACCACGCCAGGCCGCCGCCAGTAGCGGCTGACGCTTTGCGCAAGGAGACTGCGGAAATGACGCCAACGATCCGTATCCTTCTCATGGTTCTGTTCGTCGGAATACTCGACGCATGTCACTCGGGGGTGAAGCTCGCTCCGACTGCGGACATCACCGGAGCAAGTGGCGCGGTCGGCGCGCAGACCAGTCCCACCGCCGTCACCCAGATCGGGATTGATCCGCTGAACGACCCTAACAGCCCGCTCGCCGAACGCAGCATCTATTTCGACTTCGATGACTATACCGTCAAGGATGACTATCGACCGCTGCTGCAACAGCATGCGCAATATCTGAAAAGCCATGCGCAACGCCATGTGGTCATTCAGGGCAACACCGATGAACGTGGCACGAGCGAATACAATCTCGCGCTGGGCCAGAGGCGCTCCGAGGCAGTTCGCCGCGTGCTGGTCCTGTTCGGCGTCCCCGATTCGCAGATCGAAGCGATCAGCTTCGGTAAGGAAAAGCCGGTAGCCACTGGGCACGACGAGGCATCCTGGGCAAGAAATCGCCGTGCCGATCTCTTTTACCGCCAGTAGTCCGAAGCGCCGTCCTGTCCGGCGCGGCACCTGACTCGCGCGGTCCCGGTAACGAGCTGTTCCGGTCTGGCAGCGCCGCCGCGCGGGACTGATCTCAGTCGAGCGGCGGCAGGCGCAGGCACACACGCGTGCCTTTCCCGGGCTCGCTGTCGAGTCTGATCGACCAGTGGTAGCGATCGCAGATCTTCCTGACTATCGACAGGCCGATGCCAAACCCGTGTCTGCCGGGCTCGGGCGGGTTAGCCTGATACAGACGTTCGAACACCCGCGGCAGCGCATCCGGCGGGATGCCGCAGCCTGTGTCTTCGATCTGCAGCCAGCCGTCCGCATAGGTGAAGCGGACGTGGCCGCTGTCCGTGTAGCGCACTGCGTTGCCGATCAGATTCGAAAGCACGATGGCGAGCGCGGGCCGATTCGCCTCGATGCGCAGGCGACTGTCGATGTCGATTCTCGCCTCGACTCCCTTGTCTTTCAGAGCGACGGCAAACGGATCCAGTGCGTCTTCGATGGCGCTTGCGATGCGCACAGGGCCGACATCGGCCGACGACTCTTCGCGCGCAAGCAGCAGTAGCGCGTTGACGAGATCTATCATGTTGTTCGCCGCGCGATCGATCTGCCGCAGCCGCGCCCTCGACTTCGCGCCCAGTGCCTCATCCTCGTCGAGGAGTTCGCAGCTGGTCTTGATCGCCGTGAGCGGCGTGCGCAATTCGTGGCTGACATTGCCGGTGAACTCCTTCTCGCGCTCAATCATCTGTGCCATCCGCCCGTGATAGTCGTTGAACGCGTCGACCAGCTCCACGACCTCCACTTCATCGTATCTGCCGGCATCGAGTGCGGACGATCCACCGAGCCTGAGTTCCTTGACCTGACGGGCGAGTCCGGCAACCTGTCGGACCAGCAGGCCGGACAGTCCAAACGCGAGCCAGAAAGCCACCAGCGCAAACACACCGGTGCCGATCATCAGGGCGTCAATCACCTGCCTGAAACGCTGCTCGTAGGTACTGAAGTCGTAGATCCGATAGATGCGCGCATCGCCGAAAGGTGCGACCGCCACGTGGATTTCGCGGCCGTCCACGATGATCTCGTGGGTGCCATCGCGCAGATCTCTGACCGACGCGGGCAGTGGCACGCTTACGCGGTCGCCCGCCGAGACATGGCCGCCGAGTCGCGCATCGAGCGGCGGCACGAGCGTCGGGTACGACCGCCAGGTCTGAAGGAGACCTGTCATATCATCGGCGATCAGCGCCGCGATAAGCCGCTCCTCCTGCGCCTCCGCCAGCGCCTTCACGCCGAGCGCCTGGGCCACGAGCAACAGGATCGTCAGCGCGGAAAAGACCAGCGCGACCTTCAGGCGCAGGCTACGACGGGTCTGCATCGCTGACCACGAACCGGTAGCCCAGACCGTGTACCGTTTCGATGAGATCGTCCTCGCCGGCGGCGGTCAGGGCGCGCCGCAACGTGTAGACGTGCGCGCGCAGCGTATCGCTGTCCGGCAACTGCTCGCCCCAGATCTCGGCCTCAAGTTCGGCCCGGCCAAATACCCTGTTCGGTGATTGCATCAGGATGCGCAGTAGTTGCAGGCACTTCGGTGGCAGCTTGACCGGGCGTCCGACGCGCTCGACCGTGAGCGTCGCCAGATCGAAGCGCACATCGGCGCAACTCAATGCGGCTTGCGTCACCTGCCCCTTGTAGCGCTTGATGAGCGCAACAAGGCGTGCCCCGACTTCCTTGAGGGAGAATGGTTTGACGAGATAGTCGTCCGCGCCCTGGACGAAACCCTGCAGTTTGTCTTCAAGCGTATCCTTCGCCGTCAGCATCAGAACGGGCGTGTCCCGACGCGCTTCTTCCCGCAGTTTGCGGCAGATGGTCAACCCATCCACGCCCGGCAGCGACAGGTCCAGCAGGATGGCATCCCAGTGCTGGGTCACGGCGAGATGCAGGCCCATTACGCCGTCTGATGTAACGTCAACCTCATAGCCGCTGCTTTCCAGATAGTCGTAGAGGTTGGTCGCGATATCCGCGTCGTCTTCGATAATCAATACTTTCATCGAGTGGCTTTCCAGGCGGGTGGGCAGTGTCGCAGGACACTCGTGTCGGTGCGCAAACAACGACATCTTACCGCCCGGCGCGGCCGTCTCGGGCGAGGCCAGCCCTCCGTCATCGAGCACCGCAGGCTTCCTCGAAGTTCTTCGAGCTGGCCAGCGATGCCGGGGTACACGTCGACAAAACATGCTGGCTCTTGTGCAGATCCGCAGCACACTGTCGCGGCTGTATCTCCAGGGCCTTGACCAATTTGGGCCGGGACGACGTGGCCAGGTCGCCAGTGACGCATCAACCTGTACGCTGGGAGGGTGACGACGTATCCACCACCGGACTCGGCATGAGCCGATCCACAAAGTCGGCGATCGGAAAGTCGAAGGTGTCGCGCAGGTTGATTCCTTCCAGCTACGCCGGAGCAATGCTGCGCAGGTGTTCGGGTAACACAGGCGCTGCTCCATCCGTCCGTCGTCTGTGTCCCAGAGACGCTAGAAGGCCGCGGACCTTGAGTCGCGGCGAGGGGGCGGCCTAAGTACCGGCCTGGCGCTTTGTGCAAGCCGGTCCGGTTTGAGCCCGGCGCAGTGCGCAGACACGAAGGGCGTGTGATTCATGCGTCGGCACCTCGCCGGCGGGGGACGGTCAGGTTGACCCACTCGTAAGCGTCGTGCCCAAGCCTGCCCACTTCGCGCCATACCGCGAAGGGAATCTCCTGGTGGGCCGCGTGCCGGTCAACCAGACCCTGACATACCTTTGTCATCTGTCGCAGCAGCACAATCGCATCCATTTCAGGTCGCTCCCCATGCTGGTCGAGTGCCGTCCTCGCCTCTTGAGCCCGTTGAATCATTGTCCGCCATTGGGCATCCCGGATTTCCTGAGCGTAAGCGCCGCGCTGCGCGAGAGCGCTCGAAACAATGTAGAGCTCTTTGAGCGCAGTGATGACCTCTGGTGGCGACACGACGCAACCGTCGCTGCAGTCCTGTTGCGCTTGCGTCATCAGGATGCCCTCGACAGGGCTGCCAGCTGCGCGACCGCGGAACCTGTCCTCAACGAAGTCGTGCAACTCGCCGAGGAATGTGCGGAACGGGAGACGTTAGTCAGGCGGTGTAAATCTGGCATGGGTAGCGGTGCTTGCAAGATGCCGGTCGAGGTGGCGCACATGCGGGCGTGGCGAGTGTCGTGAGTCAGGAATCCGCCGAATATTTCGGGTCGGTCGCTGCCTTTCGTACAGGTACGGCTACCGGACAAGGACGCAATCACCCGGTTGCTTTAGTGCTTGTGACCGAAGCAGGCCTGGGCGGCTTCGGCGGGCGACAGGCCGGCGTTGAAATAGCCCCGAAGGCGCTTTATGGTCGCGGGTTCGGGGTGACAGTGCGAGCGGATAAATCCCCCTTCAACGGCTTCGCCGTACCAGGCACGCGTCCACTGGTCCAGGCCCTGTGCGTACATTGCTGATACGTATTTCGACTCATCGAACATAATGATTTCCGATAGATCTATAGGCGCGTTCGCCGTTAATGACCCCGCAGATATCGCAGGCAATCAGACGACGCCGCGGTGCGCTAAGATTGCGCAACGTTGTCTGCGAATTTCTGACGCGTGACACCAGCCGCAATTGATGTTGCTGTGGCGGGCGTGTTCCGTGTAACCAATGCGCTTGCCTTGACGACCTTGGGCTTTAAAGAAAGCTACCCCTCTCCGTCAGGATCGGTACCTCAAAGACTTTGCGACGCTTGTCACGGCTGTCCTGAGACACTACATTCCGCGACGGGCGTGCCGAGCAGGTCGAGTAGCGCGCATAGTCGTTGCCGATCCGGCACCGACAGGCCGGGACGTCCAAACAGGCACTCGATCTGCGATGCCCAATAGTCGCGACGGATGAGCCACGGGCGATGAACCAGCGCGTTCAGCGCCTTCTCCAGTTGTCCGATCTCGGTCTTCACCATGTTCACGTTCGTCTCCTTGCGTGACGCTCTGAAACCTGGAAATGTCAGATCGGCTGTCGTAGTTTCGGAGCCGACATCTCGTTCGGTACAACAGCTGCTTTCTCATCCCGCGCGACTTTGGCATCGGTCAGGTATGGGCTATGGCACCACACGTGCTACCAGTAGGCAGCGAAGAACCATATCAACACGATGAGGCCGGCCAGCACAAAGAGCCAACTCACAATCAGCCTATGCGACGTCGACATTGGCTACCTTCGTCGATACCGGGCGGTGAGTAGGGCTATCTTGGCCCTGGCCGCCGGTTTCGAGGCGAAACGCCGCGACGACCCTTGCCAGTCCGTTAGCCTGCTCGCTGAGTGATTGAGCGGCCGCGGCTGCCTGCTCGACAAGCGCCGCGTTCTGTTGGGTTACCGAATCCATCTGGGAAATCGCGAGGCCAACCTGCTGGATGCCGGCGCTCTGTTCGTTCGAGGCCGCTGCTATCTCGTGAACGATCGAATCCACTCGCCTGACTGCGCCGACAATTTCCCGGATGGCCGTCCCCGTCTCGGACACCAATGCAGAGCCGCTCTCCACCCGGGTGACCGATTCCTGAATGAGCACCTTCGCATCCTTGGCTGCCGCAGCCGCGCGCAGGGCGAGGCTGCGCACCTCGCTGGCCACGACGGCGAAACCCCGCCCCTGTTCGCCTGCGCGAGCGGCTTCCACGGCGGCGTTCAGTGCCAGGATGTTCGTCTGGAATGCGATGCCTTCTATCACGCTGACGATCTCGGTGATCCTGGCCGAAGAGTTCGAGATTTCCTGCATGGTCCCGATCACTTTGTCGACCAGTTCGCCACCCCTATCAGCAATGTCTGATGCGGTGCTCGCGAGTTCGTTGGCATGCAATGCGTTGTCTGCATTGTTCGTCACTACGGACGTCATCTGCTCCATGCTCGACGCGGTTTCCTGAAGCGACGCCGCCTGCTCCTCGGTGCGCTGGGAGAGGTCGCTATTGCCCACCGCGATCTCCTGGGTGGCGGACGTGATGGACTCGGTGGAATCTTTAATTGCACCGACGGTGCGCGCGAGCCGCGTGCGCATCTCCTCCATCGCATGCAGCAGACTGTGATTGCTGGTACCGTGGGTATTGACGGGCACGCTCAGATCGCCGCTCGCGATGCGCCGCGCGGTTTCTGCCGCGTAGTCCGGCTCGCCACCGAGTGAACGTTGCAGTCCGCGATTAATGACAATGATCACGCCCGATAGCATCAGTGCGACTGCGACGAGGATGGTGCCGGACCTGATCAATGAATGGTGAAATGCGGTATCGATATCGTCCACATAGACGCCATCGAGAAAAATCCAGTCCCATGGCTGGAAGCTCGCGACGCGGGTGAGCTTGGGCACCGGTCGATCCTCGCCAGGCCGGGGCCACACATAGTGAATGAAACCAGCGCCATTCGCCTTAGCGACGTTGACAGCATCCCGATAGAGCAGCGTGCCGTTGGCGTCCTTGAAATCGCCGAGCGTCCGTCCGACAAGCTCGGGTTTGAACGGGTGCATCAACATCTTCGGTTCATCGGTCATGACGGTGTAGTAGCCATCCTTGCCGAAGCGCATGCCCTTGATGCGTTCCATCGCCTCCCTCTGCGCGACGTCACGCGTGAGCACCCCGTGTTGCGCAAGGTCCGCATACTGGCGCACGAGGCTGACCACGTTGTCGGCGTTGTTGGCCAGATCATTCTCGCGTTCTTCGATACGCACCTGTCGCAACGACCACGCGTCGAATCCCGTGATCGCGGTCAGACAGGCAAGACTCAGGAACAGGGGCAGCCACAGTTTCTGCGCAAACGTTAGCGTTTTCACGTCCGACCCGCCGTCACGGCATGGATGAATTAACCATGTATTACGGCGTGTCTTTTGCACATCTTTATTGGTGTAAATCCCTATATTGACAAGTTGCCCGCATAGGACGCTCGCGGTGCAATAATTTTCTCCGCACAGGTTCTGGCATGGTGCTTGCGATGGCCTGAACCCTTCGGCCGACACGAATCGAACGACAGAGTTTCTTAAGATCGACCCGGGTTTGTCACTTGAGAAGAATGTAGAAGGCTCGAGGAACAGTGGCTTTGTTGGAGAAACAGAGGCGAATGTTCTGGCAACAGTGGCGAACGCGGGAAACGCGGCGGCGCATCGCGGGTGGTCCCCAGATGAGACCGAGTTCCGCAAATTACTCGAAGCGTTGGAGCAGTTCATCAAACGTACCGTGATCAGCGGAAAATCTGTGCTTGAAATCGCGGCGCGGATCCCTGCGCGGCATCCGCGTCCGGGGAAGGCATTGCGAATTGGCGCCGTTGACGATGGCCCGATCGAAGGCGTTGCGGTCGGCAAGGCCGACGATGAATAGGAAAACGCGGTGAGACCAGCTGAGTTTGAAATTCACGGCCCGCACGACAGCGCAGTAGAGCACGCGTCGCACGGCGATAGCTTCTCGGCGCGAATCGCGGTGATGACGGCAATCCTCGCAACGCTCGGGGCGTTCGGTTCTTATCAGAGCGGCACCACAGAAAATCTCGCGTTGATTGCCAAGAATGAGGCCGCTATCAGCAAGACGAAAGCAGCGAAGCAATGGGGCTATTTTCATGCAAAGGGCGAAAAGAAAAATCTCGCGGAGCTAGGTGCCGCAATTGTCGACCCGAAACCGCAGTGCAAGATATCGATCGCGCTCGCTGCGATAACGCTGCTCACGCGAAAGCGGTGGCTTCAGGTCATGTCACTTGGAGTGGCAGTATGCGGCGCGTCTCTGGGTGTTGCTGCGCTCCTGTCGTGGTAGACCGTCGCAACGTTTCACGGTTGCGACGGAACGATCAGGCTAGTGCGTTGGCTACTGCCGTCGACATCGGCTCTGGAGTCGCGTGTGCCGTCTGTACTCGAGTCCGCCCCGCGATGATGCTCTCAGATCCGATAGAAATGCGCTCTCGGACGCGCGATCCAACTCCCCTAACAGGGGTCGACTCGTACGGATTCCCTCGACGAATGTAGTCGTCGATATCCGCCTCGATAGCGTACTCCGCAACGCCGCGCAGATCCTCGACGACAAGACGGAGTGCCTTAACGGGAATGCCGTGCAACGCGCTTTCGGCAATACGATTGAGAATGTGATCCCGGGCGATCGCCGAGTCGGCGGGACTGGTGAACGTCTGATCCGTGTGACGCAGATGGATCACCGCCAGCCGGTCAGGTGTGTCGGTGATTGCGATCCGGTATTGCAGTGCGCAGGGCACACCGGATTCGTCGGGATAGACGACATCCGCAAATGGGCTTCGAAACGGCATAAACGCTCCTGAGTGGTTGATGATGCCGATTCGGACGAACCGGCAAAACCAGCCTACGGAGCGGTACGAGAAGTCAAGTCGATAGAGAGGTATCCGAACTTTCAATTGCGACGGGTTGGATGGTCGCTCGCAGCCGAACCACGGTGCGCTGACTGACAAGCCCGAGCAATCGGCTCACGTCTTCATTGTTGCGGCCGCTGAGTAACTGTCGACGCGCGTACGTATTCCGCAATATGCGCGGACTCATGTCAGGCGCGCAAAAGTCGACGGCCTCCAATGCCTCACGGACGATGATCCCTAACAGCATGTCATTGATCGGCTTTCCGGCCTTCGGAGCTGGAAACAGCAGTTGCTCCGCCTCGTCGCACTGGGACACCAGCAACCAGCGCTCCAGCGCGGCGATCGCGAATCCCTGCAACGTCACCTTGCGCTCCGCTCTCGCACCGCGCTTCGGAACGAAGATGTGTGGCCGCACCGCGTCGATGACGAGGTGGCCAGCACGTGCAACGCGGATCTCGCCTGCAGTAATGCCAGTGCCTAACAGGAGAGCGACGATCGCTCGATTGCGCGCTTCGCGGTCGTTGTCAGCGCCCTGCGGCTGGATGTGAGATTGGAGCCTTTCGTCGGCCGCCGGGTCGAGAAAGAGGGGCTGTGGCTCGTCCTCGGGCCACTGCTCCTTGCGAACAAAGTCGGCGGCAGGATTGCCCCGGCGAACACCTAATTCCACCAGGTACCGACACAGGCGATCGACGAGTTTTGCGTAGCGCACGTGCGTAGTGGTCCCCGGCGCGCACCGGTTGTCCACGTCCGCGAAGAAGGATTCCAGATGGGCAGCGTCAAACGCGGCCACGGTCGTACCTCGCGCGACGAGATATCGCAGGAAGCGGTCAAACATTGCCGTGTGCTGCACGACCGAGCGCGCAGCGAATGGGCGTCGGTCTGCGCCGGCGGCATCGTGCGCTTGCCATTCCCTGTAGGCTGCAGCCGGGTTGTCCAACCAGAGAGATACCGTATCCATAGTGTGTTTATATACTGAATTGGCGACATCACCCCGTGCTGCGAATCTCCGATTCGCCAGCAGGTCTATAAAGGGAGGGGGTGCCTTCCATCCCGTACTTCGTTGCCATCTCCGCGAGACACGTAGCAGCGTCGCCCGAAACAATGCGTGCTGCGCACGCGATCATCAGGTTCTTCGACAGGCCAAAGTCCTCAACGAGGAAGCCTCGCTCGCAAAACGCGCCCATCGACGTACGCTGTGACGACACCCGGTCCAGGACCGTCCCTTCGTTGGTGGTGTACGCCCAAACGTCTTTATTGAGTGCCGCGGCGAATCCGATCTCAAAGGCCGTTCCGGAATCCGCTTCCCCTGGTCCGCGAAAGTCGTCGACGTTGGCCATCACAATGTCGCACGCGCGTATCGCCTCGATGCTCGACCGATAGATCCAGGTCGCGCGCTCAGTTGGCGAAAGACCATCCCGCACGTTCGCATCGAGCGGGTACGTCGCCTCGAAACCGAACGACGCGCAAAGCTCGCGCAGGTAGTGGCCGCGTTCCATCGCATCGGTGCGAAAAACATCGAAGCCCGCGAGGTAGATCCGTTTGCGACTAGCTATCTGTTCGATGGGAAGTGGAGGAGGGGAGAAATCGCCGCTTCGCACTTTTCGCTGAATCCGGGTCAATTGTGCGCGGACTGTGCCTGTCGGCGTCCCGCTATTTGCCGATATTTCCTCGGGCGTCATTCCTCGATCTGCGAGATCCACCAGACTGGCCTGCTTACTCGTTACGCGCGTCATCCAACGATCTCTCCGTCCATTAATACGATGACCCGATCTTAACGGAAGCGAAGCGGAGTCAAGTTCGTGCGATCGACACGCCCGCGCCACAGTTCGGCCGTTGAAACTTTGCGCGCATCCCGTTTCCGACTCACGAGTGGATGTAACCGATGCTAACGGTCGACCGGGTTCGGCCAGGAGGAGACAATCGGTCTCCCACTCCAAAGCCGCCATTCAGACATACGCCACCGCTCTTGCCTTTTCGTTCGTAAGCTCGGGCAAGTCCATTTCCCTCAACGTCGGCAGGCCACGGCGGCCACCGCCACTTGGGACACTCGGCAGCGCGCCCGTTCCTGCGTGAAGCGCCGCATAGCCGATCTACGTTGGCGCAATCATGGGTTTAACTGTCGTCGTCTGATCGGTCAGCAGTCAGGATCGACGCTAGTGTCGTGAGTTAGAAGTTCGTTGAATCAATCCCCTGTTCTTTCCGGAATGACAAAGTGCTGATTAAAAAGTCGCTCGGACTCGCGCAGTCCTTCTTCCGTAAAGATCACGGACTTCGTCTTGTTGACAGGA
>NZ_JBNDMO010000064.1:0-11840 GCF_050436625.1 Paraburkholderia sp. GAS334 | reverse complement strand
GTCCACTCATCGTTGCCTCCGCGTATCAAGTGCTACACAGAACACTTTAGTACGTGATCGGCATCATTCAATGAATTTTTAACTCAAGACACTAGCATGTGGGCATCTGCTGATGCCAGACAGCCACGGCCAAGCGCCTTGGTGAGCGGCAATTCAGCCTCCATCGATCTCTACCTCGGCCTCACAGTTCACAGGGGCGTTGAGCGGGATCATCATCCCAATCGAAGATCGGGCATGCATGCCAACGTCATGGCCATAAAGCTCAAGAATGAGATCGGAGTAACCGTTAGTCACGCGCGGTGTCTCGTTAAACCCGGACGCGACATTGACCATCGCGAAGACTCGAAGCCAGGCGGTGATTCGATCCAGATCACCGAGCGCTCGCTTCAGACTTCCCAAATGAGCGAGCGCCACGAGCCGGGCGGCGTGATAGCCCTGTTCTGGAGAGACCTCCGCGCCTACCTTCCCGAGTGGCTGTGCAACGGTGCCATCCGGATTCTGCGGAATATGCCCAGAAATGAATGCGCGATTCCCTCGGACGCGGACCCAGGCGAACGGCATTCGAATGTCTGGCGGCATCTGAAGCGGTTGAGGTAATACCAGTCCCATTTCCGCGAGCTTTGATTCAATCCTTGCCACGGCGACCTCCTCCTCGGGTATTCGATGCCTTCATGCCACGCGGTGCAGACCGTTCGCCGGACATATATCAACCGATATATCTGGTCATCGGCGTTTCCACTATTCGCGTGCGGCGTGCGCGCACGCAATCGACCGTGACAAAGCCAGTTGCTGGATAAAGGCTGGCTTCATTCCCAGTCGGTTCACGCCTTGCCCATCAACCGCATCAAGGCACCCGGGCATCCAGCTCGGGATACATCACCACGCTTTCCTGGGCTGTCGGTTCGTTGCGCACACCGATAAAGACCGCTGGCGTCTTGCCGCGATTCACTGCCACGTGCGGAATGCCTGAGGGGATGTAGAGATAGTCCCCGCGATGCGCGACCTCGCGGTGTTCCAGCGCGACGCCTGTCCACAGCTCGACTTCGTCGCCGCTCAACATATAGAACGCCGACTCGTGGTGTTCGTGAATGTGTGCCCTGGTTCGGCCTTCGGGGGGGATCGTCACCATTCCGAGAAACAGTACTTGGGATCCGACTGTCTCCTGACTGATGCCTGGGGCGTATTCTGATCCCTGTTTGCTCACATAACTGGCAGACCCGGATACGACGCGTCCGCACTTATTGTTCGTCGTGGCTTCCATTTAAACGCCTCCAGGAAACATAGAAAAAAAGCATACGCCCGTCCCCTTGGCACGTCAAACAGCAGGGGTTTCACCGAGCAGTTACGGAAGTTTGGCGAGGTCCGCGAGTGTCCGCTTCGATGGGACGCGAAGGGCAGCAACGGGTCGATTCCGGACCTGCAGGAACCAGTCGAGTCGCTTCTTACTGAGCAATCAACCGGGCGATGTGCCCGTCCCTATGTGGGCGTTTCAGCCAGGTAGAAATCGTGCCCCGGTTGCGCTGCGCGATGACGGGACGCTCACAAGCGGCTTAGCAACTCCGCCTTCTTGGCGGCAAACTCCTCATCGCTGAGAATCCCCTTCGCGTGCAGTTGGGCGAGCTTCTCTATGGTGGCAAACACGTCTGCCTCGCGGGCCACCGACTGAGTGCTGACGGGCTCCTCCTGCACCGGCGGCGACGCCGGCTGCGGAACCCCACCGACCGAGACAACCGGCAGGCTGGCGACAGCAACCAGGCCGTGCTGGCTCGCGAATGTGAGGGACGCGCCGCGGGACTGCTGCTGTGAGAAGCCGCTGATCTCGTGATCGAGCGTATCGTAAATCGTCACCTTGCCGTTCACTTCGATCGCCAGGCGCCGGGGGTGTGCGAAGTAGGCATAGCGGACATCGTTCTGCGCGCCGGTGCTGTTGGGCCGCCCCAGATCACCGGGCCACCAGTCGCCAGAGGTGCCGGGGGCGGGCGGAACGAACAGACTCACCGGTCCGACCGGTCCGGCTGCAGTCTGCTGCTGGTTGTTGCCACCGTAACCAGCGCTCTGCTGTTGTTGCTGGCCGCCGCCGTCGTTGCCCTGCTGCTGAGTACCCTGGCTCTGCGACTGGAAGCTGCCGTTGCGAATAAGGTCGGGCTGATTTGCCATCAGGCGGGAAAGCTCGAAACAGAGTCCATCGACCCGGCCTTTCAGGTAGTTGTTGAACATGTCGGAGACCATGGTCATTCCCCCCCGCATCCACTGGCCGGAGCCACCAAATTCGGGGTGATTGAACTGGGCCATGCTGCCGTTACCGCGAATCACAGACTCGAGCATGCTCATCACGGCGTCCGTGCTGAACCCATGTCGCTGGGCTACTTCTTCGATCAATTGCTGGCCGGCGGGGGTGAGTTTTCGCATGGTGATCCACTCATAGTTTCTTCCGACATCGGCTATCTATCTTCCGACATCGGCTATATAAACTGCAGCGCCCCCTGCGCAGTGCCGGACGGGGCAATTCAGCGAGGATCGCGAGAATTAGGCAACGTGGCTGGGGAACAGTTCAGTGCACCAGCGCGAGACGATCGGGGGACAGGTTGCGCGGTTTCACGTCAAGCTCCCGCAGCCGGTCGCCAATTTCCGTCGTTCGACGCTACGCTCAAATTGGTCGACAATCCGCTGATGGCCCACGAACCGGGAGCGCTTTAAATGGCGTGGAACGACGCCGCACAGGAGGTAACATGAGCCCAGTCTCGGATCTCTCCGTCTTGTTAAAAACATTGGAGCCAGTGCTTAACCCGGGCGTGTTTGTGTTTGCCTCGGTCGAGGACGGTAACGCAATTGACCCTGCCGTCATCGTTGCGTCAATCCGCGAACGCGAGGGCTTGTCTGTGGTTACGAGTGAGGCGGATGCGCGGGTCAGCGGTTTGAATACCTTGTTCAAGTGCGCGTGGATTACCTTGACCGTGAATTCAGCATTGGAGGCGGTGGGCCTGACCGCAGCATTCGCTACCGCATTGGGTAATGCCGGCATCAGCTGCAACGTGGTGGCGGGCGCCTACCACGATCATATTTTTGTCCCCCTGGAATTAGCAGACGCGGCGATGCATGTACTTCATCTGTTGCAGACGGATGGAGTCACCGGGCAACCACCGGCGAATATTGTTTAGTTTTTTTCGGATCTAACGTTAAGAGGGCCCACGTCAGACGCAAACCGGCTTCGGAGAGGATTGATCGTCCGGAGTGGGTCGGACAGCGCCACCTGTCCGCTGGCACAGACGTGATCTCCCTTCACCTGAAAGGAGATAGTCATGAAAGCGCCTCACGAAGGCCAACCACAGTCATTGATGAGCCGTTCACCCAACGGCAGAAATGGGGCGGATCAGAGACGGCCGGAGATTCGCCGCAGAAACCCGCAAGGGAGTGCTTCCAGGGTTGCAAGACGATCGGTACTTGACCGAAGTCCCACGCCCCAGGCTCAGTTCCGGTCGAACGCCGTCACCTTGGGTAGCACCACAGCAAGATAGTCCACCAGCGTGCGAACCGCCGGCAGCAGACCCGTGCGATATGGAATCAGGGCGGTGATACGGGCGTCCGCAGCGATCCATTCGGGCAATATCTGCCGCAGCGTGCCGGCCTGCAGTTCGGCTTGGCAGACGTATTCCGGCAGCGCGGCGACGCCGACGTTCGCGCACGCGGCCTCTTTCAGCGACATCAGGCTGTTGCTCTGGAATCTCGGTTCAAAGGGCACGGTGACCACGCGCTTGTCCGGGCCCTGCAACGGCCAATGCGGCGCGCACTTGCCCACCATGGCGATGATGGCGTGAGATGCCAGGTCCTCGGGTTGCGTCGGCACGGATGTTCGTTCGAGATAGTCGGCCCCCGCGAAGAGATACCACGGTGTCCTGGCCAGCGGATGCTGGACCAGGTTGGAGTCCTGCAGCTGACCAACATGGCTCCGGATCGCCAGGTCGAATCGCTCGCCGACGATGTCCACAATCCTTTCCGTGGCGGTTTCGTCGATTCTCACCTTGGGGTGGTCGGTGAGGAAGGTCGGCAGGGTGTGGCGTAGCGCGAACTGGGCAATGTCCGCAGTCGTCGTCACGCGAATCACGCCACTCGGCTCCACCAGCCGCTGGCGCATGGCTTCCTCGGCAAGCTCGGAACTGCGCAGCAGCGCCATGGCGTACTGGTAGAACTCCTGGCCTACCTCCGTCATCGCAAACTGGCGCGACGTCCGGCTGATGAGCCGCACGCCCAGCGAGGCTTCCAGTTCCTTCACCCGGTGACTCACCGTTGACTTCGGAATCCTGAGCGCCTCCCCAGCCGCGGTGAATCCGCAGCGGTCGACCACCTGCACGAAGTAATAGACATCCTTCAGATCAAGCATGGCATGGGGACTCTTCGGTCATTCCGGCGCCGGCGGCGTTCGTTGCGGGGATGGTTGGACGACGCCCGATCATACTCCAGCGCTTTCGCCCATCGCCACCCGGGTAGACCTTGGTGTCCTGCCGCGTCTGCGTCCCGCCAGCCTCAGGAATCGCCCATCCGGCGCCACCTCGCGCACCGCGCCTCACAGAGCGGCATTGTCCAGGTTTGTCGAACCCTGCGTACAACCCGGGACGACTGCCCAATTGGAATCTGCCGTCATAAGCTGTTGCACAGGAGCGGCATTGCGCTGTTTCTACATGCCAATATCAAACTGGAGAGGACAATGTTAGTGCTCAAGGGATTTCATCATTTGACCCTCGGCGTGAGGCACGCACAGGAGGATGTGGACTTCTACGTCAAGCTGCTCGGGCAGAGCCTCGTGAAGAAGACCGTGCTTCTCGACGGCGAGGATCCCATCTACCACCTTTACTACGGCAACGCGAATGGCGATCCTGGAACCCTGGTGACGTCGTTCCCGTTCCGCCAGCGGGGCGTCATGGCGCGTCAGGGATCGGGCCAGGTGCGGGTCATCAACTACTCGGTCCCCAAGGGCTCGCTCGAGTTCTGGCGCAGCCGCTTCGATGCCATGGACGTGCCGTACGACAGCGAGATCGTCGAGCGCTTCGGAGAGCGCCGCCAGCGGTTCCAACATCCGTGCGGCGTCGAGTTCGATCTCGTCGAAACAGATCTGGATGCGCGTCCAGCTTGCGTGGCCAGCGATATCCCCGAAGCCCATGCCATCCGCGGCGTGCACAGCATCACGCTGTCGCTGCGGGAAGTCGCCGAATCGATCCGCTTCATGAGCGAAGCGATCGGTTTCCGGAACGTAGGCGAGGCGGGACCCTACTACCGCTTCGAGACGTACACCGGCGGCCCGGGCACGATTGTTGAGTTCCTGCATGAGCCGGACCGACACCAGGGTTCGTCGATCTACGGCGAAGGCACGGTCCACCATGTGGCCTTCGCGGTGGACAACGTGGAACAGCAGGAGATCCTGAAGGAGAGAATGTTTGCCCTGGGCTACATCGATACGTCCGAATCGGTGCACCGCAACTACTTCCGCTCGATGTACTTCAAGATGCCCGGCGGCGTGATGTTCGAGGCGACGACCACCGACATCGGCTTCGCGATCGATGAAAAGCCCGGTCATTTTGGCGAGGAGTTCCAGCTCCCGCCGTGGCTGGCTGATCGCAAAGACGAGCTGCTGGGCCGGCTCGAGCCCATCTCTGTATGACGTTGCCGGGGATCACCATGCATAAACCGAAAGTACTGGTTGTCTTCTACTCACGTAACAGCTCCACCGAGATGCTGGCCAAGGCTGTCGCCGAGGGGGCCCTCGAGGCTGGCGCAGAAATCCGCATGCGGCGTGTGCGGGAGGTCGTCGGCCCCGACGTCATGCGGCAGGCGCCGGGCTGGCTCGAGAACGCCACGGAGATGAACGCGAAATACGAGGCGCCGACCGAAACCGATGCCGAGTGGGCTGACGCGATTGTGTTCGGCACGCCGACGCGGTTCGGGTCGATCTCGGCCGAACTCAAGGCGTATATCGACGGGCTCGGCGGCCTCTGGTTCGCGGGCAAGCTGAACGGCAAGGTGGGCTCGGTCTTCGGCTCGACGTCCTCGCGCCACGGCGGTAATGAAGCCACGCTGCTGGCGACCTACGCGCCCATGGCGCATCTGGGCCTGATCATCGTGCCGCTGGGCTATGCCGACGCGGCGATGTTCAAGGCCGGCACCCCGTACGGCGCGACTCACGTCTCGCAGCGTGACGCCGTGAAGCCGGACGACGATCACCTGGCGGTTGCCCGGTTCCAGGGCCTTAGGGTGACGACCGTCGCCCGTGCCTTGCACGCCCAGCCGCAGCCGGTAGCAGCCTGATAAAAGGGCGGAGGCACGCAGTCTCCGCCCGATTCCTGCACCGGCACAGGCCGGTGTCACGATGGCAACCACTCAGGCCGGCGCCGTCACCATGCAGCTTCCCATAGCATCAATGCTGGCGCGATAGGCGGCAACAAGTTCTGCGTCCCCGGCATTGAAGACGACCATGGACACGAGCACTGCGATCTTTTGATCGTAGACTGTTTCCATGACCGTCCTGAGCGCGTTATTCCGCAGCTGAAGCGTTTTCCTGCCCGCGGGCGTGCGGACACACCGCAGGTGGATCGCCGATGATGCCGCGCGCAGACCAGAGTTCCGGGAATGGGATCTCGTTCATGGTCGGCAGAAGCCAGGCAATGCCCTCGGTGCCGAAGTAGGCCGGCCGGGCGCCGAACGTCCGGCGCGTCGCCATCAGGTGCAGGTGCTTCCACTCGGCGAATCCCTCCGCGATATCGGCAAGCGTCTCGCCAAGCTGCTGGAGTTCCCGGTGCTTGTCCGGGTCGGCGTAAACATCGCGCCAGACGTTCTCGACCGCCTTGTCCGGCGTGTAGGGCACACTGAAATCGCGGTCGAGTACCGCCGCCGGCACGCGGAAGCCTTTGCGGTCAAGGTGGGCGAGCACGTCGTCATACAGGCTCGGCTCCGCCAGTGCCTTGCTGAGTTGTTCCCAGCGCTGGGGTTGCGGCTGGAAGTGCTGCAGGTGTTCCCCCTGCTTGATGCCGAGCAGGTAGACCATCTGGCGGTACGTCCAGCCCTGGAGGGCGGTATCCTTGCCGTACTTCACGCCAACGCGCGACAGGATGGCCAGCAGGTCGACAGGCGTCATCCATGCGATGGAGCGCCAGGTGGCATTGAGCGGCTCGTGGTGGGCGACGACGCGCCGCAGCGTCCGGCAGGCCCCGGTCAGGTCATCGGCACGCAATTGCGCCTGCGCGGCCTGCATTTCCTTGATGATCAGCATCCAGTAAAGCTCGGATACCTGCGCCGATACGATCCAGGCGTGCTCGCCGGGATGGTCGCTGACCGGGTGCTGCAGAGCGTGAAGCACGTCTGTCTGCAGCCAGGCGCTATATGGCGTATGCCCGGCTGGCGTTCCGGCGGGCGCTGGGGATGCGGGCTTGACGGTAACGTTCACGTTGGTCTCCTCGTGGTGGTGGTGGTGGCAGGTAAGTCTTGTGGAACGGCGACGCTCCGCAGCATCGACTCCATTTGCAGCGCGACCTTCAGCAGCGCGCCGTCGTCGCTGGGCCGGGCGACGATCTGCAATGCCGCCGGAAGGCCGCCGTGCCGGGACGACAGGGGAATCGAGATGGCGGGGAATCCCGCGACGTTGAACGGTGCGGTGTAGGTCATCAGGGCCTCGCGGACGGTGCCGGTCCAGTTTCCAATGTCGACGGTGCAGGCATCGAGTGGCGGGGCGGTACAGGGGCAGGTCGGCAGCACGAGGTAGTCGAGTGTCGACATCGCTTCATGCAGCCCCGCCGAGAAATGCCGCCTGGTCTGCTGGGCCGTCGCATAGGTGCGCAGGTCCATGGATTGCGCGCGTCTGAGCCTGTCGACCGTTTCCGGGTTGTAATACCTGGCGATGCGATCCCAGTCGTGGCGGCGGAAATGCTCGATCCCACCCTCGATGAGGACGATGGCCGCAAAGGCATCGAACACGGCATCGAACAGGCCGGTCCTGCCCAGGTCCACGCAGGCAAATCGCTGTGCCAGTCGCTCCACTGCGTCATCGAACGCGCAGGCAACCTCCGTACTCAGAGGAACCGGCGCGATGTGTCGGATGATGCCGACGCGGCCGGAAAGCCCTGCATCGCTTTGGGGGACTTCGATGCCAACGGCATCGGCGAGCACCAGCACGTCATCGACCTGTCCACCGAGCAGGCCAACGTGGTCGCAGGTGGGTGACAGCGGAAACACGCCACGCGTGGAGAGCGTGCCGAGTGTCGGCTTGAAGCCGACGACACCGCAGAGCGCGGCCGGAATCCGGACCGAGCCGCCCGTATCGGTGCCCACGCCTGCCATGACCGCGCCATGCGCGATCGCCACTGCGGCGCCTCCGCTGGAGCCGCCGGGGATGCGGGAACGGTCGAGGGGATTCAGGGTATCGCCGAAGCTGGGGCTGGCGGTCGTCACGCCCCACGCGAATTCGTGGGTGGTGGTCTTGCCGATGACGATGGCGCCGCATCCCGCCAATGTCTTCACGATGTCGGCATCGGCAAGGGGAACATTGCCGAGGTAGGCGGCCGATCCGTATTGTGTTTCGATGCCCTTGGTGTCGATCAGGTCCTTGACGGCGATGGGCAGCCCCTCCAGCGGACGCTGCCTGCCTTCGCCGTAGCGGCGGTCGCTTTCCGCCGCGGCCTTCAGCGCGCGGTCCCAATCAATGGCGGCGAACGCGTTGAGCGACTGCTTGCTGGCTTCCGCGCAGCGGAGCGCCTCCTCGGTCAGGCCTGTCGCAGTGATCTGCCGACTGGCCAGGCCATCGAGCGCGTGGCGCAAGCTCACGGGATGCGGGAAGGTGTCGGATGGCCGGCCGGTCATTACCACAGGCTCTCCAGCAACGCAGCCAGCTTCGTGCCGGCATCCTCGCCAAGGTCGCCGACCTCGGCGGGATAGTTCTGCCTCAGCAGGGCCGCTATCTCGGGAAGCTTCGCCCGATCGAAATCGACGTCACCGAGCCGGCTCGGCAATTCCAGCGCGTCCACTGCGGCCTCAATGCGGTCAGCGAGGAATGCGGCGGGCGTGCGGCTGCCACGGTCCGTGGAGAAGATCTCAAGCTTCCGGCCATAGATGTCGGCGCAGGAGCGGATGACGGGCGCCAGCGTAATGCACGATGTCACGCTGTGCGCCAGCCCGAACGTCCCGCCGAGGATGTGCCCGATGCGATGGCTCAGGCCGTAGGTGACTGAAGCAGGATAGAAGTAACACTGCCACGCGGCGAGTTGAAGCTGCAGCAGGTCGTCGGTCGACACGTGGCCGCCCGCGATGGCCTCGCGGGTTTCAAGCTTGCGCGGCCACTTCTCCAGCACGGCAAGGAAGCGCTCCACGCCCCTGGCGGCCAGGATGGCGTGAGGGTGATTCACGTCGACCCGGCGCATGCCTTCCACCGCATGGTCGATCCCCTTGATGGCCGAACTTAACAACAGCGTACGTGGTGTGTCGACGATCATCCGGGGATCGAGCACGACCAGCCTGGGGGTCGTTTCGCGCACGGCATAACTGCGCTTGAACTTCTGCGGACCGTCCGTTTCCGTCACGCCGAAGTAGTGGGAGAACTCCGAACCCGACAGGGTCGTTGGAATTGCGGCAATGGGCAGGTGGCGGCCTGTTTGCTGGAAATGCTGGTAGGAGACTGCCTTTGCGGCGTCGAGCACGGAGCCGCCACCGAGGGCGATGATCGATCCCGCATTGGCCTCCATGCATGCACGCAGCCCATCGCGTACGGCGAAATCGGGCACATGCGGCGGCAGCCCGGTGAAGGTGCCCACGCCGTCGCCGATGGCAGGCTGCAGGTGCTCGCGGTTCAATGCCTCAAGGAATTCGACCGTGAACGTCATCGGGCGGCGGATGCCGTAGTTCCCCATGGACGCGGCGACGGTTTTCAGCACGTCATGTCCCCAGACAATCTCTTCCTGCGGCAAGCATTTCAACTGGTTCATTACACATCTCCACCAAGTTTTTGTATGCGATCGGTGCTCCGATCCCGAGTAGCAAGATAGGCGAATCGGGTTCACGCGTGCGCACGGGATTCGGGAACAGAGCGTCCAGGAATTTGGACGCCTGACATATGCGGATGGGCGCGAGTCGTTCGTTGTTTTCGAACGGAGCTTGCAAGCATTGCCATCTTCACAAGGCAGGGGACGTGTCTATGATCTTTTCCACCGTAGTACCCCCACCACTAGAACGGAGACACAAGATGGAGGCAATCCAGATTACGGAAGCGCTGATTCGCGGACGCCACAGCAAGCGCGGCTTCCTTGACCGGCCGGTGCCGATCGAGACCGTCAGGGACATCCTGTCGGTCGCGAAATGCGCGCCGAGTTCGAGCAATACGCAGCCCTGGCGCTGCTATGTGCTGACCGGAAAGGCTCGCGAGAAGATTGCCGGAGCCGCGGTCAAAGCGTATCGCGCCGCTCCCGAAGGACTGGCGCCCGATTACCCGTTCTTTCCAAGGGAATTGCCGGCGCCATTCTCGTCGCGCTTCGATATGTTTCGCGGGATGCTGGGCGATGCGCAGGGCGTGCCCAGGAGCGATATCGTCGGACGCCGGCGTGACGTCGAACGGCAGTTCCGATTCTTCGATGCGCCAGTGGGAATGATCTTCACCATGGACCGGCGCCTGGAATGGGCCAGCTTCATCTGCTACGGCTGCTTTCTCCAGAACATCATGCTGGCCGCCCGCGCGCGGGGGCTGGACACGTGCCCGCAGCAGATCTGGTCGCTGCAATCGGCGGTCCTTCGTGAAGGCCTCGCCATTCCCGATGGGGAGATGATCGTGGCCGGAATGTCACTCGGCTACGCAGACGACAGTTTTCCGGAAAACAACATGGAGCTCCGCAAGCTGGAGCTGGACGAGTTCGTCTCGTTCGTGGATTGCTGACGCGCGGAACTGGACAGGCCGCTCCTTGACCTGGCCAGCGCACTTGTCATTGACGACTGTGGTCACGTTCCGCAGGTGGAAAAGCGCGAAGACGCGATAGGCATCGTTAGCGAGTTTCTGCAAGTTGCGGAGATTTCGACCGGCTGATGCGGATGCCCGGGTCCCTCAGCCGAAGAAAACAAATAGACGGAGGAGATATGTTTAAAGTGCCCGCGAGGTTCCTGGCGGTTATTGCGTTCGTATGCTTGCTGGCCTCGAACGTCGAGGCAACCGAGAATGGCCAGACCAGTTACCCTGTTGGCGTCAATACCGTATTGAATGGGATTTTGCCACCGCCTGGGGAAACCCAGTTTTACAATTACACGCTTTACTACGATGCCAATAAATTCGCTGGCCCGCATGGAGAAAGTTTCCTGCCCGGGTTCCAGTTGAACGCGTTTATTGACGCCCCGCGTGTCGTTCACACATGGGGCGCTACACTTGGCCCCTTTACTATGTCTAGTGGTGTAATCGTCCCGCTCGTTCATCTTTGGGCGGACACGCCAGGCGGCAGCGGAAAGCGCACTGGAATTGGAGACATCATCCTTGAGCCGTTGTTCATCGGGTATTCAACTCCATCGCAATCATTCTTCGCCTACTTCACCACCGAAATTTCAGTGCCTAGTGGGTCCTACTCCGCGAACCGAGTGGCGAACACTGGCCGGAATATATATGCGCTAATGCCGCAACTCAGTACGACATGGTTCCCCACGCCCGCAGTTGAAGTTTCCACCACCACGCTCGTAGAGATCAGTTCACGGAACTCAGCCACTCGATATCACTCTGGCGCTGTTGCAGAACTTGAATAGTCGGCGCTGCAAAATTCAGTTTGCTTGATGCACGACGCCGATGGGGCATTTTGTCGGAGCGGGAAGGTTAAGCGGCCGGAAGCGTTCCCGGT
>NZ_JBNDMO010000063.1:0-13302 GCF_050436625.1 Paraburkholderia sp. GAS334 | reverse complement strand
CAGGATGGGCCGAAGTTAACATTGACTCCACCCGTTTACAAGCGAAAACACACACCGTCACCTACAGACTTGTGGGTAATCCTGAGCCCTGAAGGACGGGGCCTGTCGCGCTCTTGGTCAACACAAGGGGCCGGCGATCGTGCACGTCGAGCATGCCGCTTTCCGCCGGCGCCGTCACCAGGACGAAACCAAAGACGATGCCGGGTGCCGCGTCTTGCGCGGGGGCGTCGGGACGCGCACTGCTCAGCCCCGCAAAGTACACCGGAGGCCCGGAGTTGGCCTGGATGAAGTAGGGTTGTTTCTTGCCGGCCATCGGCAACCATTCATACCAGCCGTCGGCGGGGACAATGACGCGGCCGGACTTGAACAGCGCTTTCCATGTACTCGACGTCGCGTTGTCGAGGCGGGCATTGATCATCATCGGGATCTTGCGCGCGACTGCCCAGGCGGGACGGAAGCCCCACATTTCCAGTCGCGGGCCGTCCGGTCCAATGACCGGTTGCCGGGTGCCTGGCGAGACGTTCCAGCTCGGCGCGAAAATCTCGGGATGCCCGCTGAACCGCGGATCGTTCGCGTCGGTCATGAGGGGTTCAACGTAGAACAGGTCTTTCTGCCCACGGGAATAGCGACCGCACATGGTGTGCTCCTGTCAGCCGGAAGCCGACAGGCTACTGCTTTTCCCGCGATTGCTGTCTGCGCCGCGTGTGTCCAATCCGTCGCCGACTCGCGCGGCCGGCATTTTTCCGAGGAACGCGGACTTCATATCGCGCGCGAAGCGATTTTCGGCCATATGTTCGCAAACCTGATCGGAATGGAGGTCGAAACGGCGGGTGTTCCGAGTTCAAGGACCGTGCCCGAGGTTTGACACTTGCCTTAGTCCCAAAATGGGACTAAGATGCATCAATGCGAATCATTGCGAAAAAAGTCCTCCTGGCTTTCTGCGACAAGCATCCGATCGCGCGGCAGTCGCTGCTGGCATGGCATGAGGAAGCGGTAAAGGCCGTCTGGATGACGCCGCAGGACATAAAGGCCAGATATGCGACCGCGAGCTTTGTTGGCCGAAACCGTGTGGTATTCAACATCAAGGGAAACGACTACAGGCTGATTGTTGCGGTCGCGTATCGCATCGGGGTCGTCTACATCAAGTTCGTCGGAACGCATGGTGAGTACGACAGGATTGATGCTGAAACCGTAGAACTGGAGTGACCAAGATGGAAATCCGTCCAATTCACAACGAACACGATTACAAAGAAGCCTTGCAGACAGTATCTGGCCTGGTCGACGCCGACCCGGCTCCCGGCACTCCGGAAGGAGACCGTTTGGAGGTGTTGGCCACCCTGGTGGAGCGTTATGAAGCTGAGCACTTTCCGCTCGATCTTCCCGATCCCATTGAGGCCATCAAGTTCCGCATGGAGCAGGCCGGACTGTCTGCCAGCGACATGCAGCCGTATCTTGGCAACCTGAACAGAGTCTACGAAGTGCTCAATCGAAAACGCGGGCTAAGCCTTGCCATGATTCGCCGTCTGAATCGCGAGTTGAAGATTCCAGCCGAAGTACTCATCGCCTAGGAAAAGAGGAAAGCAATGCGTCTAGTCGGATTTCTTCAGCGTGTCTCGATGGGCGCTTGCGCGATCGGAAGTATGACGGTGCATCAGGAATACGTGTGTGAAGATTGCCAGCACGAATTCACGGCACTCTTTGCTTTGGTTGGTTGCTATGCGGGTCACCCCGACCTGTAGGAAGGAAAAGCAGATCAGATGAACTCGCTCGAACTTGTTTTTTGGATCACCGCGTTTGTGGTGCTGGGCGTCGCGTTATACGTGTGGAACGACCGTTTCCGTCGCGTGCCGTTGGCACAGTTTGGAGTGGACAACGTTCAGCGAATCGGAACGTGGGAATCCCCGGAGTGGCGCGACATGATTTGGTCGCGTGGATGGATGACCAGCGCGGAGTGGCGGGAGATTCAAACAGATCAAGCATCTGCGCTTCCTGCGAATCCCGCGTCTCCGCGCTGACAGGCAGATGCCAGAACGGCAAACCATGCTGAACTGCCAGAGGCTCGAAGTCAGGATGATTCGACCCAATCCCCACGATGTCCATCTTCAACTCACCCATGCGCCAGCGAAACAGCAGATCCGCCAGGCAATGTTCAAGCTTTGACACCATGATCAAGACCTTGGGCCGCGCGGCGATATCGTGGATAGCCCAGTTCATGCGGAAGTCCGCGGCGATCGGGGAAAACTCGCGCCGCAGCGCATCGATATGCAGCGTGGCATCGGACGCAACTCCGACGCCGTGAAAAACACACCGCACGAAGAACCGGGAACTGATGTCGTCGTCGAAAACGGCAAGTTCATCGATATAGCAGTGATGCCGGTCGAGAAAGCCGACTACGGCGGCGACCTGACCCGCCGCGCTGGGGCAGTCGAGCGTCAGGGCGAACTGGTGGGGGCGATCGGTAGCAGGCATGCGGGTCCTTGATTCAGTATGGAATCCGCACGCAGGCGAAACAACGGGAGCGCGCGGGATGCTGAACTAGACCAGTCCAGATTCCGCGCGAATAGAATCAATGCGCCGCGCCCATGGTATCGACGCGTCAGCGCCCTGGGCGGGCGCAGCAATCCGTCATGCCATGTCAGGCCGCCTCGGCGCATTCCTCGAACAGCCAGCGGCGAAAGAGCGGTACGGCAGGCGCCTCGGGACGCGCCAGCGGGCATACCAGAAAGTAGCCGCGCGTGGTCACAACCGGCGCGTCGAGCAGCCGCACCAGTTGCCCGGTTGCAAGCAGATCGTCAGTCAGTGGCGTCCAGCCCAGTGCGACGCCCTGATTCATCAACACGGCATGAATCACCAGCGCATAGCTGTTGAACGTCATGCCGTGCTGGTCCGCCGGCGGCGACAGGCCCTGCGCCGCGAACCAGCCATTCCACGCCAGCCAGCGCTCGGGTTCCGTCGGTTGCAGATGCAGGAGCGGCAATTTCGCGAGATCCGCGGCGTGCGACACGTCGGGGTGTGCATCGCGAAAGGCCGGCGTGCAAACCGGCGCGACCTCCTCGCGGAAAAGCCGGGTGGACGTACAGGGCGCCCAGTTGCCGTCGCCGAACGCGATCGCGATGTCGGCGTGGTCCCGTTGCGGGTCGTAGCCAGGCTGCGACGTGATGATCCTGACGTTGACGTCGGGCATCAGATGCTTCAGGCGCGTCAGGCGCGGCATCAGCCAGTAGGTCGCGAAGCCGAAGTCGGTCAGGATCGTCAGTTCGCCTGTCGCGCGGCGGGTGCGGATATCGGCCGTCGCCACGCGAATGGTGTCGAGCCCCTGGCGCACGGCCTCGAAAAGGCGGGCGCCGTCGGGGGTCAGCGTGACGCCGCGATGTCCGCGTTCGAACAGTGGCGTGCCGAGATCGGTTTCCAGTTGCACCACCCGCTGGCTGACGGCAGGCTGCGTCGAACCCAGTTCGCGCGCGGCAGCGGTGAAGCTCGCAAGCCGTGCCGCCGATTCGAATACCGATAACGTCTGCATCGGCGGCAGTCGATCCTGTCTCGGCATAAGTCCCCCTTATGGGTCTATAAGCGTTCAGCGCCTTCACACCGCTTTATTAAGCGGCAATAGTGCATACACCTGTGCTCACCCGTGGCTACGTCGCCAGTCAAGCCGACGACAGCACGCAGGGCAATCCCGACGATTTTAATCGACCCAGTCCATGAGCCTTAACACAAAGCAGAATATCCTTATCCTGATGGCGGATCAGATGACGCCGTTCGCATTGCGCTCATACGGCCACCAGGTCGCGCTCACGCCGCGCATCGACACACTTGCCCGTGAAGGCGTGGTGTTCGATTCGGCGTATTGCGCGAGCCCATTATGCGCACCTGCGCGTTTTTCGATGCTGGCGGGCAAGCTCCCGTCGAAGATTGCCGCCTACGATAACGCCGCCGAATTTCCGGCGCAAACCCTGACTTTCGCGCACTACCTGCGCGCAGCCGGATACCGCACGATTCTGTCGGGCAAGATGCATTTCTGTGGCCCCGACCAGCTGCATGGTTTCGAAGAACGCCTGACCACCGACATCTATCCGGCCGATTTCGGCTGGGTGCCCGACTGGGACCGGCCCGGTGAGCGTCCGAGCTGGTATCACAACATGAGTTCGGTGCTGGATGCGGGCCCATGCGTGCGCACCAACCAGCTCGATTTCGACGATGAGGTGACGTTTACCGCGCGTCAGAAGCTCTTCGACATCGCGCGCGAACGGCAGGCCGGCAAGGACGACAGACCGTTCTGCCTCGTTGCGTCGCTGACGCACCCGCACGACCCGTACGCGATTCCGCGTCAATACTGGGACCTCTATCGCGATGAAGACATCCATCTGCCCAAAACCTCGCTGAGCTACGAGGACAGCGATCCGCATTCGCGCCGACTGCGTCACGTGTGCGAAACGGACCGCACGCCGCCGACAGAGCAACAGGTGCGCAACGCGCGCCACGCCTATTACGGCGCACTGTCATACGTTGACGCACAGTTCGGCGCCATTCTGGACGCGCTCGACGACACGGGCCTCGCCGACGACACCATCGTGATCGTTACATCCGACCACGGCGAAATGCTCGGCGAACGCGGCCTCTGGTACAAGATGACCTTCTTCGAGGGTGGCGTGCGTGTGCCGCTGATCGTTCACGCACCGGGGCGCTTCGGTGCGCGCCGCGTGGCGGCGCCCGTGTCGCATGTGGACCTGCTGCCCACGCTCGTCGAACTCGCGACGGGCACGCGCGGCACCCGCTGGCCGGACCCGGTCGATGGCCGCAGCCTCGTGCCACATCTGCGCGGGGAGGGTGGTCAGGGCGAAGCAATCGGTGAATATCTGGCGGAAGGCGCCATCGCCCCGATCGTGATGATCCGCAACGGTGACTACAAGTTCATCCACTCGCCCGTGGATCCCGACCAGCTCTACAACCTCGCCCGGGATCCGCAGGAGGTCCATAACCTGGCAGGAGATCCTGGCGCCGCGCAACCGCTTGCGGCATTCCGCGAGAAAGTGGCACGCCGCTGGAACCTTCCCGCGCTGCATCAGGACGTACTCGCCAGCCAGCGGCGCCGGCGCTTTCATTTCGAAGCGACCACACAAGGCCGCATCCAGTCGTGGGACTGGCAGCCGTTTGCCGATGCGAGCCAGCGCTACATGCGCAATCACATCGAACTCGACACGCTGGAAGCGATGGCGCGCTTCCCACGCGTTACACCTTGACCTCAATCTGTCACGACAAGACTGATCGACCCCGGAGCCGGCCATGAAAAAATGCTGGACATTCCTGTTCTCCCTGATGCTCGCCGCGGCGTGCGGCATATCGGCCGTCGCGGCTACGTCCGTCGCGGCCGCAGAGCCGCAGAGCTGCACCCAGGTGCGCATGGCCGACCCCGGCTGGACCGATATCGACGCGACCAACGCCGTCGCTGGCGTGTTGCTCAAAGCGCTTGGCTATCAGCAGAGCGTGTCGAACCTGTCGGTGCCGATTACCTATCAAGGCCTCAAGAAAGGGCAAATCGACGTGTTCCTCGGCAACTGGATGCCGGCGCAGGGACCGCTCGTGAAGCCGTTTGTCGACGAGCATTCGATCGACGTGCTGCACGCGAATCTCACCAATGCGAAGTTTACGCTTGCTGTTCCCGACTATGTTGCGGCTGCCGGCGTGCACTCGTTCGCCGATCTGATGAAGCATGCTGACGAGTTCGGCGGCAAGATCTACGGGATCGAACCGGGCGCGCCGGCTAACCAGAACATCAAGAAGATGATTTCGGACAAGGCGTTCGGCCTCGGCAACTGGTCGCTCGTGGAGTCGAGCGAGACCGGCATGCTGACCCAGGTGGAACGCGCGGTGCGCGACCACAAGTGGATCGTATTTCTCGCGTGGGAGCCGCATCTGATGAACACGAAGTTCCATCTGAACTACCTGTCCGGTGGCGATGCGTACTTCGGGCCGAACTATGGCGGTGCGACGGTCAACACCGTGACGCGCGCGAGCTTCGCAGACCAGTGCACAAACCTCGCGCGCCTGTTCCAGCAGATGACGTTCAACGTCGACCTCGAAAACCAGATCATCACGAATGTGCTGCAAAACAAGGTAGATCTGAACACGGCGGCATTGCACGCGCTGCAGGCGAACCCTGAGATGCTGAAGACCTGGCTCAAGGGCGTGACCACGGCGGCCGGCGCAGACGGCCTGCAGGCCGTGCATGCGTCGTTGGGCATCCACTAGCTTCGCGCGCCAACTTCCCTCTCAGGCGAGCGCGACACCTGTGTCGCGCTCGCTGCCTTGCGGCATCCCGTCGCGTTTCTACACGTTGTCGTAATCGGACCAATCGACGTCGCTTGCCGTCGAGTTACGGGAAATATGAGCTTGTACTGTGCCTTACTGTCGCGCGAACGGTGGTTCACGCGATGAGCGCCTGACCGGATGCTTCATGGTCAGCGCGTCAGTCAAGCAAGCTCGGATGGTTCCGCGCCATTGCGTGGAATCCTCTTCCCCAACCGACAGGCAAGAGAGAAACACACAATGAGAAGACTGAATGCCGCAGCACTCTCCGGCGTCGCGCTTGCGCTCGCAAGCGTGCCAGGCGTAAGCGAGGCGCAAAGCAGCGTGACGCTATACGGAATCATCGATGCAGGGATCACCTATGTCTCCAACACCGGCGGCTCGCACGTCATCAAGTTCGATGACGGCGTTTCGTACGGCAACCGTTGGGGTATCAAGGGTTCGGAAGATCTCGGCGGCGGTCTGTCTGCGGTGTTCGTGCTCGAAAGCGGTTTTCACCTGAGCAACGGCCAGCTTGGATTCGGCGGCTCGCTGTTCGGGCGGCAGGCGTATGTCGGCCTGAAAAACGACTGGGGTACGCTGTCGTTCGGTAACCAGCTCGACATGACGGAAGAGATGGTCTACTCGTACAACATCTCCGCATGGGCGAGCGGCTATGCGATCCACCAGGGCGACTTCGACCGCTTCAACGGCGACCGTCTGCCGAACGCGGTCAAGTTCCTGTCGAACGAGTTTCACGGCTTCATGTTCGGTGGCATGTACTCGTTCGGCAACATCGCGGGTAATTTCCATGAGCAAAGCGCCTGGAGCGTCGGCGCGCACTACGCTAACGGGCAATTTACGGTCGGTACGGCCTACACGCAGCTGAACGATCCCCACGGTATCTATGCGTTCGATCCGTACGCGATGATCGGCGTACACACCTTCCTCGGCCAGCCGACGGTCAGCGTCGATCCCGCAACGGGCGCCGTCACCAGTCTCTATTCGCAAAACCCGTTCCCGGTCGACAAGCAGGGCACGTTCGGCATCGGTTCCAGCTACGCGATCGGCGACGTCACGCTGATGGGCAACTTCACGTACACGACGATCAAGGGCCTTGGCCAGTCGTCGCACATGCGGGTGGCCGAAGGCGGCGCGGACTGGCAGGTCACGCCGGCCTTCAGCGCGATCGGCGGTTATCAGTACACGAACTTCGAAGGCCATCACTGGAACCAGGTGTCGGCCGGGCTGCACTATCTGCTGTCGAAGCGCACTGACGTGTATATTTCGGGTGACTACCTCAAGGCATCGAGCGGCGTGGACGCGGTGATCGGCTATAGCTTCACGCCATCGTCGACCACCACGCAGGCCGACGTCCGCATCGGTATGCGGCATTCGTTCTAAGGTTGCATCGAGGGAAGGTGAACCGGCGCGTGTTGTGCCGGTTCGCATCATGATCCGGTCGACGCCGGCTTAGCTGCCCGGCGGCCGCGACGATGCGGACCGATCGCGTCGTGGGCTCGCGCCAAACCGCGCCCGATAGGTGCGTGAGAAATGCGACGGCGACTCGAAGCCACACGCGACGCAGACCGATGTGATCGACATGTCGGTCTGTTGCAGCAGCTCGCGCGCACGGGTGAGCCTTAGCTGCAGATAGAAATGCGTCGGCGTGTCGTTTAGCGCCGAACAAAAGAGCCGTTCCAGATGACGGCGCGTCACGCCGATTTCCTGTGCGAGTTCGTCGGGCGCGAGCGGGTCTTCCATGTGCTGCTCCATCGCACCGATCACCTGGATCAGCTTCGGATTGTGCACGCCATAGCGCGCGGCGATTTCCATTCGCTGATGGTCCGAGCGCTGCCGGATCCGGCTCAACACAAACTGCTCCGATACCTCTGATGCGAGCGCATCGCCATGACTGCGGGCGATCAGGTCGAGCATCATGTCGATCGAGGCCGTGCCACCCGCGCACGTGATGCGCTGCGTGCCGATTTCGAACAGTTCCTGGCTCGCCTGCAACGACGGATAGCGCTCGCGAAACGCGGACAGCGCTTCCCAATGCAAGGTGAGGCGATCGGCCTGGCGAAAGAGATCCGCTTCGGCCAGCACGAAGCTGCCCGTATCGATGCCGCCGAGCGTCGCGCCTACGCGGTCGAGCCGCTTGAGCCAGTCGCCGAGCGCGCGCGTGTAGCAGGCGAGCGGCTCGAATCCCGCCACCACGAAAACCGTGTCCGCCTGCGCGACATCGGCGAACGCGGCCTCTGCGTTCAGCGAGATGCCGTTGCTTGCGCTCACCGGCGCGCCGTCGGCGCTCAGAATTTGCCAGCGATACAGCTCGCCGCGAAACCGGTTCGCGACGCGCAGCGGCTCGACCGCCGACATGAAGCCGATCGCGGAAAAGCCCGGCAGCAGCAGAAACGAAATGTCTTGAGGCATCGGGTGAGCAACGTGTGTGACGCAGGGTATTCCGCCCTGGTCCGTGGGCGTCTTCCGGACCACGCCAGGGGCAGACGCACCATGAAAAGTGCCGCTGGGGAGTGCGCCGAGGGTAGCAAGCGGCGCGCTCTGCGGCAAGGCCGTCAATATTCGCGTGACGCCCGTGCCGCGGGCTTTCGGCGCGCCATGCTGGTTTTCCCTCATGGTCGCACGTGAGCAAGAACGGGTCGCTGGCGGTCGCTTTGGGGACAATATGGGGCTGTACCTTTTACCTCATGCAATTTGTCTTACGGTGTCGAGGGATGTCCAGGTAGCCGCCCGTCGTGCGGCCTGATTCGAAACACGCCGAATAGCGTGTCAGAGAGGGGATCGTCATGAAGTTACGCGTCAAAGCCTTATCCGCTGGTTTCAGTTGTCTCGTCAGCCTGCTCGCGTCACCGGTTTTCGCGCAGGACCCGCCGGCCTGTCGCGCGGTGCATTTTGCGGACATCGGCTGGACCGATATCACGTCGACGACGGCGCTTGCCACGACCGTGTTCGAAGGCCTCGGCTATCAGCCGGTGACGACCGTCGCTTCGGTGCCGATTTCGTTTGCGGGCCTGAAGAGCAGGCAGCTCGACGTCTCGCTCGGCTACTGGTGGCCGGTGCAGGAAAAAGCGATTCAACCGTTCGTGCAGGCCAAGGCGATCCAGGTGCTCGAACCGCCGAATCTCTCCGGCGCGAAAGCGACGCTCGCCGTGCCGGGCTATGAGTATCAGGCGGGCCTGAAGACTTTCGCCGATATCGCGAAGCATCGCGAGGAACTCGACGGCAAGATCTATGGCATCGAGCCTGGCAGCAGCGCGAACGCGAAGATCCAGAAGATGATCGACACGAACCAGTTCGGGCTCGGCGGCTTCAAGCTGATCGAATCGAGCGAGGCCGGGATGCTGGTGACAGTCGAGCGTGCGATCCGCGACAAAAAGTGGGTGGTCTTTCTTGGATGGGAGCCGCATCCGATGAACATCCAGTTCAGCATGAACTATCTGTCTGGCGGCGACGATGTGTTCGGTCCTAACTATGGCGAAGCGCGCGTGTACACGCTGACGTCGCCGGATTTTCTGCAGCGCTGCCCGAACGCCGGCAAGCTGGTGACGAATCTGCGCTTTACGACGCAGCTAGAAAACCAGGTGATGCAGTCGGTGATGAACAAGGAAAAACCGGCCGAAGCCGCAAAGGCCTACCTGAAGAAGAACCCACAGGTGCTCGACGCATGGCTCGCCGGCGTGAAGACCTATGACGGCAAGGACGGCCTGCCGGCTGTCAAGGCCTACCTCGGCCTCTGAACGAGCGCCGATCCGATCATCGAAGAGGACATGTACGCATGAACTACGAAGTCATCGTAACCGCCGCGGTCACGGGCGCCGGCGACACCGTCGGCAAGCATCCGTCGATTCCGGTCACGCCGAAACAGATCGCCGATGCAGCCATCGAAGCGGCAAAGGCTGGCGCGACCGTGGCCCACTGCCACGTGCGCGATCCGAAGACGGGACGCGGCAGCCGCGACCCGAACCTGTATCGCGAGGTAGTCGATCGCATCCGCTCGGCGGATACGGACGTCATCATCAATCTGACGGCCGGCATGGGCGGCGACCTTGAGATCGGACCGGGCGAGGATCCGATGCGCTTTGGCGCGAACACGGATCTGGTCGGCGGCCTGACGCGTCTTGCGCACGTCGAGGAACTGCTGCCGGAAATCTGCACGCTCGACTGCGGCACGCTCAATTTCGGCGACGGCGACTACATCTACGTGTCGACGCCCGCCCAGTTGCGCGCTGGAGCCAGGCGCATCCAGGAACTGGGCGTGAAGCCGGAGCTGGAAATCTTCGATACCGGCCATCTGTGGTTCGCAAAACAGCTTCTGAAAGAAGGGCTGCTCGATGCGCCGCCGTTGTTCCAGCTGTGCATGGGCATTCCCTGGGGCGCGCCCGCCGACACGACCACGATGAAGGCCATGGTGGACAACCTGCCCGCCGGCGCGCAGTGGGCCGGCTTCGGCATCGGCCGCATGCAGATGCCGATGGTCGCGCAGGCGATGCTGCTGGGCGGCCATGTGCGCGTCGGTCTGGAAGACAACATCTGGCTGGATCGTGGCGTGCCCGCGACCAACGGCACGCTCGTGCAGCGTGCGGTCGAGATCATCGAACGGCTCGGCGGCAGGGCGCTCACACCCGCCGAAGGGCGCCGCAAGCTTGACCTGCCGGCGCGCGGTGAACGTCAGCTTGAACGTCGTGAGATGGCGCAATTCGCCTGAGCACGATGCGTACGTAAAAACCATCTGAATGAAGGGTTTTCATTAATGGCAGTGATCGTCGATATCAGGACATTTGCGGCAATCGGGGCGGGGGTGATCGGCAGCGGCTGGGTGGCGCGCGCACTCGCGAACGGACTTGATGTGCTCGCATGGGATCCCGCGCCCGGCGCGGAAAAGCAGTTGCGCGATAACGTCGCCAATGCATGGCCCGCGCTCGAACGCGTGGGGTTGAAGGAGGGCGCTTCGCAGGCACGCTTGCGCTTCGTCAAAACGATCGAGGAGTGCGTCGCTCACGCGGACTTCATTCAGGAGAGCGCTCCCGAGCGCGAAGACCTGAAACTCGCGCTCCACGAGCAGATCAGCCGCGCGGCAAAGCCGGATGCGATCATCGCGTCGTCGACCTCGGGGCTCCTGCCCAGCGATTTTTACGCGCGTGCCGAGCATCCGGAACGGTGCGTCGTTGGGCATCCCTTCAATCCGGTGTATCTGCTGCCACTCGTCGAAGTGCTCGGCGGCGAGAGGACGGCGTCTGCGACGATCGACGCCGCCATCCGTATCTATCGCTCGCTCGGCATGCGGCCGTTGCGGGTGCGCAAGGAGGTGCCGGGTTTTATCGCGGATCGTTTGCTCGAAGCGTTGTGGCGCGAGGCGCTCCACCTCGTCAACGAAGGCGTCGCGACCACCGGCGAAATCGACGATGCGATCCGCTTCGGCGCGGGCATCCGCTGGTCGTTCATGGGCACCTTCCTGACCTATACGCTCGCGGGCGGCGACGCCGGTATGCGACACTTCATGCAGCAGTTCGGGCCAGCGCTCGAGTTGCCCTGGACGAAGCTCGTCGCGCCGCCGCTCACCGACGAACTGATCGATCGCGTCGTGAACGGCACCGCCGAGCAGGTGGGGCCACGCTCGATTAAGGCGCTCGAGCGCTATCGCGACGACTGCATCACGAGCGTGCTCTCGGCGATCGACGCGGCGAAGGCGCGGCACGGCTTGCGGCCGGAAGAGTGAGCGAATCCGCACACAGGACAAGGGAGACGACATGCCGGACAACGCGCCGCTGACGGTGTACCGCGATGAGGTCCGCGCCGAATGGGTCGATTACAACGGTCATTTGCGCGACGCGTTCTACATGCTGATTTTCAGCTTCGCGACCGACGCGCTGATCGACCGCATCGGCCTTGACGACGCGGTCCGCAAATCACGCGGCCGGTCGATCTACACGCTCGAAGCGCACCTGAACTATCTGCACGAAATGAGGGAAGGCACGCCGGTGCGGGTAGACGTGCGGCTCGTCGCCCACGACGCGAAGCGGCTGCACATCTACCTCGAAATGTTCGCGGACGACGGCGCCGAGCCCGTCGCGGCCAGCGAGCAGATGCTGCTGCATGTCGACACGGGCGGCCCGAAGGCGGCGCCGTTCGACGCCGACATCGAGGCGCGCGTGCGGGCGTTGGGCGACGCCCATGCGGCGTTGCCGCCGGGCGCCTGGCAGGGGCGGGTGATTGGGCTGCCGTCGAAGGCGCGCGGCTAGGTTCTGGCTGCGCTTCCGCTCACACGGTATCCGCGGTACGCTGCGACGCAGGAGGTGCTGCCATGCTGGAACCTGAGATCGCGGCGTTCGTCGCCCGCGCGAATGCGTTCTATCCCGACAACACGGCGTCGCTGCCGACGGTCGAACAGCGGGCTCTGGTGCAAATAGGCAGTTTTGACGAGATTTCTGATATGAGCAGGATACCTTATCAAGCAGAAAGGACGGAATTCCAGACAGCGGGCGCGGCAGTGTCTTTGAGTCGCAAGCTGGTTAGCGAGAATTGCCCTTTGCGAATGCGATGCATCAACTCGATGCCTGCGAGCGTGATCGCGGCGCTCCTGAAACGTTTGAAGCCGAGCATGACGCTCGTCCGGAACTTGATGTAGCGATGGTCCTGCTCGATCAGATTATTGAGATATTTCGAGGTTCGGATCTTCGTGTCCTTGGGCAGTAGGCCATCATCCTTCATCTCGCGCACAGCGCGGTGTGAGGCTGCATAGCCATCGAGCGTGATGGTCTTCGGCGGCTGGTCCTGATGTTTGATCGCCTTTCTGAAAAAGGCTTTGGCCGCGGCCACGTCGCGCTTTGAGCTGAGCATGAAGTCGACGGTCTGGCCGGCCCGATCAACCGATCGATAAAGGTAAACCCACTTGCCGCGAACTTTCAGTGGAGTAAGAAACAGGGCGTAGTCGAACTATTTCCCTGTTTCTCCTCCCCGAACCGGACGTGCACCTCTCAGCGCATCCGGCTCTCCATT
>NZ_JBNDMO010000062.1:0-13507 GCF_050436625.1 Paraburkholderia sp. GAS334 | reverse complement strand
CGATCTGTCTTGCGAAGTATTGCTGCAACCCGTCGAATGGCAGGCGCTGTATTGCCATACGCACCATACCAGGCACCCGCCGAAGAAGACCCCACGCTTGCAGCAAGCGGTGTTGTGGATCGCAATGCTTGGCGGCTACCTGAATCGCAAGCATGACCGACCACCGGGCCCGACTGTCATCTGGCGAGGCTTCCTTATATTGCACGAGATCACGAAGATGTATCAGCTCTTCAGGCAAAACGAATAGCATGATCATTCAACTTGTGGGTAATCCTGAGCCCTGAAGGACGAGGTTTGACGCGCAACCTGATCAAGAGGGCAACCGGAGAGAGGGCGACCCGAGCACGCCAACCCGAAGCACCGGAGCGGCGCAGCGCTGAAACGCCCGACGCGTCGTTGCAGCGCTTCTCCTTCTCGCCCTCACCTTGTTCACACGCGCTTACCGAGCGGCCCTCATCGCACACGAACCATCGTGTCACCCAACGTCGCCAGTGAAGCGGCCACGTGAATACCCGCCGGTTTCATTGCGTCGATCTTTGCGGCCGCCGAGCCTGTGCGGCCGCGAGATGATCGCGCCCGCACAGGCTCGCGCGCGTGCACCTGCTCCGGGTTCGAGCGCCGACGCGCCTCTGGGTGTCTGGCAGCGCGTCCTCTAAAAATCGAACTATTACATTCCACTGACCGCTCGATTGGCACACCCATCGAAGCGGGCCCGTCAGCATTCGACGCGAAGGCCAATTTCGGCGTTGTCGAAGCTTTGTGCGTCGCAAATTGATTTCCGTGGGTCGTCCTTGAATTCGGGCGATTCACGTCCATCGCAGCGCAGCAATGACATCGCGGCATCAAAATGCGCTTGAACAAATACGGTATGTGGAATATTGTATATCACAACGCACGCCACAACCCGTCGAGGAGAGACGTCATGCCAGAACCTCGGAAACCCCTGCCCCAGACCACCTCATCAACCGCAATGACGGCCGGTTGATGAAGGCTTGCACATCCTCCGCGTCCTCCACCTGCAGGTTGCCGCGCAAGTCGCCGTAACGACGGCCCGCCGCGTCGCACAAGTTCAATAGAAGGCAAGACAGCGAGACATCTCAACATGACAAACGATGCACAAGCTACCGAAACGACCGACGGATTCCATCTGGTCATCGATGCCCTGAAACAAAACGACATCCACACCATCTTCGGTCTGGTGGGCATTCCCGTCACCGACCTGGCGCGCCTCGCGCAAGCTGAAGGGATGCGCTTCATCGGCTTCCGTCACGAGCAGAACGCGGGCAACGCGGCGGCGATCGCCGGCTACATGACCCAGAAGCCCGGAATCTGCCTGACCGTGTCCGCGCCAGGCTTCCTGAACGGCCTGACTGCACTGGCCAACGCGACTACCAACTGCTTCCCGATGATCCTGATCAGCGGGTCCAGCGAGCGGGAGATCGTCGATCTGCAGCAGGGCGACTATGAAGAGATGGATCAGCTGAACGCTGCCAAGCCTTACGCCAAGGCCGCCTACCGTGTCCTGCACGCCGAAGATATCGGCATCGGCGTGGCACGCGCGATCCGCGCGGCCGTGTCCGGCCGTCCCGGCGGCGTCTATCTGGACTTGCCGGCGAAACTGCTGGCCCAGACGATCGACGCCGAGAAGGGGAGGCAATCGCTGGTGCGTGTGGTCGACGCGGCCCCGCGCCAGATTCCGGCGCCTGACTCGGTGAAGCGCGCGCTCGACGTGCTGAAGGGCGCCAGGCGCCCCCTGATTCTGCTCGGCAAAGGCGCTGCCTATGCTCAGGCCGACGCAGAGATCCGTGCGTTCGTGGAAAAGACCGGCATTCCCTACCTGCCAATGTCCATGGCCAAGGGGCTGCTGCCCGACACCCATGCGCAATCTGCATCGGCCGCCCGCTCGTTCGTTCTGCAGGAGGCCGACGTCGTGGTGCTGATCGGCGCCCGCCTGAACTGGCTGTTGGCGCACGGCAAGGGCAAGACGTGGGGCGCGGCGCCGAAGCAGTTCGTCCAGATCGACATCTCGCCCACGGAAATCGACAGCAACGTGGCCATCGCCGCGCCGGTCATCGGCGACATCGGTTCGTGCGTGTCGGCGCTGCTGGCAGGCATCGATTCCAGCTTCGCCAAGCCTGGCGCCGAGTGGACGAGGGCGATCGCGGAGCGCAAGGACAAGAACCTCGCGAAGATGGCAGCGACGCTGGAGCAGAATCCGTCGCCGATGAATTTCCACAGCGCGCTGCGCGCGATCCGCGACGTGCTGAAGACGCGCCCGGACATCAACGTCGTCAACGAAGGCGCCAACACCCTCGATTACGCCCGCAGCATCATCGACATGTACGAACCGCGCAAGCGTTTCGACTCCGGCACGTGGGGAATCATGGGTATCGGGATGGGCTTCGCCATCGGCGCGGCGGTGACGAGCGGCAAGCCGGTCGTCGCGATCGAAGGCGACAGCGCGTTCGGCTTCAGCGGCATGGAACTCGAAACCATCTGCCGCTACGACCTGCCGGTTTGCACCGTGGTCTTCAATAACAACGGCGTATACCGCGGCACCGATGTGAATCCGACCGGCGGCAAGGACGTCGCCCCCACCGTGTTCGTCAAGGGCGCGCGCTACGACAAGATGATCGAAGCCTTCGGCGGCATCGGCTACAACGCGACCACACCGGAAAAACTGACGAAGGCGCTCGTCGAAGCGATCGCATCGGGCAAGCCGACCTTGATCAACGCCGTCATCGACGAAGCAGCCGGCACGGAAAGCGGCCGATTGACGAATCTGAACCCGCAAAGCGCGGCGATGAAAAAGTAACCCTGGCAACCTCAGGAGATATCAAATGAGCAAACCCCTCGACGGCATCAAGATTATCGACTTCACCCACGTGCAAGCGGGTCCTGCGTGCACGCAGTTGCTTGCCTGGTTCGGCGCTGATGTGATCAAGGTCGAACGCCCCGGTTCCGGCGACGTGACCCGCAATCAGTTGCGCGACATCCCCGACGCCGACGCGCTGTATTTCACGATGCTCAACAGCAACAAGAAATCGCTGACGCTCGACACCAAGAAGCCCGAAGGTAAGGAAGTGCTCGAAAAGCTGATTCGCGAATCCGATGTGCTGGTGGAGAATTTCGGCCCAGGCGCACTCGACCGGATGGGCTTTTCCTGGGAGCGCCTCAATGAACTCAACCCGAAGATGATCGTGGCATCGGTGAAAGGCTTTAGCGACGGCCATCACTACGACGACCTAAAGGTCTACGAAAACGTCGCGCAATGCGCAGGCGGAGCGGCATCGACCACCGGTTTCTGGGACGGCCCGCCGACCGTCAGCGCCGCGGCGCTCGGCGATAGCAATACCGGCATGCATCTGGCAATCGGCATTCTGACCGCGCTGATCGGACGCGATAAAACCGGCAAGGGGCAGAAGGTGGCGGTGTCGATGCAGGACAGCGTGCTGAACCTGTGCCGCGTGAAACTGCGCGACCAGCAGCGCCTTGAACGCGTCGGCTATCTCGAGGAATACCCGCAATATCCGCACGGTGAATTCAGCGACGTCGTGCCGCGAGGCGGCAACGCCGGCGGCGGCGGCCAGCCGGGCTGGGTGCTCAAGTGCAAGGGCTGGGAATCGGATCCGAACGCGTATATCTACTTCACCGTGCAGGGTCACGCGTGGGAGCCAATCTGCCGTGCGCTCGGCAAGCCCGAATGGATCGACGACCCCGCCTACAAGACGGCGGAGGCGCGTCAACCGCACATCTTCGAAATCTTCGAGACGATCGAGGCGTGGCTCGCCGACAAGACCAAGTTAGAAGCCGTGAATATCCTGCGCAAGTTCGATATTCCGTGCGCGCCGGTTCTGTCGATGAAGGAACTCGCCAACGACCCGTCGTTGCGCGCGAGCGGCACGATCGTGGAAGTCCCGCACAAGAAGCGTGGCACGTACCTCACGGTGGGCAGCCCGATCAAGTTCTCGGACCTGAAGCCCGAAATCACCGCTTCGCCGCTACTGGGCGAGCATACGGACGAGGTGCTGGCGAGTCTCGGATACAGCAAGCAGGAAATCTTCACCCTGCACGAAGTCAAGGCTGTTTGACGGCGCAAGCAGGTAGAACTAGACGTATCTGAATTTTCGGAGCCTGCATGGACGGCGCCCGAGGCGGACGCCGTCTGCACTTGAACCGCCGCTTTTTTCAATTTCCGGTATCGCTATGCAAACAACCATCTTCGAACAACTGGTTGCGGTGATTCGCGATGAAACCAGCCGCTTCCAGGGGGAGCGCAATCTGCGCAAACGCCTGGCCGAACTGGAAGCCCAAGCGGGAGCGTAACGCAGCGCCAGCCGCGTCGATCCGGTTGACTTTCTCTTGTGACGATCTATCAGGAGGCATCCGATGCACGTCGAAGTACTTGGACAATATCGGCTCGAGTTGTCCGCGATGCAATTGATCCATAACGGCGGTTGGACCGCCTACGTGGGGATTCGCACGGCCGAAGAAAATCATCCGGCGCAACCCGATCTCCTGCCGTACCAGCAGGTCGTCGACGAGGCTGTTTTTGAAAGCGAGGAAGCCGCCATCGCCGGCGCGCGTCGCGTGGCGCTGGCGCTGCTCAGTCCGGCAACCCGGTAGCCCGGGCGTGCGGGGCGGGTACAGATCAATTTAGGGGAACGCGAGATGGGCAAAGCATTGGAGGATGTGAGGATCCTCGACTTCACGCACGTGCAATCGGGGCCGACGTGCACACAGTTGCTGGCGTGGTTCGGCGCGGATGTGATCAAGGTGGAGCGCGCCGGTGCGGGCGATGTCACGCGGGAGCAACTGCGCGATATCCCTGATGCGGACAGCCTGTACTTCACGATGCTGAACCACAACAAGCGCTCCGTTACGATCGATGCGAAGAACCCGGAAGGCAAGCAGGTTCTCGAAGCACTGATCCAGAAATGTGACGTGCTGGTGGAGAACTTCGCACCGGGCGCGCTCGACCGGATGGGCTTCACGTGGGAGCGGATCCAGGAGCTGAATCCGCGCATGATCGTCGCGTCGGTCAAAGGCTTCGGCCCCGGCCCTTATGAAGACTGCAAGGTCTACGAGAACGTCGCGCAATGCGTGGGCGGCGCGGCGTCGACTACCGGCTTCGACGACGGTCCGCCGGTTGTCACCGGCGCCCAGATCGGCGATAGCGGTACCGGGCTGCATCTTGCGCTCGGCATTGTCACCGCGCTGTATCAGCGAAAAACGACAGGGCGTGGTCAACACGTGCTCGCGGCGATGCAGGACGGCGTGCTGAACCTGTGCCGCGTGAAGCTGCGTGACCAGCAGCGCCTCGAACGCACCGGCGTCATGCGCGAATATCCGCAACATCCGAACGGCACCTTCGGCGAAGCGGTGCCGCGAGCGGGCAATGCGTCGGGCGGCGGCCAGCCGGGCTGGATCCTGAAGTGCAAGGGCTGGGAAGCGGACCCCAACGCGTACATCTATTTCATCACACAGGCGCCGGTGTGGGCAAAGATCTGCAACGTGATCGGCAAGGAGGAATGGGCCACCGATACGAACTACGCGACGCCCGCGGCACGCCTGCCGCATCTGAAGGAAATCTTCGCCGATATTGAGCGCTGGACGATGACGAAAACGAAGTTCGAGGCGATGGAAATCCTCAACAGGTACGACATTCCGTGCGGCCCGATCCTGTCGATGAAGGAGATCGCCGAGGAGCCGTCGCTGCGCAAGACCGGCACGATCGTCGAGGTCGATCATCCGGTGCGCGGCAAGTATCTGACGGTCGGCAATCCGATCAAGCTGTCGGACAGTCCGACCGAGGTCACGCGCTCGCCGCTGCTGGGCGAACACACCGACGAGGTGATGGCCGAACTCGGTTACCACCCGGATCAGATCGCGCATTTACGTGCGGTCGGCGCGATATGAGCGCGTAAGCCAACCGTCGGCACGCATTTGACGCGCCGCACGCCGTAAAAGACATCGCCGCGCGATCGGCCTGATCGGTCGCGTCATTGCAGCAAAAAAATCGCAGGAGACATTCCGATGAAATCGTGGATACGTTTTCGGCTCGCCCATGGCCGGATTGGTTTCGGCGTGCTGGAAAACCATCGCGTCACTGAATACGAAGGAGATATGTTCGGCGACGCGGTCCCAAGCGCCAACGTACTGAGCTTCGATGACGTGGCGCTGCTCAATCCGTGTGTTCCTACGAAGGTGGTCGCGTTGTGGAACAACTTCCGCGCGCTGTCGGAGAAACTCGGCAAGGCCGCGCCTTCCCATCCGCTATTTCTGATCAAGCCCTCCACCTCCGTAGTCGGCCCGGGCGAACCCATCCAGCGGCCGCAAGCCTACGGCGGCAAGATCGCGTACGAAGGGGAACTCGCAATCGTGATCGGCAAGCGCTGCCGCAACGTCCCGGTAAACGAGGCGAACGATTACATTTTCGGTTACACGTGCATCAACGATGTGACCGCGGCTGAACTCCTGAACGAAGACCCCAACTTTGCGCAATGGTGCCGCTCGAAGGGCTTCGATACGTTTAGCTGCATCGGTCCTGCGATCCAGCGTGATTTCGACTGGCGTAATGCGCACGTCGTGACGCGGCTCGACGACGTCGAGCGGCAGAACTATCCGCTGTCGGACATGATCTTCTCGCCCGCCGAACAGGTCAGCCTGATCTCGCACGACATGACGCTGTTGCCCGGCGACGTCATTGCTATCGGCACCTCGATTGGCATCGGCTCAATCAAAGACGGCTCGACGGTCGAGGTGTCGATCGAAGGGATCGGCGTGCTGTCGAATACGCTGTCATCAGGGGCCTGACATGGCGATGACGATTGCAGTGCCGCGCGAAGTCCGCGCGGGCGAACGCCGCGTCGCGGCGACGCCCGAAACCGTCGGCCAGTTGCTGAAGCTCGGCTTCGCGGTGAACGTCGAAGCGGGCGCGGGCCTTAGGGCATCATTCGACGATGACGCGTATCGCGCGGCCGGCGCGCAGGTGGTCAGCGACACCCGTGCGTTGTGGGCCGATGCCGATATCGTGATCAAGGTGCGCGCGCCCGAACTGAATCCGGAGCTCGGGCTGGACGAAGCGACCTTGCTGAAAAAAGGCGCGATGCTGATCAGTTTCATCTGGCCCGCGCAGAACCCGGCGCTGCTCACGCAGCTCGCCGACGGCCGCACGAGCGTGCTGGCGATGGACTGTGTGCCGCGCATTTCGCGGGCGCAGAAGCTCGACGCGCTCAGCTCGATGGCCAATATGGCCGGGTACCGCGCGGTGATCGAAGCCGCGCAGCATTTCGGGCGCGTCTTCACCGGACAGATCACCGCTGCGGGCAAGATGCCGCCCGCAAAAGTGATGGTGATCGGCGCGGGTGTCGCCGGGCTCGCTGCAATCGGTGCGGCGCGCGGCTTGGGCGCGATCGTGCGTGCGTTCGACACACGTCCTGAAGTCGAGCAGCAGGTCGAAAGCATGGGCGCCGAGTTTCTCAAGCTCGATGTCGAAGAGGAAGGCAGCGGCTCCGGCGGCTACGCGAAGCAGATGAGCGCGAAGTTCATCGAAGCAGAGATGGCGCTGTTCGCCGCGCAGGCGAAGGACGTCGACATCATCATCACCACCGCGCTGATTCCGGGCAAGCCGGCGCCCAAGCTGATTACTGCGGCGATGGTCGAGGGCATGCGGCCAGGCAGCGTGATCGTCGACATGGCCGCGGAGCAGGGCGGCAACTGCGAACTGACGCAGCCTGGCGAGGTGGTGTCGGTCAAGGGCGTGACGATCATCGGCTACACCGATTTACCGAGCCGGATGGCGACGCAATCGAGTCAGCTCTACGGCACCAACATTCGCCATCTATTGACCGATCTGACGCCGCAGAAAGACGGTGTCGCGCGCATCGACATGGATGACGACGTGATGCGCGGCGCGACCGTCGTGTATCAAGGCGCTGTCAGCTGGCCGCCGCTCCCGCCGAAACAGGCTGCGATCGCCGCGCATCGCCCGCCGCCCGACAAGCCCGTGGCGAGCCCCGTCGATCCCGCGGAACAAGCGGCCGCTGCGGCTCGCTCGCGGTACACATCGCTCGTCTTGCTGGCGATAGCGGCGTTGGCGCTGCTCGCGCTCGGCGCGGTCGCACCGCCCGCATTCGTCGCGCATCTGACGGTGTTCGTGCTAGCGGTGTTCGTCGGCTACCAGGTGGTCTGGAATGTGACGCCGGCGCTGCACACGCCGCTGATGAGCGTGACCAACGCGATCAGCGGAATCATCGTGATTGGCGCGCTGCTGCAACTCGGCACGCCGAATGTGCTGGTAACGGTGCTGGGCGGCGTCGCTTTGCTGGTTGCCACGATCAACATCGCGGGCGGGTTTCTCGTGACCCAACGCATGTTGAAGATGTTCCAGCGCAACTAAGGAGTGGTCATGTTGAACGGAATCGGCAACATTGCGTATTTGGGCGCGAGCACGCTGTTTATCCTGAGTTTGCGCGGACTGAGTCATCCGACGAGCGCGCGCCGCGGCAATCTGTATGGCGTGGCGGGCATGCTGATCGCAGTCGTTGCGACGCTGATCATCGCACAGGGCGCGGGGATCGAAGTCGTATTGGCGGCGGCCGTGATCGGCGCAGCGGTCGGCGCGCTGCTGGCGCGGCGGGTCGAGATGACCCAGATGCCGCAACTGGTCGCGATATTGCATAGCTTTGTCGGGCTGGCCGCGGTGCTGATCGGCTTTACCAACTATCTGATGCCGGCCGGCGAGTTCGGCGGCGCGGAGCGGGTGATTCACCTGTCCGAGATTTATCTTGGCGTGTTTATCGGCACGATCACGTTCACCGGTTCGATCGTCGCGTTCCTGAAGCTGCAGGGCACGATTAGCGGCAAACCGCTTGTGATACCGGGCCGGCATGGGCTGAACCTGCTCGCGCTGGTGCTGTGCGTCGCGATTGGCTACCGGTTCCTTACGGCGCTGTCGAGCGCGGACGGCATCGTCGCATTGCTCGTGATGATCGTGCTCGCCGCGGCGCTCGGCGTGCATCTGGTGATGGCCATCGGCGGCGCGGACATGCCTGTTGTCGTGTCGATGCTGAACAGTTACTCAGGATGGGCCGCCGCGGCCACGGGCTTCATGCTGAGCAACGACCTGTTGATCACGACCGGTGCGCTGGTCGGTTCGAGCGGCGCGATCCTTAGCTACATCATGTGCCGCGCGATGAACCGCAGTTTCATCTCGGTGATTCTCGGCGGCTTCGGCGCGGCGAGCGGCACGAGTTCGGCGGATATCGCGGGGGAGGTGGTGGCGACCAGCGTCGACGAAGTCAGCGCGATTTTGCGCGACGCGTCCGAGGTCATCATCGTGCCGGGCTACGGGATGGCGGTGGCGCAAGCGCAGACAACGATCAGCGAAATCACTCGCAAGCTCGATCGTCTCGGCGTGCGGGTGCGTTTCGGCATCCATCCAGTCGCCGGACGCTTGCCGGGCCACATGAACGTGCTGCTTGCCGAAGCGAAGGTGCCGTACGACATTGTGCTCGAAATGGATGAGATCAACGAAGACTTCACCAACACGGACGTCGTCCTTGTGATCGGCGCAAACGATATCGTGAACCCGGGTGCGCTTGAGGATGCGGGCAGTCCGATCGCGGGGATGCCGGTGCTCGAAGTGTGGAAAGCGCGCACGGTGGTCGTGTCCAAGCGCAGCATGGCGACCGGCTATGCAGGTGTGGACAACCCGCTCTTCTACAAGGACAACACCCGGATGCTGTTCGGCGATGCGAAGGGCAGCGTCGACGCATTGCTCAGACAGCTCGACGCTTGATCGGCTGTTGCCGCGCTCGCTCGCCCGTAACTTCACCTTACTGACCGATTATGATCCGCCTACGCAAAGCAAAGATCGTCGCGACCCTCGGCCCCGCGACCTCTGATCTCGAAACGATTACCCAACTCTTTCACGCCGGCGCCGATGTATTCCGGCTGAATTTCAGTCACGGCTCGCACGAGGACCATCGGCGGCGCCATGAGCTGGTTCGCGAGGTCGAGCGTGCTTCGGGCCGGCCCATTTCGATTCTCGCGGACATGCAGGGACCGAAGCTGCGCGTCGGCCCGTTCGCCGAGGGCAAGGTGATGCTCGTGACGGGCGCCGAATTCGCGCTCGACCGGAACCCGGCGGACGGCGACGCCAATCGCGTATGCCTGCCCCATCCGGAACTCTTCGACGTCGTCGCCGCCGGCCAGTCGCTGCTGCTCGATGACGGCAAACTGCGCCTGGAAGTGCTCGACAACGACGGCGAGCGGATCCGCACACACGTGTTGCACGGAGGAACGCTTTCGGATCGAAAAGGAGTGAATGTTCCCGACGCGATACTGCCGATTCCCGTGCTGACCCAGAAAGACCTGATCGATCTGGAATTTGCGTTGTCGCTCGGCGCCGACTGGATTGCGCTGTCGTTCGTACAGCGTCCGGAGGATTTGATCGACGCGCGCGAACTCATTGGAGAGCGCGCCGGGCTGATGGTCAAGCTGGAAAAGCCGGCAGCGCTTGATCGGCTCGATGAGATCGTGAATGCGGCCGATGCGGTAATGGTCGCTCGCGGCGACCTCGGCGTCGAGCTTCCGCCCGAACGCGTGCCGGGCGCGCAGAAGCGCATTCTTCGATCCTGCCGCAGCCACGGCAAGCCGGTGATCATTGCGACGCAGATGCTCGAATCGATGATTTCAGCACCGGTGCCCACGCGCGCCGAGGCATCGGACGTCGCGACGGCGATCTACGATGGCGCGGATGCCGTCATGCTGTCTGCGGAGTCGGCCAGCGGCGGCTTTCCCGTGCAGGCCGTGGCGATGATGGAGCGGATCATCAAGGAGGTCGAACATGATCCGCTCTACCGGAGCCTGCTCGATGCCCAGCATGAACTTCCGCTGGGCACACCGGGAGACGCAATCTGCGCGGCACTGCGCGATGTCGCGCAGACCATCGCTGCGGTTGCGACGGTCACGTACACGACGTCCGGACACACCAGCCTGCGGGCCGCCCGTCAGCGTCCGGTCGCGCCGATTCTCAGCATCACGCCGAAGCTGTCGACGGCGCGGCGTCTTGCGCTGGTGTGGGGCGTGCATTCCACAGTCAGCCCTGACGTCGAATCGGTCGACGAGATGGTGAGTGCCGCGTGCAGCATCGCCGTGAGACAGGGCTTTGCAAATTCAGGCGACCCGGTGGCGATCGCGGCGGGCATGCCGTTCGGCGAATCTGGTACCACCAATTTGCTGCGAATCGCCAGAGTCTAGGCGACGCCGCACGCAAGCTGGACGGGTAGACGGAGATAAATGGCCGGAGCGCTTGCGATCGTGCGCGGGCGCTCGCTCGCAGTGACTGCAAAGCTTCGGGGATGTATTAACGATAGCTAATATGACGCAGAAGAAACTTTAACTTTTGTTAATTGTTTAAGCCGTCCATCATGGTTCAAGCGCCATGACAGTTCAGGCTTGACGTACAGGTGTTTTGATCAGGCAAGCAAACAAGTCAATAGACGGAGACAGAGAACGTGTTACAGACTGACACAGCCTTCAGCGGCTATACGGCGCGGCGGCATAACCGCTGGGTCCAGCTGGCAGCCGGCATCGCCTGCATGGGTCTTATAGCGAACCTTCAATACGCATGGACCCTCTTTGTCATCCCGATGGACGCCAGACACCACTGGGGGCAAGCCGCCATCCAGCTGGCGTTTTCGATTTTCATCATCACCGAGACCTGGCTGGTACCTGTCGAGGGTTGGCTCGTCGACAAGTTCGGTCCTCGCCCTGTCGTCATCGGCGGGTCGATCTGCGCTGGTTTGGGCTGGATTCTCGATGCCTATGCGCCGAATCTGCCGGCCCTCTACGTCGCCGCTGTGATTGCCGGTATCGGAGCGGGATGCGTCTACGGCACCTGTGTGGGCACGGCGCTCAAGTGGTTTCCCGACAGGCGCGGGTTGGCCGCCGGTCTGACTGCGGCGGGCTTCGGCGCCGGCGCGGCGCTGACGGTGATCCCGATCTCCAACATGATCCAGAGCGCCGGGTACGAGCATGCGTTTGTGTTTTTCGGCGTGTTCCAGGGTGTCTGCATCCTGCTGCTGGCAACCTTGCTGGTGCGCCCGAAGCCGCCGGCGCATGCGGCTGGGGTCAGGCGCATCGTCGCAACGAAGACCGATTACACGACGAAGCAGATGATTCGCACACCGCTTTTCTGGGTGATGTACGCCATGTTCGTGTGCGTCGCGGCAGGCGGCATCATTGCCACTGCGGAGATCGGTCCGATTGCGAAGGAGTATGGCTTTGCGGCTATGCCGGTCAGCGTGCTGAGCGTGACGTTGCCGCTGCTGACGATGACGCTGTCGATCAACAATATGTGCAACGGTTTCACGCGCCCGCTATGCGGTTGGATCTCCGACCGGATCGGCCGTGAGAACACCATGTTCATGACCTTTATCGGCGAAGCGCTGGCGCTGCTGGGGCTGATGCACTTCGGTCACAACCCGTACCTGTTCGTGCTGTTTTCCGGGCTCGTGTTCCTGTGCTACGGCGATATTTTCTCGAATTTCCCTGCGACGTGTGCCGACACGTTCGGCGCCAAATACGCGGCGGGGAATGCCGGTACGCTTTATACCGCCAAAGGGACTGCCGCCATGCTGGTGCCTGTGGCTTCGCTGTTGTCCGCGCACGGTGGATGGAACGCGGTGTTCATCTTCGTTGCGTGTATTTCCTTGATGGCCGGTGTGTCGGCGAAGTTCATCCTGTATCCGATGCGACGCCGCTGGATTCTGAACTCCGCTGCGCCCAGCACGACACCGGAAAGCTGCTTTCGACCGTCGCCTCTCGGTTCGCACGAGTGAGCGCCGCTGAAGCAGTGCGTGTTCGGCGTGCAATGCGGGATCAAAACGTGAAGGCATCTCAGGGCCGCTCTGCAGGAGACTATCTTGGCCGATTCGAAGGAGTTGATTGAGCGGCATATCCGCCGTGGTGGCTCCCTGCTTGCCGTGCTGCACGCGATCCAGGACGACGTCGGCTTCGTGCCGCCTGCCGCCGTCGCGCCGCTGGCGCGGGCGATGAATCTGTCGCGCGCGGAAGTGCACGGTGTCATCACCTACTACCATCACTTCCGCACCCAGCCTGCGGCGCCGGTCACGGTGCAGCTGTGCCGCGCCGAAGCGTGCCGCAGCATGGGCACCGAGGCGCTCGCGCAGCACATCGAGGCACGCACGGGCTGCCGCTTCGACGCCGGGCACGACGGCGGCCATCGGCATGACGCGGCCGTGGGCCTCGAATCGATGTACTGCCTCGGCCAGTGTGCGCTGTCGCCGGCGCTGATGATCAACGGCACGCTGCACGCGAAGGTCACGCCGCAGAAGTTCGACGCGCTGCTTGATCAGGTTGCGCGTCAAACCTCGCCCTTCAGGGCCCTTCAGGGCGGGGAAGGATAGCGCGGCCGCCCGTCGGGCGGCCTTTTGCTTTTGTTGCAAACCTGGCGTGTTCTCGGCATCCTGTAAGAATG
>NZ_JBNDMO010000061.1:0-13585 GCF_050436625.1 Paraburkholderia sp. GAS334 | reverse complement strand
ACCCTTGCCGAGGTGCTTCCAAGCCGATATGGCGCGATCTGAAGGGTCGATTTTTTAGAACGCCATGTTCCGCATGCGTTTTCACACAGCCTCGGCCATTTACGGACGTTGGCCCACGCCATCAAATGCTCGGTCGAACGTCGGCTGCTACTCCGGACCGGACCTTCGAGCAGATATCAGCCGCTCGGGCCATTGGGCAACGTCGGTTGGCAAATGGTTAAACTAGAGCCTCCGGACCCTTCGAACCTAACTTGGCTATGCCCCTATCAGTTGAGTTGCAGTGTTTCATATCGCGCTCCGCCTGGTCGGCTAATTTGACACAGGAACAACTCGTTCGCGTCCAGAAAGATGCGTTTCAACGGTCGTATTCTGCCGGCACCCTGGTCTGTCATCGCGGAGCCCCTGCAGATCATTGGATAGGCGTGATCGAAGGGTTAGTCAAAGTCGATACGGTCTCGAAAGGTGGGCGGGCCACGACCTTCGCCGGCGTCCCGGCGGGTTCCTGGTTTGGTGAGGGAGCCCTATTGAAAGATGAGCCTCGCCCGTACTCGGTGGTAGCGCTGCGCGACAGCGAAGTCGGGTTTATTCCGCACAGCACATTTGAGTGGCTGCTTGACAATAGCCATTCGTTCAGTCGATTTGTTATCGATCAACTCAATGCACGGTGTGGATACTACGTCGGTCTGGTTGGAAACCTCCGCTTGCACAAAGCGTCTGCAAGAGTCGCTTTCTGTCTCGCTGAACTGTTCAATCCGCAACTATTTAGTGTTACGGACTTAACGTTGGGTCTTTCACAAGAAGAAATTGGACGTTTGTCCGGCCTTTCCAGACAGAACACCAACCGGGCGCTTCGCGAGCTCGCCGATTCGGGGTTTCTGATGATCGAGTATGGCTCAGTCCGCATTCTTGACCTGGCAGGGCTTCGCGAATTTGCTCACACCGAAGATTGATTCTGCAGTGGGTGAAAATCGTGTCGCAATAGTAAGCGTCGATGCACCCGCGAGACGTGACTATGCGTCAGACAGCTTCGTAATGGCTTCCCGGCTGCCAGCCTGCTCTCGAAGTCGAAATTTCTGAATTTTTCCTGTGCCTGTCTTTGGCAGTGTCCCGTACACGATCCTCACAGGACACTTGTAGTGAGCGAGCCGCTCTCGGCAGAACGTAACTAGCTCCCGTTCAGAAGGTGCATCGATACCCTGTCTCAATTCGACAAATGCGCAAGGCACTTCGCCCCACTTGTCATCGGGCTGTGCCACCACTGCCGCGATGAGGACTGCCGGGTGTTGGTGCAATACGCCCTCCACCTCTACCGATGAAATGTTCTCTCCACCCGAAATGATGACGTCTTTGGAACGATCCGTGATCTGAATGTATCCGTCCGGGTGCGCCACGGCAATATCGCCAGTGTGGAACCAGCCACCCTCGAAGGCGTTCCGGGTTGCGTCCTCGTTCTTTAGATAGCCTTTCATCATCACATTGCCGCGCAGCAGTATCTCTCCCTCGGTCTTGCCGTCCGCAGGAACTGACTCGAGCGTGGCGGAGTTCGCTACTCGCATGGCCTCAAGTCCGGAGGCCCGTTGACCTTGCCGCGCCTTCAGGCGCGCCTGCTCCTCGTTGGCCAGTGCGCGCCAGTTTGGCTGGATGAAGCAACTGACCGGCGTGCCGGAGGCTTCGGTGATGCCGTATACGTGCTCGACCTCGAATCCCAGCTTGCTTACAGATTTCAACACGGTGGCCGGCGGTGGTGAACCCGCCGTGCGCACGCGAACGGCGCGAGGCAATGGGCTGCGCTCGCTGGCAGGCGCGTCAGCCAATGCGGCCAGGACGATTGGCGCCGCGCAAAAATGATCGACGCCGTATTCGCGGATGGCTCTAAATATTCCTGCGGCATTGACTTTGCGCAGGCAGACATGGGTGCCTCCAGCTGCTGTGACTGCCCAGGCGAAGCACCATCCGTTGGCATGGAACATTGGGAGGGTCCAGAGATACACCGGCCCGCGCGGCATGCCCCAGTCAATCAACTGGAGCATGCTCATAAGCTGCACCCCACGGTGACTGACGACGACCCCTTTCGGGTCGGAAGTCGTTCCGGACGTATAGTTCAACGCGATGGCGTCCCATTCGTCCGCGGGCCACACGCCCTCGAAGTCTGGGTCGCCCTCTCCGAGCAACTGCTCATAGTCCAGCTCACCTATTGCCGATCCCGGCGGTGCTTCGAGATCGGCAATGTCAATCACGAGTGGCCTGGTGGGAACGTGCTCGAGCGCGTCCGCGGCGAGGGCCGCGAATTCACGATCGACAAAAAGAACCTTGCATTCCCCGTGAAGCAGAATGAATCGAATGCCGTCGGCATCCAGTCTGCAATTGATCGTGTTGAGCACAGCGCCACTCAGTGGCACCCCGAAATGTGCCTCCACCAGCGCGGGCGTATTAGGCGCAAGAATCGATACGGTGTCGCCGCGCGTGACACCTCTCCGGACGAGCGCACTGGCCAGCCGGCGGCAGTGGTTGCGCGTCTGCGCCCAGGTCTGGCGCATCGCGCCATGCACGATAGCGATCCGCTCCGGAAACAATTCGGCACATCGATCCAGTGAGTGCAGCGGTGTCAGCGGAACATGGTTGGCTTCGTTTCGATCGAGTCCGTGCTCGTAGATTTGGGTGGGCATGTCGTGTCTCCTCGTCTGATGTGAAAACGGTCCGGGTACAAGCGGTGCCAGGGTATGGCCTCTGAATCGGCACGCTCAAACCTTGCTGTACCACACCGAATCTAAACGTTGCGCTGGCCCGAAACTGTCCCGAACAGGACACTTCTCGGTTCGTAGAGGACGATTGGCAAGCCGATGTTGATTGTCATGTTCGAGACAACCGGTCCTTTTCTGCACCGCTAATCTTGCTCATCAGGCAGTGCTGCCGTGCAACCGAGTTGCGCGGACTTGCTGACATCGGAGACAGATGGAGTGGCAGATGAAGAGAAGTGACACACCCCCGGCAATGGATGCCGATGTGCTACGCAAGGCCCTCGAATGGGCCATCCTTTCGCGTCGCAGCATCAGGGCGTTTCTGCCCACGCCGATTCCTCGAGAGACGGTGGAATCGATACTGGACGTGGCGCGGTTCGCGGCCACGGGCGTCAACATCCAGCCTTGGCGCGTACACGTCGTCACGGGGCACGCCAAAGACCGCATCTGTGCCGCGATCCAGCGGGTTAATGAAGATTCGGCACTAGACGAGACATGCACGGACGAGTGGGACTATTACCCGCGCGAGTGGATATCGCCATACCTTGAAAGAAAGCGGACCGTGGGTTGGAAGCTATATGGGTTGCTTGGAATCGAAAAGGGCGACAAGGAGCGAATGCAGGCCCAGCACAGCCGCAACTATCAATTCTTTGACGCGCCCGTCGGCCTGTTCTTCACAATCGACCGCGTCATGCAGCAGGGTAGCCTGCTCGACTACGGCATGTTCTTGCAGAACATCATGATCGCTGCCCGCGCTCATGGCCTGAGCACATGCCCTCAAGCGGCATTTATGAAGTACCACAAGGTCATTGCCGATCAACTTCGATTGGAGACCGGTGAGAGGTTTGTTGTCGGCATGAGTCTTGGATTTGAGGATGCCTCACGCATCGAGAACAGCCTCGTCACGGAAAGAGCGGAGGTTGGCTCGTTCACCACGTTTTATTCGGAGTAGCGGCGCGCATCGGAAGCGAATCCAGACGCGAGTCAGCGGCTGCCGTACCGAATGCATCAGCGCAGCGTCACATGAAAGGAAAACGGACATGCAGATCAGAGACAACGTATTTGTAGTGACCGGGGCGGGTTCCGGCCTGGGAGCGGCCACGGCGAAGATGATCGCCGAACGTGGCGGCAAGGTGGTCCTGGCGGACGTCAACCCCGAAGCAGGTAAGGCCATCGCCGCACGGCTAGGGGCGAATGCCCGATTCGTTGTTACCGACGTCGCCAGTGAGCGCAGCGCCAGAGCAGCTTTTGCAGCGGCTCTGGAAATGGGGCTGCTCAGGGGACTCGTCAATTGCGCAGGCGTTGCTCCCGCCGAAAAGGTCATTGGCCGTGAAGGAGCCCACAAGCTGGATTCGTTCGCGCGGACGATCAATATCAACCTGGTAGGCAGTTTCAACATGATCCGCATTGCGGCGGAGATGATGAGCGCCTGCACGCCAGAGACCTCCGGTGAGCGCGGCATCATCATCTGCACAGCCTCTGTGGCCGCGTTTGAGGGACAGGTCGGGCAGGCGGCCTACGCTGCTTCCAAAGGCGGCGTCGTCGCAATGACGTTGCCACTCGCGCGGGAACTCTCCCGCTACGGCATCCGGGTCATGACAGTTGCGCCAGGCATCATGGAAACCCCAATGCTGCTCGGCATGCCCGCTGAAGTCCAGGAGGCGCTGGGCAAAACGGTGCCGTTTCCAGCCCGAATGGGCAAGCCAGCGGAATACGCCGCTCTGGTGGAGCACATCCTCTTGAACGAATACCTGAACGGCGAGGTCATTCGCCTCGACGGCGCCATCCGTATGGCCGCCAAATAAACCGCAACCATCTTTTCAGCGAATAAACCATGTCCAAAGATCCCGTAGTTATCGTGTCTGTCGCCCGTACCCCTATTGGCAGCTTCCAGGGGGATCTCTCCAGCTGCACAGCGCCGCAGCTCGGCGCCGTTGCCGTAAAAGCCGCTATCCAGCGAGCCAGCGTTAGCGCCGACAAGGTGCAGGAACTCATCTTCGGATGTGTGCTGCCTGCCGGCCTCGGCCAAGCCCCGGCGCGCCAGGTGGCAATCACCGCCGGACTGCCCTTGTCGGTGGGCTGCTCCACTGTCAACAAAGTGTGCGGTTCCGGCATGAAAGCCACCATGCTGGCCCATGATCTACTCATGGCCAACAGCAACGAGGTCATTGTCGCGGGCGGCATGGAGTCCATGACTAACGCTCCATACTTCATCCCGAAGGCGCGCGGCGGTTTCCGCCTGGGTCACGGACAGATCCTCGACCATATGTCCTTCGACGGCCTGGAAGACGCTTATTTCGATAAGGGCCGTCCCATGGGGACCTTCGCTGAAGAGTGCGCAGAGGCTTACGGCTTCTCCCGAGGCGATCAGGATGCCTATGCAATTAAATCCACCACCCGTGCCCAGACCGCTATTCGGTCCGGGGCCCTCGCATGGGAAGTCGCCCCCGTGATGACCTCCAGCAAAAAAGGCGAAGTCCTCGTGGAGCACGACGAGCAACCGTCCAGGGCCAAACTCGACAAGATCGGTAGCTTGAAACCCGCGTTCAAGACCGGTGGCACGGTGACTGCGGCCAACTCCAGTTCGATTTCCGACGGTGCCGCCGCACTGGTGCTGATGCGTCGTTCAAGCGCCGACAGACTTGGGATCAAGCCTCTGGCCGCTATTGTCGGGCACGCCACCCACGCTCAAGAGCCGAGACTGTTTACCACCGCGCCCGCGGGCGCGATGGAGAAACTGTTGTCCAGGATCGGATGGACGACGTCCAGCGTAGATTTGTGGGAAATCAACGAGGCGTTTGCGGTCGCTGTCATGGCCGCCATGCGGGACATGGCTCTCGATCACGACAAGGTCAACATACACGGCGGCGCCTGCGCCCTCGGTCACCCTATCGGCGCTTCCGGAGCGCGCATTCTGGTCACCTTGCTTGCAGCCCTCAGATTGACGGGCGGACGCCGCGGAATTGCCAGCCTTTGCATCGGCGGTGGCGAAGCCACTGCCATGGCCATCGAGATGATTTAACGTAAGCGCCGGTCGGCCGGCGCACACTGTTGCGCCTGCAAAGGGATGTAGCGATACGCCATTTATCGCGCTTCGCCGTTTCGACTCGCATCTGGAGCTCTGCATGGACATACTTCAAAGCATGCGCATCTTTGTGCGCGTCGTCGAAGCCGGGAGCTTCACCGCGGCGGCGAACGGCATGGACATCACACCTGGCCAGGTCTCACGCGCCGTTTCGGATCTGGAGGGACATCTTCGAACCCGACTGCTCAACAGAACCACACGACGCATCGCGCTGACCGAAGCCGGTGAGCGATATTACGAGCATTGCATGCAGATCCTCGCCCTGATCGAAGAGGCTGAGGCGGAAGCGGGTGACGCACATGCGCGTCCGTTTGGGAAACTAAGGGTACGCACTCCCGTCGGGTTTGGACAGCACTACCTCATCAAGGCGATCGGCGCGTATCAAAAGCTATATCCGGAAGTGAAAGTCCGGCTGACGCTCGCCAATAGCATGCCGGATTTCATCGAAGACGGCTGCGACGTTGCAATTGTCGGGGCGTTGGCATTATCGGATTCAGAGCTCATTTCACAGAAAGTCGGTAGTGCATTCAGCATTGTTTGCGCATCACGTACTTACATCGAGGCCCGTGGCGTTCCGCACACGCCAGACGACCTCGAAGCGCATTTGTGCATCCACCTGAACACACCCGAGTTTCCAATGAACGTGTGGACCTTCGATGGGCCAAACGGAATGGAGTCCGTTCGATTCCGGCCAGCCTTGCTGGAAGTCAATACACCGGAGGCTCTTGCCACTGGAGTACGGGAAGGACTAGGAATCGGCCTGATTCCGATCTACTCGGCGATCAGCGGATTGCGCAACGGTGAACTTGCCTGGGTACTACCCGAATACAGGTCGCAGGAGATGGGGCTGTACGCGATGTATCCATCGCGACAATACGTTGACGCGAAGATTCGCACCTGGGTGGATTATCTGAGGGATACGATGCCGGCCATACTGGCGGCTGATCAGGAAGCCGCTTGCAGATTTACTCAGCGTTGATTGACTTCATGCATGTTCCTCCTCGATCTCTCAGGATACCGGTCATTCAGCAGTGATATGGCGGGGGACTCGAGTGGCCGTAAAGGCACCGATCGCTCGCCGGCCAGGTTGATTGATCGAATGGCGGTTGCACCCTTCGAAGCAGCCATCGCGATGGCGCGATCTCGAACGGCTGTTCAGGGTCGCCACCGGTCAGATGCGCATGACGTCAGCCCACAGTTCTAGAACCGTCCAAGCGGCTCACGAGTATTCCACAGCCCCAGATAGGCGTGAGCGGGCGGGACCGACGAGCGATTGTGCATCAGCTGCGGAAAGCGCGCCTCAGTTACCGTGCCGTCACACTGCCGCTGACCATGCCTTTTGGTCGCCAAGGGCGATTTTATGAACGTTCGCTGCATACACCCATTCGCGGGCTTGGCGCTCTATGAGATCCATGAAAGCAGGGGGGCCGCTGCAGTAAATCTGTGTGTTGGCATGAGTTGGACTCATTGCGTGGGAACTCTTCTGCGCGAATAGATCATCGGACAGGCCGAAATGGTGATAGACCTCACCGTGACTTCGAAGCGCGTCAAATTCTTCTCGAAGAACTGCGCGGTCGGCCGATCGGGCGAAGTTGTGCACCTCGAACCTTTGACCCGCCGATGCAAGCCGCTTCGCGATTCCCGCGATCGATGCTGCGCCTATTCCGCCAGCAAAAAGGATGGATCGCGCACGATCGTCCAAAATTGTCGGCGGGCTTTTGGGGGTGCCGACATACACTTCGTCTCGTTCATTCAACGGAAACTTGGATAGCAGACTATCCGTTCTGCCATCACCTTCTTGTCTCATGCCTACCACGTAACCATCGGACAGGGACGAAACGCCGAGCAAAGGATAAATTCTTTGCTTGTCGCCAGCGCTATTCAGAAAGAGAGTGACGCACGACCCGTCGTTAAACGGCGGAAGCGCCGATTTGGACATCGTTCGAAGTTCAACGGCATGGTACCCCTTAGCAATTTGCCATTTCCGGCCCACGATGACGGGAATCAGGTTGTCGCGCATGTCTTCTCCAATAGGACCTGCTTCACAGGTGGAACTCTAGCCGATACCGCGTAAGGGACGAAGAGGGGAGCCGGGTTGTAGCGAATCCGCAGTGATGATCGGGCGTCGAAACCCGCGTGGTTAAAGGCGTTGAGCGATTAGTGCAAGGATGGTATTTTCAGAACGTACTTTTTGATTATCGATTACATCACGTTGACGATATTTGGCATAGCATAGTAAATGCATTTGGGAACGGTATGTCCATCGAGGCTGACAAGGCAATGCTGCTGCTTTCACACCGATCCATGCACGATCGCTAATGCACACGATAAGAAACTTCAACTTTATCTTGTGGGCGAAGAAGGCACTATAGCTTCCCGTCCGCTTTACAAGGCCTGTCGACCCGCAACGAGGCGTCACGTTCGACCACTGCAGACAGGCGAGCGAGGAATCGTTTTCGCGGTCGTCAATAGATGAAGACAGTTGTATCCTTGGCAAGGCTGCCCACGCATCGCGCACGTCAGAGCGGATTTCATGCACAAGCTCACGACTCGGCTCTGCCGCGAGAACCCAGCGGTGGTTATCGAGGACCTGAACGTCAAAGGGATGCCGGCGAACGAACGACTTGCCGGGGCGATCTCGGATGTAGGCTTTGGGATCTTTCGCCCCTTGATGCGCCGCTACGTCGCGCTGAGGTATTTCAACATCGGAGCCGCATCGATTCGTCAAGTTCCTGACCGAGCCGCTGCTGGGAGGCAAGCCCAGATGAACGTTGCGCGTCTTCGCGGTTCGTATTGCCTGAAGGCAGCCGCCCGCTGCGCGCCGCTGGCGGCTGCCGCCGGCTTCGCCGTGGCAACCCCGTTGCCAACGCCGCCGTGCGGGACACCGCCGGTGCCGGCCTACGCGTCGCTGGGCGTGCAACCAGCAATGGCGATCCTGGGCGCCGAGGAGCTCGATGCGAGTGTGTGGCGGCCGTCCTCGTGTACCGGATGGCCTGCCGCGTCCCGCTCCCGGGTTGTCGTCGCGGTCGCAGGGCTGGTCCACGTCGCTGGCGGTCCCGAGACGCTGTTGGCACGTGCCGGGGCGGTCTCCACCCTGCGCAGCATGCGCTACTGGTCCACAACCGACAAGACGTGGCGTCCCTTGTTCCTGGATGCCGCAGCGCTGGCCGGACCCGCCGAGGGCGGGGACCGGCGGGGTGATTTCCGTCCGTCTGAACTGCAAGCCGGTCGAACCTTGTACTTCTGGGTGCGCGACAGCCGCTCCGGCCCCCTGGTGTACCGGATGCGGGTGCTGGAGCACAGCCCGCAGCGGATGGCGCTGGCCGAGGAAAATGTGTCGCCGGTCCGTGCCTTCGGACTGACACTGTTTCAGCCGGCTGCGCTGCAGACGGTGGTGTTCGCACAGCGCCAGACGAACGACGTATGGGGCCTGTATATTCTCGCGCGCATCGACCGGCAAGCCAGCAGTTTCATTGCGAGCGGGCACGAGGCCTCTACGGCGAACCGGGCGCTGGCACTGTTCCGGTACCTGGCCGGCGTCCCGACCGACGCGGAACCACCGGCCGTGCGATGACTTGGGTCGTGACGCAACAGGCCCCTCGTCGATGCGTCAAACGCCTGCTGCGGCGCTCTCGCGCGCTTTCCTGCAGTGCGCGGTCGTGGCCGTGGCCGCGGTGTACGGTCTCACATTTCCCCGCGTTGTTCGTCTGCGTCGAAAACTGTCAGTAGCTCACAATAATCCTCGCTTGTGCGAACTCATTTTCTCCCACCCATTTTCTGACCAGGGGCTACGGAATTCCCACGTCCGACTACGAGCAGTTCGCGCTAATGGGGCGTATCGGCCGCTGCTCTCTACGTACGGCAGCACCCGGCCGATGCTGTTGAAAAAGTCGCCGACCGTCTCTCGCGCAAGGTACCGCCAGTTAATATTAACCAGCATCCTTCTCGGTCTTTCGGCCTCTGCCTTCGCCCAGAGTGCAAATTCCCCCGTCTATCCACCTGGCACATCGGCCCTGGGATTAACGTATGGCGAATGGTCTGCAACCTGGTGGCAATGGCTGCTTGCGATACCGTCCGCAACCAACCCGGAGAATCAACCAACAGGGGCGGTTGACTGCAGTATCAATCAGGCGGGATCAGTATGGTTCCTTGCAGGCAGCGCTTCAAATAAAGCCGTCACCCTGACGTGCTCAAATCATATTCCCTCAACAGCGTCCATTCTTTTTCCGCTCATCAACGTTGAGTGTTCAACCCAGGACCTGCCGCCGTTTCACTGCACGGACGCAGCATCATGCCGCAAATGCAGCGCGACTACTGCAGACGGCATCAGCCCAACCAGCCTGCACGTAACGGTTGACGGCAACGACGTACTGAACGGTGCACAGGGTTTCCGTGCGCTGTCGCCGTTCTTCAATTTCACGGTTCCTGCAGATAACATCCTTGGATCGGGCGCTGGACCCGGCATGTCGATCAGCGATGGGTACTGGGTGATGCTCAAACCGCTGTCGCCCGGTCAGCACACGATCAGATTTGGTGGTAGCTTTGTACGCGGTCCGGGAACTGGTTTCATGGTGGACACGACGTACGTCGTCACTGTGTCGCAGTGATTGAAGCCCCGCCCGCTCAGGGCGGGATGCAAGTCATGATTTCAAAGGATCCTTCGTCAGTTTTGGTTGGCGTGGCTCCGATTCGATGACTGAACTCGTCGTACGCGGATGCCCTCCACAATCTGGCAATACTGCTCGAAAGACATGGCGACTCCTAGGGCTTAGTCCGTCATTTGAACGCAGATCGCCGGCTGACTACCTAAACGGCGCAGAAGATGGTTCCGTGTTGAGAGGTCATCCAGAGATAGAAGGATCGTTATACAGTGTCGCGTATGCAGCCGCACTTACTGCACCCGAGCGATCCGCGGATCAGCGTTGCGGACGATATCATCGGGGCTCGATTTGGCCAAGCCGCTCCGTCAGCGATTGCGGGTGGCCATCAAACAGCGCCGCGTAGTAAACCGTGTTCGACAATACATTCTTGACGTAGTCGCGGGTTTCGTTAAACGGAATTGTCTCCGCGAAAATCGCGCCTTCCACCGGTCGCGGCAGGTTGGCCTGCCACTTACGCGGGCGCCCAGGGCCGGCGTTGTAGCCGGCGGTCGCGAGCACGGCAGAACGGTCAAGCTGGTTGTAAATCATCGATAGATAGTACGTGCCAAGCAGGATGTTCGTGTCGATGTCGTTCATCCTGGCCCGCGAGATCGTACCGAGCCCGATCTTCCTCGCGACCATCTCAGCGGTGTTCGGCATCACCTGCATCAGGCCGCCCGCGCCAACCTCCGAGCGCGCATTGATAATGAAGCGCGACTCCTGGCGAATGAGGCCATACGCCCATCCTACGTCGAACCCGGTGGACCGCGTATCGCGCTCGACAATCGTGCGGAATGGCGCCAGGTAGCGCAGCGAAAAATCATGTTCCGTCTGCGTCCTGTCGGCAGTGCTCACAGCCCGGTCATAAAGCTCGATGCGACGCGCGTACTCGGCGACTGCGAGCAGTTGTCGGTCAGTCATGCCGCGCAGCTGCCAGTTCCACTCACGGTTGCCTTCCGTACGCAGGTGCAGCGCGTAAAAGCGTTCTGCCAGCTCGAAGCCTGGTGTCCGGCCAGCCCGCTCAACTTCTTCGTCGGTCACCTTGGTCTGCGGCGGGATCACGATCTGCCGGCCGAGCGCCTCGGAGGCCAACTGGCCATAGAAGGTGTAGTTACCCGCGATCGTTCGGAATTCCTGGTCGGCTGCCGCCACCTCGCTGCTCTGCTTCAACGCGCGCGCGTACCAGTAGACCCATGCTGGCTGTGCGCGCAGCGCGGCCGGCATCTGCTCGATCGACCAGCGCACCATTGTCCAATCCCCGGCCAGCAGCGCGCTGCGCGTGCGCCACTCGTAGGCCTGACTCGACAGGGGCGCGTTCGCCGACAGCCGGTACCAGTTCACCGCGCCCGGTAGCTGCCTGAGCACCGCCTGATAGGCGATCGTGCCCCAACCGATAGCCCGTTCTGCCAGGGTGAGCGACGGTGCGATTACGGTGAAGGTGGCCTCGGCGGCCTCCGGATCGCCGACCGCCAACTGTGTGATGGCGAGCAGCGCGAGTTGATGGGACGCTGCGTCCAGCTGGATGCCTTTCGCAAGCAACAGGCGTGGCTGGTTCGTCGCCTGCTCGAGGAGCAGCTGATCCGGGCGCGCCGCGCCCAGCGCATCGACCAGTCTGCCGCCCGTCGTCCTCGCGCCCTGTTCATAGGCCTGGCGAATCAGCTGCCACCCATCGTCCGGAGTGAACTGCTGGTTACGGTCGAGCGCGGTGATCAGATCGACGCAGCCGTCACCGTACCAGTTCGGCTCGACGAGCAGCGCCCGCGCCGCGTCGGCCACATTTTCGCCTCGCGTGGCACGGGACTCGAGCGCATAGCACTTCACCTGCGTGTCGTCGTCCAGGACGAACTTTGAATATTGCGAATCGAAATCGTGCCAGTCGTGGCGCGCCCCGAGCACGCGAAGGTAGTCGTTGCGCAGACGGTCGGCAATCGCCTGTCCGTCGTAGCGTTGCAGAAATGACAGCACCGGTGCGTCCGGCGCGTCGAGATTCGCATGCCCCGCGCCGTTGAACAGACGCGGCTTGATCTGGAAATAGCTGAGATAAGCCGGCGCCGGATAATTCGGAATCAAGCTTGCCAGGTGCGCTGCGCGCGCGGGATCGTTGTCGCGTGCAGCGTCATGCAACTTGATGAAAATCTGATCGTCGGCGGATAACGACGTGAACGGGGTGGGATGTCTGGCTAGCACCGTGCCAGACATGACCAATGTCACGGCGGCAAGGGCAAGGCCGACCGTGCGAGACACCCGGTGAAGTCGTGTGGACATCGCTGTTTTCTCGTTGTTTCAGTGCAGAACATTGAACCAAAGCTTAGGCCGCTACCCGGCGAAGCGAAGCTTCGAAAAGCACAGGACTCAACCCGCAATTCAGCTCTTTGCGAGCCGGATGCCTGGGCCACATCGGCGCTTGCGTGTCCGCTGTTTCGTAGCGTGGGCCGGGAGCTGGATTCGGCAATGCGATCCAGAAGGTCTTGAACGCGGCGTTGGTCGTTCTGGCCGGGATGCTCGCTTCTGGGTGGTTTTGGAGCGGAGGGTCGTCAAAGAGCAGCGAGGACTAAATGAAGCGGGCACCCACCTGGGTGGAGATTCCTCCGCTTATGTCGAGAAAGACTCTTGACTGACCAGCGCGGCTAGAGCTCACGAGTGCTGCGAGTGAGGTGGTTGTTGGACCCAACCACGGTAGCCAGGCAGCGAGCGCGGGGGGCACGGCCGAGACCTTGGCTAGTCGGATGGAAGTCGAGATCGACGAACGTGGCCGAGTTTGTGATCTACATCGTCAAAGGCCCGTGACGTTCGAAGCAAATCTTTATACGACCGCTTTGCGCGCTGCGTCAGTATTTAACGGAGCACGGTAGTCTGCGACGATAGACGGCCAATTGCAGCAGTTCGCTCTCGTCGGTGCGTGGTCATTCGACCGGCGATTCAGCTTTGGTAAGAGACATTGAGACGGCCGACCGTCGAGCGGCAGAGAAGGGTCGACAGGCGTCGCCGCTCGGCCCAGAAGTAGCATTGTCGCGATGACTCACGAAGCCGTGAAGGTGTTTGAGGAGAACAGAGCCCCAACGCATATTTGAGACACGCGTCCAAGCCCTCATCGGGACCAGTAGAAATCCACGGGGATAAGC
>NZ_JBNDMO010000060.1:0-14795 GCF_050436625.1 Paraburkholderia sp. GAS334 | reverse complement strand
TATCAGATCGATATTCGTTCTGGGAGTTCTCTTACCCGCCGACAAACTGCATCGCCAAGCCAGGCGGGGCCTCACGAACTTCTGCAAGGCCGACTACGTATTAGATTCGTCAATTCGCTTCCTACACTTCGAATCCCGTCTTCAAGGCGTGGATCTCATGAAATCGTCTCTGCCGATGGTCAAGCCGATCGCGCTTAAGCGACCGCGAGGCGCGCATCGATTCGATGCGTTCAGCCGCAAGCTGCAGCGCCGGTTGACGTTCTGTCGACGTTCCCTGCTTGAAGTGTGGATGCTGCTCGAGACGGATCCGATGGTGATCGACTTCTGCGAACGCCCCGGTTACATGCGGATCGACGGACGTCTGCGTCTCGTGGACTTTTGGGTCCGTTACGTTGATAAATATGAATTGGTTATCCTAAACGATACCGATTTTATGGACTGCGATAGTGAAGCAGGGCGTTCTCAATGTTCGCTTGACGGCAATGCGTTATCGATCCGTCGGATTGCCCCGGCTGAGCTGGCCGCCGCGCGAGTATGGATCGACAACTGGCAGCGCATGCTGCCATATGTTGTTGCCAACCGGGGCCGTATTCCCCCGACGCTATCGGAGGCGATCGTGCGGTTCGTTGCCTCGCCTCAGAGATTACTTGCCATCGAGCGTGAGTTTTCGACTGGCGACCCGGTTCTGTGCCGTGCGGCATTGCTCGCCTTGTTGTGCAGCGGGCGGGTCACAGCACCGGAGCTTCACACCCAGCCATTGTCCCTGTTGACGTCATTTGTGCAGGCGGAGGCAGGATCATGAACCACTGGAAACTGGAGCTTCAGGCGATCGACGTGAGCGCCTGGCCGACTGTTGCGCATACGGAACTCGACGAGGCTGCGCGGCGAGCTTTCGAAAAACGCAGGCAGGCCGTCGTGCGCTATGCCGCCGGAGAGTCGGTCAAATCGATCGAGCTATCAACAGGTGTGAACCGTCGTCAGTTGTACCGCTTGCTGGAGCGCGCGATGTTGACACACCCGGATGGCAGACCCTTTGGTTTACGTGCTCTCGTACGTTACACACGCATCGCGGAATATACGCGGGTACAAGCCGTCGAGATCGGTCGAGACCGTGGTGGTTATGGTGCAGCGGGAGCGTTATCGCTCCTGTTCGAGCAATACCCCGCCCTGGCAGGCTGGCTGCTGCTCAAGGTCAGGCAACGCAAGGTACTGCTGGTGCAGATAAATACTGACTCGGGGCTGCGAACCCGTCTGCAGGGTTTGCGGGTGCTACACGATGAATTTCTCTACCAATGTCGCACGATCGGACTGACTGCGGCCGATTACCCATTCAATACGTCAGACCGCGCGATACGCTCCCTTTCGCGGCGCGTGAAGGCAGAGTTGTTGCGTGGCTTCGACACTGCTGCACGGTCGGCAGGTGCTTCGCATCTGAAGGGCTTGCCACGCCAGAACAACGCGGGTGTACCTGCAGCGACCCGACCGTATCAGGTGGTCGAATTCGACGGCCACCGGCTTGATATCCGACTCAAGGTGGTCACGCGTGATCCGTTTGGTTTCGAGCATGAGTTCGAGATCGAGCGGGCGTGGCTCCTTGTCATCATCGATGTCTGCACCCGTGCCGTTCTCGGATATCACATTGCACTGGGAAGGGAGTACAGCCGCTACGATGTCATCAAGACGATCGAGAAGGCTCTGGAGCCGCATCGTGAGCGAAGTTTCACCATCGCGGGCATGGCATACGGGCCGCAGGACGGCTTTCCGTCGCAACGTCTACCGGAGCTGGCGTATGCCACCTGGGAATGGATGAAGCTCGACAACGGGAGAGCTAACCTCGCGAACGAGACGTTGACGGCGTTGTGTGAGTTTATCGGTTGTCTTGTTGACGCCGGACCAAAATGCAGCCCTGACGAACGGCCTTATATCGAACGTTTCTTCGGCACGATCGGGAGTCGGTTGTCATCCCGCCTGCCAGACTACACAGGGTCCCACCCACGCGATCTGCGCAGAGCGCTGAGCGATCCCAAGGGTAACCTGCGTTTATATGTCTCGTTCGAGGAGCTTGAAGAGCTGGTCGAGTATGCCATCGCGAGTTACAACGGTACGCCACACGGCGGCCTGAACAACGTCACGCCTCTTGACGCGATCGGGGTATTTCGTGCGCGGCAAGCAGACGCTGGTAACGTGGCTGGCCGAGCATCACCGTCGCACCCTTTGCCAGACGCAGTCGGCGCGGCGGTGTCGCGTGCGGGCGTATCTCGACCAGGGCGTGCGTCCTCACATCAATCTGCATGGTGCTCGCTATACCAACCGCGTGCTGGCGACAAGCACACACCTCATTGGCCAGCAGCTGCTCGTCTATATGAACACGGATGATATGCGCTGCGTCCGGGCATTTCTGTCGGATGGCGCTGAACTCGGCGTGCTCGATGTGCAAGGGTCATGGCGTCTGATTCCTCACAAACTCAAGCTACGCCAGCAAATCCTGAAGCAGGCAGGCGAACGCCGTCAACGTGGAGCGGGCGCGCCAGACCCGATCGGAGCCTATGTTCAGGAGAAGCTGGCAGGTGCAAAGACAGCGCGCAAGGCGGCAACAGAACTTGCCAACGTCAGCCGATTGATTGCGTCGGCGTCGACTGCGAAAACGCCACCGGGCCCGGCGCTCCAGCCCGAAACAGTAGTCGCGCCTGCGCTGGAAGCCACGGCGACACCCGCCGCACCGACCGACGATGTCGTTGATCGCGCACAAGGGACCGCGACCCGACCCCGCAAACTGTCAATCGGCACCGGTCAGGTATTTTAGTTCTGGACTTCGCTTTTGGGAGGTGAGTCATGTCGCTTCAGATACCGCGCCCGATGGATCCGGCGCTGCATCCGTTGGTCCCGGGCAATTACCGTATCGCCACGCCCGCTATTGGGGCCTTCTATGGGTTGGTCATCCGCTGTCTGCGCTACCGGATCATGGGCGCGCTGATCTACGGCCCCTCCCGGATCGGCAAAACGCGCGCGATCGAATACGTCCGCCTGTTGTTAGCGCAGAACCATCCAAAGATGACGAGCTACCACGCGCAGTGCGAGCATAAGCCGCGGCACGCAGAAGGGCCGTTCTTTGCAAACCTGCTTGAGGCCGTCGGCGACCCGGATCCCAACGCAGGTTCAAATCCATCAGAACGCATGCGCTTATCACTGAGAATCCGGGAGGCAGCAGCGCGCGCCGGCAGCGGAACGGTGCTTCTTTTCTGCGACGAGGCTCAGCGCTACAACGAAAATGAGTACGAGTGGTTGCGCGATGTTCACGACGCGCTCGACCGGCAGCAGATCAAACTGTTCACGTTCCTCGTCGGCCAGCAGGAGCTCCTCGCGCAGAAATCCGGGCTGCAGATCGCAGCCAAAACCCAGATCGTAGCGCGCCTGATGGTCGAGGAGCTGTCATTCCACGGCATCCGCAACGCTGGGGACGTGGCGACTTGCCTGAACGGATACGACCAGACGGCGTACCCTGAAGCAAGCGCGTGGAGCTTCACACGGTTCTATATTCCACAGGCGTTCGACGCCGGGTATCGTTTTGTCAGTGATGCTGATACGCTTTGGCGGGCGTTCGAAGCGGCGCACCACAAGGCAAGTCTGCCGGGGCGTCTCGAGATTCCGATGGAGTCGTTCGCACGCGTCGTTGAGATCGTCCTGAAGGAAAGTGAGCTCAAGGACGGGCTTGGCTACTGTCCGGAACCCGCTTTGTGGGCCCACGCGGTACATCACTGCGGTTATGTTCAGTCACGCCATGCGACCGGTCGCGTGCTCATCGCCGCCGCGTAGCGAGGTGTTGCAGCCGCGGCTGCGCTTTCCGATTCTCACGCTTGAGGAACGCTCGCTGACCCCCGCGCTCGGGTACGTTTTCAACAAGAAATGGCTGGAGCCGTGCGAGTCAATCGTTTCGATCCTATGGAAGTTCAAGACGGCCAACGCGCTTCCTGGCTACGCTCTCGCACGACTGATGGGGCCGCGTGTCGATCCGTACGAAGGGGTGGTGCCGCAACTGGAAACGATCGAGCTTGAGCGCTTACGCAGCACACTTGATCTGCCGGCGAAAACCCTGCGTGCCGCGCTCCTGCCGGCACTCCAGCACCGGCCTCGCAGTGAGTCATTCCGCTACTGCCGCCGATGCATCGCTTGCGGGTACCACAGTGCTCTCTACCAGATAGAAAGGGTTACCGTTTGCCCCTCGCATTCGTTGCCCCTTGAGGCAGCTTGCCGGAAGTGCGGGTATGAAGCGCCGTATCTGCTAAACGTGCGCCTTCTCGAGGCACCTTATCGCTGTGCAAACTGCGGGGCAGCGTACGGCAGTAGGAAATGGTCGCCGGGCAGGGTAGAACCGATGCCAGGGGAGCATCGTCGGGCAATCACGCGGGTCTACATCAAGCGGGGGTTACTGTAGTGCGGCCGAAGCGAGCTTTGACGCGTCGCTTTGTGTCGAGGACCATGGTGACGCTCGAGGAAATTTCGGTTGTCAGCGCGCTCGCCGCAGGCGGCAACGCCGCCAGTTCGCTTGCTGGCGCGCACCAAAAATACGATCAGATTGCTGTCAGCTCTGTAATTTAGGCAGATTGACACAATTACTGCCGAAACAGTGACACTTTTGCGTCGGTCTACGTTAGCCTGTACGGCCGGTACCACCATATTAGGGAATTGGACGAGCGTTTTTCGAGTCTCGATTTAATCGATTTTGTGCTGAAAAAGCTCAATCAATGTCAAGAAATAGCGTTGGGCCGCTGTACGGTGATATCTCGCCCGCACTGCTTTTCGGATTAGGGCCCGTCGACCAATCTGGCATGCCCGTCGTTCACGAGGCAGCGGCTGAGTTGACCTCGCGATTAGTCTTTTGGCGACCCAAGGTCCATTCCGAATTCCGGATACTGCTGAGTCGCCAGCGGGACAGAGCGACTGCTCCGCGCGAGACAAGATTCCCTATTCCATCGCGGAATGACAACTATTGCCTCGTGACCTCTACTGGGCAACAACGCTTGCAGCCAATATGACGCCACCCAACACTCTCTTGAGGATGTCGTCATGAGCAAGCTTTTCAGCCGTACCAAGGTCGGACATTTCGAATTGCAGCATCGAGTGGTGCTCGCGCCGCTCACCAGAATGCGAACGGAACCGGGCAACGTTCCTGGTGAGCTCATGGTCGAGTACTACACGCAACGTGCGACAGATGGCGGATTGCTCATTACCGACGCGACGGCTGTATCCCAGCTCGGCATTGCCTACGTGGATGCGCCCGGAATTTACACCGAAGAACAGGTTCGCGGCTGGAAGCGGGTAATCGACGCTGCCCACGCCAAGGGTGCTCGTATATTCCTGCAAATGTGGCATGCGGGACGTCAGGCGCATCCGGCCAATACTAGCGGTATCACGCCTGTTGCGCCGTCCGCGTTGCGTTCGCTCGAGCATGCTGCCATTCGCGACGAAAACGGCCAGATTACCGAGGCGGAATTGATCGTCCCACGTGCGCTTGAAACGGATGAGATTCCTGGTATTGTCGAGCAGTTCCGCCGTAGTGCCGTGCTTGCGAAGCAGGCTGGATTTGACGGGGTTGAACTTCATGCCGCCAACGGTTACCTATTCGAACAGTTTCTACTCGACGGGACGAACCACCGCAACGACGTCTACGGCGGATCGATCGAGAATCGCTCACGCTTCCTTTTCGATACCCTTGACGCTGTCGTTTCAGTGTGGGGCCCTGGCCGGGTGGCTGTCCGTCTCTCGCCGAGCGGTACATACGGCACGATGTCCGATAGCAACCCGCATGCGACCTTCGGTTATGTGGCACAGCGGCTGAATGAGTATGATCTTGCGTACATGCATGTGATCGAGCCTCGCATTCGCGGAATTGAAGAGACGGAGACGACCGATTCTGACGTCTCTTCGAAGGACATCCGCCGGATCTACAATGGCACGATCATCGCTGCGGGTGGCTTCACGCATGAGAACGCCGAGCAGATAATCGTCGATGGTCACGCGGATCTTGTGGCTTTCGGTCGGATGTTCATTTCCAATCCTGATCTACCGGAGCGGTTGCGTACCGGTGCGCCACTCAATCGATACGATCGCGCAACGTTCTATGGCGGCGACGCCCACGGTTATACAGACTACAAATCGCTGTCGGAAGATGTGGTGGCCTGATCTAAGTTGTCGAAACAGGGGCCGGGCGGCTCGGTTCCTGCTGACCTTGTCGCCTATGGGCGCGGAGATGTCTGTGCATTCCCTGTAGTCGGAAACCTAGGTCGGCGCTGGCGGCGGCTATGTCCCGCCGGAATAACTGTTATGCAAGTTGCTGTCTATTCAACGCTGCAGTGAGCGTCCACCATTCATGTGGCTGACCATGAAGAAGTTCGAGTAGGCGCGGACGTTTGTCCTCGAAAGAAGGCGGCACGCGCGGGACGTCGTCCAATGGTCGTCTAGGCCACTGGATATTGCTCCAATCGAAGCCTGCACCGTCATAGAAAGACAGGAGGCACGAGGCTGCTCGCCGGCTGACCAGAATGAGCAGATACGTCGCAAGCCGAAGTCTCTGTTCGACTTGTCCATAGAGAAAGAGCTATTTACGTCCGTCGAATCGCAGTTACGTGAGCCAAGTGCACGAGGACCATGGATGAACCCACGCCGCCTGACACCATCCATGTCGTTGCTCACAGCATTCGACGCGACAGCCCGGCATATGAGCTTCACCCGTGCCGCAGCTGAATTGGCACTGACTCAGAGCGCTGTTAGCCGCCAGGTTCAAGCACTCGAACAATTACTAGGCGTCGTGTTGTTTCGACGTATCAATCGCAAGCTACTCCCTACGGCAATCGGCTCTGCCTACCATCGGGAGATTAGTGGTGCGCTGCAAAAAGTGAGGAGCGCGTCGCTTCACGCCATTGCTTCAGCAACAGGGCGCGGCACGATCGACCTCGCAGCACTTCCCACGTTCGCAAGCAAATGGTTGGTTCCACGGTTAAGTGATTTCTACGCCAAGCACAGCGGTATCCTGATTAATCTCCACTCGAGAATTCGCCCGTTCGATTTGACCACGGAAGGCATGGACGCTGCGATCAGCGTGGGCGATGGCACGTGGCCGGGCCTGGCGTCGTATCGCCTGAGAGATGAAACGCTTCTACCGATCATCAGCCCTGCGCTCGCGATTGCGGCACCAGTGAATAAGCCAGTGGATATGTCGCGGCATCTGCTCTTGCGTGTCGCCGCGCGACCGGATGTCTGGGGGCGATGGTTCGAGGCTCAGGGGCTTGATTCTGAGGCGATGAACCTCGGGCCGCAATTTGAATTAACTTCTCACCTTATCGAGGCTGTATCGTCCGGTATCGGCGTCGGCCTCGTTCCGAGCTTCCTCGTAGAGGACGAGCTTCGCAGCGGCGCAGTACAACTCGCCGTCGAGCGTCCCCTTAAGACCGGGTTAAGCTACTTTCTAGTCTTGCCGTCTCAATCGGCGCCGTTACCACAACTGCTGACATTCAAAAACTGGATCTTGTCCATGGCCATGGACGGCGAGGCACCGACTGAGCGATGACCAGTTTGCCGTGTCGGGCGACGATTCGATGAGAGCAATATTGCGCCGTGAGGCGAGCAGGTGCATCTCTCAACGTGCCTGCAAACTTGAGATCGCTGATTTCTGTACCACCGAATGGGCCGAACTGTCGGTCGAGGACGGCGTTGACGCATTCGCGAGCCGTTCGTTTTTCGACAGAGCAGGGCCACTGTCTTCGACGTTTAGACTTTGCAGCAGATTCTGAAGATCCAGCGGAGTCGAGACTGGACTGGCAAGCAATAGCGTTGTCCAGATCGACACTGCGGCAGCAATGCCCCTACCCGGTTTGCGCCAGATTGTTCCTGGCCTGCCGCGGGAAAAGAACATGCCTAGCGGCGATAACCACGAGTAGCCACAACCAGCCCGCCGCCACCCGTAGGCCCCCGTCAAGCGAGGGCCAAACAATCAATAGTGCGGTGGCAAGCAGTTCGATCGCGAAGAAGACTTTGACGCCTTCCATCCACGAGCCGGCACGCCGCACGACTGTCGTGATACCGGTTCCGACCGCAAGCAGAGGCAACCCCAGGCCAAAGCTCATCGTTAGCAATGCCAGTACTACCACAACCCCACCGTCCATGTGTACCCGGATAGCGAGGTAGGATGCGAGACGCGTCGCTACGTCGGCACTGACTGAGAGCGCCCACAAAGTACCGACTCCCGCGATAATCAGATATTGGATCGCTTTGCGTGTGTGGACGGGAGCAGCCGCCAGCGCGCGTTGCCACCGCGGAGGAAGCTGTACGAGTTCACCCGCCATTAGCCGAATCGCGAACCCTATGAGCAGGACTGCAAAGAGAATAAGCCAGAGCGGACTCCTTAGAAACGAACCGAGGGCATGTTGGTAGGAAGCTGCAGATAGGCCGAGGGCTGTGTAGACGGTCGCGGTGCCGGTGACATAGCACAGCGCGAACATGAAAGCTCGGCTCGCTGTGATGCGGGGACCGGCGTTGACGACGAGAGCCGACAGGATCAAAGCCATGGGGAGCGAAACGGGCAGCACACCCAGCATCAGACCGGAGACAAGGTACAAACCAAGCACTTTCTGGAAACCGAGGCTTGTGACGCGTCGTTGTGCCCGTTTTACCGGAGCGACGCGTACGTGATCGGGCGTGCGAGAGGAGGTATCGGCTGTTGGCGATTGCCGATGGCCGGTGAGGGCAGCATTTGTCCCGGGCTGGCGATCGCCTACACCTGTTTGTTGGGTGGCGAGCGATCCGATAGGTCTGGTAGCGACCCCGGATTCATCCGCCGCACGTGCGCTGCCGGATGCAACGAGGAGTAGCAAGGAGACGATGAGAGCCACGGGCCCTCCACAGGTGGTGCGCAATTGGGTGAGAATCGCACTCATGTTTTGCATCGATCTCAAGTTCGACATTTCAGCCATTCGCGACAAGAACTGGCGAATTTAGTCCGCGGGTGACGGAAAGAAGACGACTGTTTGACCGTTGAGCCAGGGCGTATGTACCGCAGCGTCAATGAAGGGATCGTTGCCGAAATCGAATACCACGACGTTGTCGCGCGCAGCGCGATACAAAAGTCTATCTGGACCAAACCTCGAGCCCAGGGGTTGATGAAAACGAACACTGGGTGGAGTGGCGAGTGCGCGTACCACGCTGCCGCTTGACCGATCATATTCACGAACGCTCGCGATAGCGTCGGGTACGCGAAACGGAAATTCGCTGGATGCGAGGATAATTTCGTTGGCTGCGACCGCGAGATCTAGTGAATTCACGGCGTCGTCCGTAGTGAACCGGGATGCTAGATGCGTGCCGTCTGCATCGAACGCTGCAATGCTGTTTTCCCCTTCGCCGCCAGGGCCGATACCCGAGGCCAGATAGATGGTCCCGCCTTCGACGGATGCAAGACCTCGAGGAAATGGAACGATCCCCGCAGGCAGAACGTTTTGCGGGGCACCGCTGAGATCGGCAGCGAATGCGGCGATTGTTCGTGCGCCGCGCATTCCGACCGGATATTTTCCGTTGGTCCCGATGTTGCCGCCTCCCGCATTGACCCCGGGCACTTCTTCCGTGTCCCGCACAACATCGCCGACAGCATTCAGCGCAAGGATGCGATCGCTATCGGTGCTCACATGGAGGAACTGTCGGTCTGCACTCACGCTCGGGCCGCAGGGGTCCGTGACGCGAGAATCCGCTCTGAACAACCCACTTAGCGTTCCGTCCAAGGCAAAGGAACAAAGCGAACCGAATCCCTCAGCGTTGGCGCGGGGCGCACTCGTGACGAGCATTTGCATGTGGGGATCCTCCGAAGATGGCATGCTGCGGTTCGAAGCAGTTTATCCTCGCCAGGTGTGCGCCACCATTCGCCGCAAGGGCATAGCAGTTATCCCTTGCGGGAATATCCGACGATATAATCGCCGCCTTCCGCACTAGTCGAGCGCATCCGTTGAGCCGCGCCACTGTCCCGGCGTCATGCCGATGCGTTGCGCGAATGCGCATCTGAAGGCTGCCAGCGACTGATAACCGACCGCATTCGCCACCACCTCAGTCGAGCTGGTGGGCTTTTCAATTCAGCGGCCGCCGATGTCAAACTGCGGATGTCGGTTAATAGGTCGTTGGCAGAGCAACTCATCGTCTCCCGGGAGTGCCCGATCAATGTTAGCCGCGACAGTCGCTCAGGCTTGCTAACTCGGGCAAGGTCCAAGGATTCGGCGCACGGGTAAACATCGCCGTGAGAGCACGTGCGAGCCTGGGCTCCCCAGCCATAGCAAGGGAACCGACCAGTGCCGAATGTGATTTGCCTGCCATGCTCAAGGTCAGTGCAACGAGTGCCGCCGAGAGAGCATTGAGCGTGGCGGGACTACTGAGACGATCCGCAGCCGATTCGGCACGCAATAGCTCGACGAGTGTCGCGAGCTCAGCCGATGTCCTGGTCTCGCGTGGCAGGGTTGTGCTGTCCGCAGGCCCGTACTACGAGTGTGGCTGGAAGATAGCTGCGCACGAGGCGATCGTGGGGTGGGAGGGGAATAAAACGCAGAGAACTGCCGGAGTCTCCTGTTAGCGTCGCTATTGAAGCAGCTTGCGATTTTAGCCGATTTGGCAGAATTTTGCGGCGGTAGTCCATTCGCCGTCGACCAAGTCTGCCGGATAGTGTGGTGAGCCGCATCGCAGATCACAGACCAGCCACGCGCGAAATGCCGACACCGTTGAGTCGATGGGAGTGCGAATTGAGTTGGAGGCGAATATGCGTACGATCCGTGTCGATGTATCGGGAACTGGAGCAGGTGGCGCCAGTTTGCAGGCATATAGTTCGGCAAAGGCGGAGAGGGCTTCGGCCTCTCTGATCGAGGAAGGGGTTTGCGGTACCACTTGTACCCGTGTTGGATGTACGCCCTCGAAGTTTTTGATCGCCGCAGTCGAGGCTGCGCACAATGCGTCAAGGACTGCTCCTTTCGGTGTGCGCTTCAAAGGACGGATCCGGATCAACGGGCGCGAAGTGATGTCGCGCGTCAAAAAGTGAACGAGACCGCTTTGTTGGGTTTTGTCGTCGATAGCGTCGATCGAATACCGGAAGCGGACTGTTTGATAGGTCGTTCCCGCTTTCTGGACGACGGTTTGTTCCAGATCGGTGACCATACGAAGGTCCGCGCACGTAGTGTGGTGATCGGGACTTGATCCCCACAAGTGACTCCGGAAATGTATCAGAGGCTTGGGGATCGTGTGGTTTTCAACGACGACGTATTCGAATGGTCCGAGCTTCCGCGTAGGGGCGCGTTGGTCGGGGCGGGTGTAATTGGGTTAGGACTTGGACAGGCGCGATCGAGGCTTGGTGTCGACGTCACGATGGATGGGCCGTGCGGTCGCGTGAGTCCATTGATCGCCCCCGTGACTGTCGACTATGAGCACGACGTCTCCAGCGAAGCATTCCGCTTCTAGCTGCGGGAGGAAGTCGGGTCGGCGATGCTCGTAAAGGACGGCATGCGTCTGCGCCATCAGCACGCAAAGCGGTAAATGGGTCGATGACGTGGTCGAATTTGAGCCCGTCACCGCCGGACGGCGGCCGAACAATTACGGTCTCGATCTGCGCAACACGGCCCTCAAACTCGATGCCAACGGCGTGCTAATCTACGACCGCGTACGTTGCTGGCGGGGAGCAGGCCGGGGTTCATCGCAGGTAATGTCAACGGGGTCCCGCCGGTGCTTCACGAAGCGGCCGATGAGGGACGTGCCGCAGGCTTCGCTGCTGCGCGCTTTTTTCACGTGGTATCGCTCACCGGCGTGCGCCAATTTCTCTTGTGCTCTCCGTTCCCTGAATCGCAGTGATCGGGATTCGCCACACTGATGTCATGCCGGATTCTTTAGTCACTGGAGAAGTGAGCTTCGAGGACCGGGGGCGCAGCCTTGTCATACTGCGCAACGGCAGGCTAATGCACGTCTACATTGGCAAGTAGAGCTGTCGGCTAGTCGATACCGAGTGGATCGGTCCCGGTGCAGAACACATTGCCCATTTGATCGCCCTGGAGCTTGCAGGTGGACTTGACGGTAAACGCATTGCTCGATACGCCACATTACCATCCGGTCATCGAGGAAGGGCTGCGAACGGCGGTGAGGGATGCCGCTGCAAAATTGGCGCAGATTCGATAGCCGACCCGATTTACGGATAGATGCGCCTGACGGTGTTCCGATAGGATGTCCACCCAGTGGCAGTGGAAACAGCCACTTAGGCATCTAATTCGACTCGTCGGAACTCAAACGTCATGATATTGCAAAACACGAGAGAGAATCATTCGTTCATTGCTTCTGTCGTCTGCGGCAATGAAGCGACGCATTGAACTCTCGCGAGTTCCGAGGCAAGAATCATTTCGCTGCGGTTCAGCGGCGGTTCTTTCCCACGACCCCTCGGGCGGTAGATCGAGTCACCCCTGCGGATGGGTTTACCGCTCAATGCGCAGCACCCAGCTGAGCGGGCGTGGCGGAATGTCCAGATCTGTTCTTCGTAATTGCAGAGCGTCGAGTCGTGCCACGACAGCGATACGAGGGTGTCGGACAGCTTCTCTATGATGGTAATGGTCGAGCTTGGCGCCCGGTTAGGGCCGGTCGCTGGCCTGCGCACGCACGGCGTTCGGACGCTAGCCGAAACGCCCGGCGTTTCTCTCAAAGCAATGGAGTGAGCAGAGCACTGACTAAGGACGGCGAGAATCTGGGTCCAGGCGTCAGGACGCGGAATGGTAATCGCAGTTGGAACCGGGCGTATCTTGACTATCACGCGCGATATTCCCGCCGGTGAACGAGGTGGGGATGAATCGTCGTGTGAGGTGCACGGAGTCATGGTAAGGGTATCACTGTCCATTTCTGGGGTCGACAGGGCGGTCGTATTCAACGTCATTTGACTCTCCTGAACAATCAGGTTATGGGCGGTTTCTCGATTTTTTTGGAAGGACAGCGCGGGACATATCGGCGCCCTGCGAAAGGGCGACCATGGCGCGAGCAATTGCGGGTACATAGCGTTCTTGCCGAGCCATGACACACAGGTCTACTCGATGTGGTAACTGTATAAAATCGGACCCAGTCGCGCAGGGCAATCGTTCGTTCGACGCCGGTTGTCGGCGACCGGGTAAGGCATCCACTACTGCATTGTTCAAGCAGGTCGTTCGACTTTCTATGGGGCATTCTCTGCACTGTAGAAATGGGCGGTAACCGTTGCGGACGGCAGAAAGTCCTCTGCATCGCTGGCCCTGGTCGAAGAGTAGGCTTTGCCGGATAGGATAGCCATTGTACGATCGGTTATCGGCTATTTTCCTTGGCGTAGTCTCTCTATACCGACGTATAGAGGCGGGGATCCGCCAGGCGCACGAGCGACCCTTCTTATTGCGTTGAGGACGCGTGGTGTGGCGCATCGGGTCCACTCGGCGGTCGTCGCATCCGTAGCGTAACTTCTATGACTTGGACGCTAAGATCAGACGCCTGGTTGCGCCAGATGCGTCGAGAGACACTGATCATCTCTCTGAGATCGAGCGCAAAGTGCAGCTACTTGCGGTGCAATCGCGACTCAAGATTCCATAACGACGCGCGTCCAGTCAGTGTCGGTCTGATTTGAATTCTTCCCCCCTGCTGGTCGCGGGAATGATTTACGGGTGATCACCCTTGGCTAAAGGGTCTGCGCCGGAGGCCAGGACGTCTTCGAGAAAGTTGAGGAATGCGCGTGTTTTGGCGTTGACCATGCGGCCACCTGGGAATACGGCCCAGAGTTCAATGGGCGGCAGGTGCCAGTCATTGAGCACCGAACGGACCTCACCGCTTTTCAGCTCCGGCGAGAACATCCATTCGGATACCACGGCTAAACCCAGATTCGCGAGAACGGCTGCTCGAATTCCTTCAGCCGCGGTAGTGCCAACGCGTCCGGATACGACGACGGCAACCTCCGAGCTTTCGCGTCGAAAAGTCCATGTGCCACCACCGCCTCGCTGGTTATATACGATTGCCTGATGGGTGGAAAGGTCTGCCGGTGAAGCGGGGATTCCGGCGCGTTGAAAGTAGGCAGGGGTGCCCACCACTCGACGCGGAACTTCACCGATCTTGCGCGCGGTCATACTCGAGTCTTCGAGTTGACCCATACGCAATGCAATGTCTATACCTTCTTCGAGCAGATCGATATTGCGATCGTCGAGAACCAGGTCGATATTGAGATCAGGATGAGTTTCCAGAAATCTCCCGATGGCGGGAACGATGTGCAGCCGGGCAAACGTAACGGCGGCACACACACGCAGGCGGCCCGTGAGATTGGAGCCGGCTCCGCGGGCAGCGAGCTCCGCTTCTTCTGCCTCTTCTATCGCGCGTTTTGCTCGTCCGTAAAATGCCTGGCCCGCCTCGGTTGGCGTTAAACCACGCGTCGAGCGCAGCAACAGGCGCACCGAGAGCCGTTCTTCGAGCAGTGCGATAGTTTTAGATACGGCTGGCTGCCCCACATTCAGTAGCCGCGCAGCACCCGAAAAAGTACCCGACTCCACCACGCAAACAAACGTTTCCATCGCTATTAATCGGTCCACTCCCCCTCCTTGCTTGGCAAATAGTAGAAGCACCCGTGGCCCACCGTCAAATCAGGTTGGCGCGACACGCGCTCCAAGTCACAAGCCGTGGCTTTCGGGTGATACGAAGGAGCATTTTATTGATCCTCGAGAGACTGATCAAGATCACGTTGGCGGCGTAAAGTGCAGACTCCTAATTTACCTGAAAAGGAGTATCACCATGAGCCGTAT
>NZ_JBNDMO010000059.1:0-15075 GCF_050436625.1 Paraburkholderia sp. GAS334 | reverse complement strand
CGCCCGTACTGCAGACGTGATGCGGACGGATGTCCGTTCGGAATTGGAAAGCGGCCGTTGCCAACACGGTGACCCGAATGACGGCTCGGGGTCGACTCCGGTCCCAGGCTTCGCTCGCAAGCAATGGGATGGACGCCCCCACCCGAAACGGCATCAGCGTGCCAAAGTGGAGTTGCGTATCAACCACTTCACAGACGGGAGCGCCCATCATGAAGGCTACAACCATTGGCTTCGATCTGGCAAAGAACGTGTTCCAGGTTCACGGTGTTAGCGGGCACGGCAAGATCGTGCTGAAGAAGCAAGTGAAGCGCGAGCAGATGACGATGTTCTTTGCGAATCTGGCGCCGGCACTCGTTGGCATGGAGGCATGCAGTGGTGCCCACTACTGGGCACGCAAGCTGCAAGGCATGGGACACACCGTTCGATTGATGGCGCCGCAATTCGTCAAACCGTACGTAAAAACGAACAAGAACGACGCAGCCGATGCCGAGGCGATCTGTGAAGCAGTCGCTCGACCGAACATGCGATTTGTCCCGATCAAGAACGTCGAGCAGCAAGCGGTGCTGGCACTGCATCGGGCACGCCAAGGCTTCGTCAGCGCACGCACGGCACAGGCCAATCAGATCCGTGGCCTGCTCAGCGAGTGTTATGTCGGGCTGCAGCCGTGCGGACGAGAGTAGCGCGCCATTGACATATCCGATTCCACGGTCGAAGGCTGCTGGTCCTCAATCAGACAGATAGTCTCTTTGGGCGTGGCGACCTTCGGACGGACGCGCGGGTATCGTCGCCCTGTGGCGATCACCGCCCGGTCAGCATCCGGAGGATTTTCTGCACGACGCGCTCATGCTGCTCCAGCGCCTCATCGAGCGTACGTGCTCCGTAGCTCCGGTTGTCTCGCGCTTCCATTCCGGTGACGCGCGTCACGAACAGCGAAGCCTCCCCGGTTTTCGGTTCGGACAGACCGCGGAAGCGGGTCGTGACCGTCACACCGGATTCGTCCAGCAGCGTGCGACGAAAGATCAGTTCGTTCTCTGTCATCCAGCGCGACCACTCGCTGCGGTCGGACACCGCGACAGGCCTGTTCTTCGCATCGAGGACATAGAAGCGTTCCCTGCTGGACGGGACGGAGCGTGATTTCATATTTCAATGCGAAGGCGTGAGCAGGAAGTCGATCGCCTCCCGCCACCAGGTTTCGTCGACGCGGCCCATCCAGTCGTTATGTTCAGCCGCCTTCACCACCATGAGTTGTCTCGGTTCGGCCAGAGCGTTGTAGAGCGCTTCGCCGAAGCGCGGGGGGACGATGCTGTCGCGTTCCGCAACCACGACGAGAACAGGGCGGCCGAACGACGCCAGGTGGGTCACGCTGTCGTATCGGTCGCGCAGCAGCCACTTCACGGGCAGCCACGGATAGTGGTAAGCGGCGACGTGCTCGAGCCGATCCCATGGGGTGATGAGCATCAAGCCAGCGGTCTTGTCGCGTTCACGCGACCCGGCCGCGGCCACCACGCCGGCCCCGAGCGATTCGCCGATGAGCAGCAGCGGCGCGCCATAGAGGCGATGCGCCAGCGCAATGGTCTTTTGGGCGTCAGCGACCAGACTCTCTTCGCCCGGCGTACCGTCGCGTGGCCCGTAGCCTGGATATTCGGCGAGGATCACGCGCAGCCCGAGCCGGGTGAGCACTGCGGCGTAGAACGAACGGTGTCCGGCATGCCCCGCATTGCCATGAAAGACGATGACAGTGGCGCGCGCAGATCCGGCCGGCTCGGCCACGAGGCCCAGGAACGCCTCAGGTGTCGGCCAGGCGCGAAGTCCGCCGGAAACGACGTCCCCGGTTGCAGCTTTCTCAGGGAAGTAGATAAAACGATCCTGCAAGATGGCGACTCCTGCGAACACAATCAGGCACGCAATGGTGAGACGCAGCATCATCCCGGTGAATTTCATCGCCTTGAGCCCGATCCTTCGAACTTTTCCGTAGCGCACCCAGTTTAGCGTGCATTCGCGGCCGCTTATGTCGATGCGTGTCGTCGCGAGCCTCGCGCTGACGGCGCCGGGACGGACGGCTCCAAGGCAACAGGCAGGTGGCAACGACGCCCCGTGCTTGCACAGCGAACCGTGGACCAGCCTTGTGCTGCATACTTAAGCGAAATCACACCGCCGAAAACGTCGACATGGTTGCGGACCTTGCACACTCGTGGTTGACCTGCAGCGCACCTGTGGCCGCTGCCCAGGCCGCCGGCCGCCCGCTCGTGGCGCTGGAATCGACCATCATCGCTCACGGTATGCCCTATCCAGAGAACGTCCGCACTGCGCGCGAAGTGGAGGCCTTGATCCGTGACCTGGGAGCCGAGCCCGCGACTATCGCACTGATCGGCGGGCGTATCCGCATCGGCCTTTCGAACGACGAACTGGAACTGCTCGGCCGCTCGGACCAGGTACACAAGGTCAGCCGCCGCGACCTGCCGGCCGTGCTGGCCGGCGGCGGACTCGGCGCCACGACAGTGGCTGGCACGATGATATGTGCCGCCCTGGCCGGCATTGAGGTTTTTGTCACCGGAGGCATTGGCGGCGTGCACCGGGGCGCGCCGGAAACCTTTGACATCTCGGCCGACCTGCAGGAACTGGCGAAGACCTCGGTGGCGGTGGTCTGTGCCGGTGCGAAGTCCATCCTGGACATCGGGCTCACGCTGGAATACCTGGAAACGCACGGTGTGCCGGTGCTCAGTTGCGAGCAAGACAATTTCGCTGCGTTCTACACGCGCGACAGCGGCTTTCGTGCGGACTTCAGGCTGGACGACGCGGCGGAGCAGGCACGCTTCATCCGCACCAAGTGGGACCTGGGCCTCGTGGGCGGTGTGGTGTTGAGCACTCCGGTGCCGGAAGCGGCAGCGATGACGTTCGAAGAGATCGACGCGCTGACTCAGCAGGCGCTCGCCGAGGCCACGGCGCAAGGAATTACCGGTAAGGCCGTGACACCCTTCCTGCTGGCTCGCATCAAGGCGCTGACGAGCGGACGCAGCCTGGCGACAAACATCGCGCTCGTGAAACACAATGCCGCGGTGGGGGCAAGGCTGGCGCTGGCGTTGGCACACGCAGAGCGCGGGACAGGCGCGGCGTAGCCACCGGAGGCGTCCGTTCTCTACCAAACTTCGCGTCAGCTTCCAGCGACCGCTCCTGGCGTGCGCCGTGCAAAGGCGGCGCTTTCCAGTGTGCAAGTCCCACCCGGCAACCGCCAGCTTGCGACAGTCACAGTCAGAGCGACGGCGAGCGGCCTTGTCGTTTCATCATTGGACCGGGAAGCGGCCGGTCGGATTCCATCAGTCGGCAACACGCCAAGAATCCGGAGGGACAGGTTGGTGGATAATCGCCTGGCTTGTTGAGTGTTGTGTCAATCTTTCAGATGAGTAAATTTGTCTTTTGTTGCCACGTCTCGACGGCTGTACTTCCAGGCGCCGTTCTCGCGCTTGAGCCAATCGTCATAGACGCAAATGTAGCCGTCAAGGGTACCGTCTTTTTTCGTGAAGAATTGCAGATAGCACTTTTGACGAGCATTTTCGCCGTCGACCGAAATAATTTCGTTGGTTGTGAGGTGATACATAGTCCCGAACGTTGCGATGCACGTAGGAACGAAAGCCTCCAGTTGTTCGGTGCCTTTTGGTTTTGCTCCGCCGATCGCAGCATTGAAGGCTCCGTCGGCTGTAAAGCAACTTGCCCATGCAACAGCGTTGCCCTCGTCGAGCGAGAAGTTGTATTTTGCGTTTAATGCCTTGATTTCCTGAATGTCACTAGATGCCATTTTAGTCACCTCTATAAAGGTTATTGAATTCCCTTGCGGCAAACAGCTCATACACATCAGTCTCGCGATCGCCGAGGCCGACGAGCTGGGTCTGCGCGCAGCGCGGCTTTAACGCGCACAGGTGCGCTAGGCCTTCGAGCCACTTGATAATGCTTCGGCTTTACGACGATCTTACGGAAATGGTGTAGACGTCGCAAAATCCGGATCTTGCGATTCGCTGCAAAGCGCTCATTCCGGCCGCTTCTCAAAGACATCTTTCACGATTGGGAGTGACCTTACCCCGCCGAGTGCACCACCCGTAAGTTAGCTGGCTCGCCCGTTTTCGGTTGATGCAATTGCCGGAACTGGTCCGGCGCCCGAATGTCCTGGTGCTTAACGGCCGGCACTCTGGCCGCCGTCGACGTGCAGGATTTCTCCCGTCACAAACGGCGCAGAATCAAGGTACAGGACCGCGTTGGTGATATCGCTCGTCTCGCCCATGCGGCCGAGCGGATGGAGGGCATCGAGCATGTCGTGATATTCCGACGGGTGCATTGGAGTCCTGATGACTCCCGGCGCAACGGCATTCACGCGAATACCTTTCCTGGCGTACTCAATCGCCAGTGACTTCGTGGCGGCGTTCAGACCTCCCTTCGTCAGCGCAGCCAGTACCGAATACACACCGCTGATCGCCTGGTCCACGACGCTCGCGGTCACACTAACCACGTGGCCGCTCGAATGCTTTTCCATTTCAGCGATGGCGAGTTGCGTGATGTAGTAGAACCCCGACATATTCACATTCACCACAGCGGCATAGTCTTCCTTGGTGTTTTCCGTGAAAGGCTTGCCAATGTAAATGCCGGCGTTATTCACCAGCGTGTCGATCCGGCCGAACTTTGCGACACCCTCGGAAATGACACGTTGAGCGGTTGCGGGATCGCCGATATCGCCGGCAATCGTCAGGATGTTCGGATCTTCCGATGGCTTGATCGAACGTGAGGTTGCGACAATGCGGTAGTCGAGTTTGCGAAACGCCTTGACGACGTCGGCACCAATGCCTTGCGATGCGCCGGTAACGACGACAACCTTTTGTGACGTGCTCATGCTTTACTCCAGGAAAACGTAGATGTCTGGCTTGATGCCGATTGAGCCGATGGCTCTGTTTATCGCCTCATCCTTGCCTGAATCGAATATTGATTCATTTGCGTCGAGAGCGGTAGAATGGCTGGATGACTTTCAGTTATTCTCTCCGCGAATGAATGACAAGCTATCGACCCTCCAGTTGTTCGTACGGGTTGCCCACACATCGAGTTTCACCAAAGCTGGCCGGGAATTGGGCTTAAGCCAGCCGTCGGCATCGCGGCGCATTTCGGAGCTTGAGGAGGAAGTCGGCGCTGCGCTATTCGTGAGAAGCACGCGAGCCGTTAAGCTGACGGAAGCGGGTACCGATTACCTCGCCCGCGTTGAAGCGATTCTCTCCGCGCTAAATGAAGCAGACGACGCTGCGCGAGGAACCACGGAGCTGCGAGGCCATCTACGCGTTGCCTTGTCGACCAGTTTCGGGGTCCGCGAGGTCATCCCGCGGATAGGACGGTTTATGAGCGCGCATCCGGCTTTGCACGTTGACTTGCGAATGGAGGACGATCGGCAGGATCTGATCGTTGAAGGCGTAGATGTGGCGTTTCGCTTTGGACCGCTGAAGGACTCGAATGCCACCTCAACGATGCTTGGGCGTTGCCCGCGGATACTGGTCGCCTCACCTGACTATCTGGCCAACACGGGAATGCCGGTCGAGCCGGGCGATCTGGCCGATCATAGCTTCGTCATGGGTCCACCGGGTGCCGGAGTGCGAGGATGGACCTTTGAGAAGGGGGGACGCCGGGTCATGGTCCGTGGACAAGGACGTCTGACTATCTCCCTGAACGAAGCGACCACGGCTGCGGCCGTTGCCGGCCTTGGGATTCTGGCCACAGGGTCCTGGGGGTGCCGTGCCGAGTTGTGCGATGGTCAGCTCATCCGTTTGTTGCCGGACTGGACGGTCGAGCCAATTGAAGTCAACGCCGTTTATCCCGCTGCCCGGGCCGCCCGGCCGGCCGCCCGAGCGCTTGTTGCCTACCTCGCCGACGAACTGAAAGCGATCTCGGTCTAGCGGTGGATTTTGCCGCCAAACCAGACCTTTGCTTGCCAGCTCGCGAGATATCAGCAAGTTTCGCTTTGGTTCATAGCGCCGACGCCCCTGCGTTACAAGCCATGCCGCCGATTTTTCTGTCCAACGCGGGGAGGGCTCGACGGTGCTGCACTCAGCAACGCGATCGCGAATTCTGCCGGTTTTATGAATCCGCGAGGCGAGGCTTCGTCAAAGATAACCGCGGGGTTGTATTGTCGTTCCCGGAGCACGACTGTGCCCATCCTGACGCAGGCTCGCTTCAACATCTTGTGGAACGGTCGATCACGGGACCTCTTCAATCACGATAGCTGCACAAGCTCGCGTCGCGTCGGTCCACTCCGCGGTTCCTTCCCTCTAGCCTTGTCCAACGCCCACCTGCAAGCGTCGTCGTGCGCTTACATGGCGGCAGAAAAGGGGTCGGTCTACGACGTTGGTGCTACTCGGCGCGCTTGTTCAGTCGGGGCACCAGGATATGTCTGAGCAGGCCGCAATCGTGCGGTCCAGCAAACCACTATGCCAGGTATGAAATGCCAACAGCAGCAGAGGGGATTGCCGAGGGGTTGACCATCGGAGTCGTCAGGGCAAAGGCGCGGATCGACGCGGCGGTGTTGCCGGGCGTCGACGTGACGAAGGCACGTCGTATTCTGGCGCTCCTGGAGCAGGAGCTTCTGGACGCGAAGAAGCGCGTAATCGACGAATTCCATTGCGTGCACAGCAACCCGCATGCATAGCGCTCGGGGTCGACCGGAGAGCAGGCACGGCAGGCCGCTTTCGAGCGGCTATTTCTTCGCACATCACTTGATTGCAAACTCGAATCAAGGCCAGGGCATTCCGCCGATTGGCGCGGTACTGAACGAATCGACGCGATGAAGTGGCGCACGCAGGCGTCGTCCGACTACGGCGAGCTGAAGAACCTGTCCGACCCCGTGCCGCGGCCGGTCCACATACTGCGGACTGTCGGTCACCACACAGGCAGCAGGCTTGAACGTCGGTGTCATTCTTTCCGCGTCTTCGGTTGTTCAGGTTGCGGGTCACGTCCGCGTTGCGTCGGTGCCCTCGTACACGCATCCGGGGGCGTCACATTGGTCACGTCGTCGCAGCAGCACGCATAGACCGGAAACCCGTACGCATTCGTGCCGATGATTTTCGTTGGCCCGTGCAGCGGGCACACTGCGTTCATGTCGTCTCCTTAAACTCATGATCGACCGGCTCGACCTCGTAGACGCGGCTCGTCAGTTCGGGACGACCCAACACAGGTTCGACTCGTCGATCACGTCGGGCGAGGTAGCCCTTGCCGGTCCGGCGCTCGAGGGGGCGCCTGAAAACGATCCACAGCAATATTCTACGACGCTCTCCACGTCGTGAAGGCACGATGGAAGTATGGCGCAAATGGCGTCCGTTCACCCATCCAAAGGTACGACGTGACCGATTCGAACAGACTTTTAACGACCGCAGAGGCAACGGCGATGACCGGCCTTTCGAGGTTGAAGCTGTATTCCCGTGCTCCTCGCCGGTGTCAACTCGCGACGAAGGGGCATTCGGATATCGGTCGAGCCTTACGTGACAAGCATTTGCGCGTCGCGAAGTCAATGTGTCACCAGCCTGGTGAAACGAGTGGGCGTGTTACTCGCGCAGCTTCCGACGCCTGATCAACGGGATCGGAGCGAGACAGCGCGGTCGGCTGCGGTCCTCTGCGTGGGACAGCAGTCGGCCATCTACGGCCCTTCGTCCGTTCCTTTAATCGTTCGGTTGAACGTCGACTTTGCCCCAGTTAGCTGACTGTCAAGCACCGACAAAGCTCGTCAAGTCATCGGCGCGCCGGTGACCTTTGCCTCTACCGGGGTGTGCGCTTCTGGAACGCGTCGCACGATCGAGGCCCGCGCATATCGAAGCCAGGGTGGAGAATAAAAGACTGGAAACAGGCGTCACGGTGCTGCGCCATTGACACGCCGGGATCCGTTCGACCTTCTACGAGTTTCCACGATTAGCGAAAACTTTCCCTGAAATCCAGTTCTGGCGCTCTCCTTAGCACCCGACCAGTATAGCTTCGTGTCCAGCGCACAGGGTTCACTTCAGCGAAGAGCCGCTGATTCAGGAACGGCATGTTGGTGCCGACGAGCGCCAACAGCACGATGAACCAGCCTGCCACCGACATCAGCGCGGCAGTGTATCCGAGATCGCCTGCAGGCAGACCGTCATCAGCGGACCCGGAACGATGCCGAGCATCAGCACGGCCACGCCGTTCAGCGCAAGCAGCGTTCGGTTGCAGGCGCCGGCCGAGATTGGCGTCGTGTCCTGCGGCGCGTCGAAGTACATCAGCTTGACGATGCGCAGGTAGTAGAATGCACCGACCAGCGACGTGATCACGGCCAGCACCGCGAGCCATGTGAGGCCGGCGTTCACCGTCGCTTCGAGCACGGCGAGCTTCGCGTAGAACCCGACCGTAGGCGGAATGCCGGCGAGCGAGAACATCATCACCATCATCACGAAGGCGAAGATCGGGCTGCGTTGATTCAGACCTTTGAAGTCATCGAGCGTATCCGCTTCGAAATCGCGGCGCGCCAGCAGCATGATCACGCCGAACGTGCCTGTCGTCGTAACCAGATACACGATGCTGTAGAACGTCGCCGAACCGTACGCGCTGGCGGCGCCACTGGCCTTGCCGTCGACAACTCCCGCCAGCAGGCCCAGCAGCACGAACCCCATGTTCGAAATGGCCGAGTACGCGAGCATCCGCTTGACGTTAAGCTGGACGATACCTGTAATGTTGCCGACGATCATCGACAGCGCCGCCAGAATCACGAGCATTCCCTGCCAGGCGACCGCGAGCGGCAGCAGACCCATCACGAGGAAACGCAGGCCCCACGCGAACGCCGCGACCTTCGGGCCACCGCCGGTGAGCAGCGTCATTGCGGTCGGCGCGCCATGATAGACGTCCGGCACCCACATATGGAACGGCACCGCGCCCATCTTGAATGCAACGCCTGCGACGATGAAAATCACGCCAAACAGCAGCACGGCATCGTTGATGCGGCCCGAAGCAACCGCCTTCAGTACCTCGTTCAGTTGGAGCGAGCCCGTCGCGCCGTAGAGCATTGAGATGCCATACAGCAGGAAACCCGTAGCCAGTGCGCCGAGCACGTAGTACTTCATTGCCGCTTCGCTCGATTGCGCGGCGTCGCGGCGCAACGCGATCATTGCGTACAGCGACAGCGACATCAGCTCGAGACCGAGGTACAGCATCAGGAAGTGGTTGCCCGAGATCATGATCAGCTGGCCGAGCAGCGAGAACATGCCGAGCAGGAACACGTCATCGCGGAACAGGTCGCGATCTTCGAGATATCTGCGCGAATAGACGAGCGAGACAGCGAAGCCAAGCGACACGACCGCCTTCATCACGCTGGCGAACGAATCGATCACGATCATCCGCGAGAAGAAATAGTACTGATGCGAATCGAATGATTGGATGGCGAACCACACGCCCGCCGCGGTCGACGACAGGAGCGCGACGAGGTAAGTAAGACGCCGGATCGTTGCTTCGGAGCAGAAATCTCCCAACCGGGAGGCGATCACGATCGCGAGCACTACCAGCGCGTCGGGCAACAGCACATGTGCGTCTTGCATGATCTTTAGGGCTCTCATGAAATTAGGTGAGTTAAGCCGCATGCGAATTGATCCAGGAGAAGTCGAGATCAGCCTATCGCGACAGGCAAAAATTCGAGGAGCCATCGCATCCCTCCGGGCCGATCGATATTTTCGTTGCACGCGACGGGCGGTGACACACCTCCCTATATAGGACCAAAGTCCAATAGTGTGTGAGTTTCACTAAAAATATCATGTGCTTTGGGTTATTCCAGAAGCAGCCGCGGGACGGCCGAATACCGTGCGACATCGCGCTCACCGCACGTTGTGATGTTTAACCTGACGTCGAAAAGATGATCGCGTGGCGATTATTCATGGAGAATGGCATGCACAAAAAAGCTGCTTGTTGTCCGGTCGACGCCTCCAACGCCGGAAGACGTGCGGTACTGAAGACTGCGCTGAGCGTCGCGGCCGTTGGGCTGGCGGGAAGCATGGGAGGCGTTGAATCGGCTTACGCGGAGGCGCTATCGAAGTCTGAGCGAGATAAGCTGACGCCAGACCAGATTATCGAGAACTTCAAGCAAGGAAACAGACGTTTTCGCTCGGGGAAGATGTTGTCTCACGATTATTTGGCGCAAAAGAGGGCTACTGCCGGCGGGCAATATCCGGCCGCTGTGATCTTGAGTTGCATCGACTCCCGGGCTCCGGCCGAAATCGTCCTTGACACGAGAATTGGAGATACTTTTAACGCGCGTATCGCGGGCAATATCGCTAACGAGGATCTCCTTGGAAGCCTGGAGTTTGCCTGTGCGGCGGCCGGCGCTAAAGTTATATTGGTTATGGGACACACTGGATGCGGGGCAATCAAGGGCGCCATTGATCACGTTGAACTGGGAAACCTGACCGGTCTCCTGGCTAAGATCAGACCGGCTGTGGATGAAACGCAGTACTCTGGTGACAGAAGCAGTAAGAATTATGAATTTGTCGATGCGGTGGCGAAAACCAATGTTCGACACACGATAGACGCAATACGGAATGGCAGTAGCGTGCTGGCCCCGATGGAGAAGGATGGAAAACTAAAAATTGTTGGAGCGATGTACCACATAAACAATGGGGCCGTCGAATTCCTGGTCTGAAAATGGAGGTGGCGCATGCGCTAGCCCTGCGTAAGCGCCCATCGGGACAGTTCCATGCCACTAATGCCGGCCGGGAAACCCGCATCCTTTACGAGTTGATGCGCTGACAACGGACGGGCATCGTGATCGACAACGCGTTTCGCAAGACCACCGATGGAATCTCCACCTTCCTCAAACTGGAATCGGCGGGCGGACTGCTGCTCATGGGCGCCGCAGTACTCGCGTTGATCTGCAGCAACTCGCCGCTTCGACACGCGTACGACGATCTGCTGAAGATCCCCGTGGAGGTGCGCTTTGGATCGTTAATCGTCGCGAAGCCGCTGCTACTGTGGATCAACGACGGTTTGATGGCTATCTTCTTTCTCCTGGTCGGGTTGGAGGTCAAACGCGAGGTAATTGAAGGAGAGCTTTCCACTCCCGCACAGGTCGTGCTGCCTGTCGTCGCTGGAGTCGGCGGAATGGTAGTGCCCGCACTCATCTACTTTCTTATCAACCGTGGGCATGGCGCGGCCTTGAATGGCTGGGCCATTCCAACGGCCACTGACATTGCATTTGCGCTAGGCATTCTTTCGCTGCTCGGCAACCGGGTGCCGGCGTCGCTAAAAATATTCCTCACCGCAGTGGCGATTGCCGATGATCTGGGCGCGATCGTTATCATCGCGCTGTTTTACACAGCCGATCTTTCCATCCCGATGCTCCTTTTCGCGGCCGTGGCAATTGCAGTGCTGATTGCCTTGAACCTGCTGAAAATCACACGAATTGCACCTTACGTTATTGTCGGCGTGATCTTGTGGGTATGCGTGCTGAAGTCCGGCGTTCACGCAACGCTCGCAGGCGTTGCGCTCGCTTTCGCCGTGCCGTTGAGGACGAAGGACTCGCAAGGCCACGCTCCGCTGCATCAGCTTGAACATAGCCTCCACCCTTGGGTGGCCTTCGCCGTTTTGCCGATCTTTGCTTTCGCCAATGCCGGCGTCTCGTTCGCTGGCGTGACCCTCACTGCGCTGGCAGAGCCGCTGCCGCTTGGCATCGCCGCAGGTCTCTTCGCAGGAAAGCTCGTCGGCATTTGCGGGGCGAGCGCCGTGCTGGTTGGGCTCGGTTTCGCAAGGCTACCCGAGGGCGCTAACTGGCCTCAGTTGCTTGGCGTCGCTGCACTGTGTGGTGTCGGCTTCACCATGAGTCTGTTCATCGGCTCACTCGCTTTCGAAGGTCCCGAATATTTCACTCCCGTCCGGCTGGGCGTGATCACGGGCTCAACGCTATCGGGCGTGACGGGCTATCTCCTTCTCAGGTTCGTGCGGGGTCACTCCGGAACAACCTCATCGAACAGGACTCACTAGCCGTTCGTTCAGGTACGGATAGGCATCATGAGCCTCGACACGCTGGAAACGCTGATGGCCGCGTCCCTCGTTCTTCGCTCGGGCGGCAGATCCTTGCCCGGGTACGCATACTGCGAACTTACAGCATCCCCGAACCGGTTGTCGGCGGGTTACTTGTAGCGCTGCTGGCTTTTGCGTTACGCAGTACCTTTCGCATCGACGTGCGCTTCGACAAGGCACTTCAGGCGCCACTGATGCTCTCTTTCTTTGCCACCATCGGTCTCAACGCAGATCTGGCAAGCCTGAAAGCGGGTGGGCGTTCGCTGATTGTCTTTCTCGGTGCCGTGGTCGGCTTGCTCGTGATGCAGAATGTGCCCGGCATCGGCCTCGCCCTGGGCATTGGGGCAAGAGCGCATTCTCGGCCTGCTCGGGGCGTCGGTGACCCTCTCAGGCGGCCACGCCACCGGTGCAGCCTGGGCCAAGGTGTTCGCGAGCGTCACGGGCTCCAGGCGGCGACGGAGATTGCGGTTGCCTGCGCCACGTTCGGCTTGATACTCGGGGGATTGATAGGCGGCCCAGTCGCGCGTTTCCTCATCACGCACTACGACCTTGTTCCCAGCCCGAAACCCGATGTCGCAGGCGCGACCGGTTTCGAGCAACCCGAAGCGGTTCGGCCGATCACGGCGGACGCCGTCATCGAAACGGTGGCGCTGATTGCCGTGTGCCTCGCTATCGGCTCGGCGCTCGCATCCAGGTTGACTGACACAGCGTTCGAGCTACCCGCGTTCGTGTGTGTATTGTTCGTCGGCGTGGTTCTGCGCAACGGACTCGCCGTGCCAGGCTGGTATCAGGTCTTCGAGCGCGCAGTGTCCCTGCTCGGCAATGTCAGCCTCGGGCTCTTTCTCGCGATTGCGCTGATGAGCCTGCGCTTTGGGGACCTGTCCTCGCTTGCGTTGCCGCTTCTCGCACTCCTGGTCGTGCAGGCGATCGCTATGGCTGGCTACGCCATTTTCGTCACCTTCCGGGTCATGGGTCGCAACTATGACGCTGCGGTGCTCGCCGCTGGACACTGCGGTTTCGGCCTCGGGGCCACGCCGACCGCGATCGCCAACATGCAGGCCATTACGGATCAGTTCGGTCCATCTCATCGTGCCTTTCTGGTTGTGCCGATGCTGGGCGCGTTCTTTATCGACATCGCCAATGCGATCGTCATCAAACTGTTCCTGCTGCTGCCAATTTACGGGTAAGCGCGGGCCCGTTAGCCGCCACGCAAATCAAGTGTATGGGGCGCGAACAGGCTGGCGACCGGTGTGCGAACTCACACTGAAACGGAGCGATTGATCCGGTCGGCCGCGAGATCACCGGAATGGCTTGTCGTCCATCGCAATGACCCAATCCCGGAGAGTCCGCGTCGCTTTCCAAAGCGCACATGATGGGGAGAAGAGTTAGCCGCCAGGATGTTGTCCGCGGCGGTTGTCGCGGACAAGACGTGGCAGCGGTTTGTAGTCACAAACCGACGTGGCAAACGCCGGCGACCCGACAACGAACCGGCTCAAGCCTGCTCAGCGTACACACGACACGTAGCCGACATGCGAATCGTAGTAAACGCTTACTCGACCATCGCTTGGATTGACCACCTTGTGGAAGCCATTGCCGGCGAAGGTGTGCGACCAATATGTGCTTGCGCCTCCCCAGCCATAAAGGCCACCTGGATAGCGCGAATCGTTTCCTGGCGCGACGATTGCGTATCTGTTCGCCGTAGCCGTACCGTTATCAGTGCTCGCGTACGCGAACAGCGCTTTCAACTCTTCGACAGTGGGCAGTCGCATATGCCGCTTCGTGCAGTGGTACAGCGCGTCGTGGTAGTCGTATCGGACGATCCGGGCTCCACTGAACGTGTCTGGGGCGTTCCTTTTCGCGCGTGCGATTTTCTTCTCCCAGGGATAAGGGGTAGTTACAGGGCGGCTAAAGCAGGTGTTTTCGTGAGAGAAGACGGTCGTGCCCCCGCCTACCATTGGATACATCCCCTTAGCCATGCAGATTCCTTCAGTGGCTACCACTGCGTCCGCCAGTGCTGCCGCGTATGAAAGACCCGAACTCGCAACCGATATTGCAGTTAACAAAACGCGAAGCAGCACAAAATTCAGATGCCGCTTTCCGCTGGTGAAAGTCATGGGAGTCCGATATTTGTGTTCATGATTAATCAAGTGGACCCGACCGGGTTACGTCGCAAACCGGCTCAGGCCTGGCAGCGTCGGCCGCAGCCCAGATGAAGCCGGAACGCTGGCCTCCTTATAGGTCAAGCTAGTCCCGGAAATCGACGAAGTAAACGTCTTTTTTGCTGGGGCTAATGGCTGATCACTCTTCTAACCAGGTTACCAGGAAGTGTCGCCCGAACGGCAGTTCCTGCCCGGGTCCGGTCTAACGTCCGCGTCGCTCCAGAGTGGACCGTTGTCAAGACTGCGTCGCCCCCGGCAACTGGTCGGTAGGGTCGCTGATGAGAAGACTCCCGCCAGTGCCGTGTTGAACGGCTGCTGGTGCTAACGAGAGCCGACAGGAAACGGCTACGCGGTTCGCCCGGATCACGCGGCTTCGTGTCCGCGTTATCGTCACAAATATGGCCCGTGGCAGCGTTGCCACGGAGCGTCCCACCGACGTTACTTCGCTTTGTCGGAGTGCATCATAGCTCCAGCTCCCAGCAAGGCACGTTCATTCGCCATAGCTGGGTCGTTTCCCAGGCCGCCTCGGGCCACTCCCCGATTTCCGATCTTCAGTCTTCCTGCACATCACTCGGCACACTACCTGCGTGCTCACAGTCCTGCGGACAAGAGCAGGTGTCGAACAAGAGGTACAACCCTCCACGCTGATTTCCCGAATGTCCGCTCCACGCCTGTTAGCTGATGGCTGCGAGTCTGAAGGTCGAATGGCTCTTCAGGGTCGAACTGAGCCGGACGGAGGCCGAGATGCCACTGCCTCTTCATCCACTCAGCATCGGACCGTGTTCGGCCCGGGATCGGACGTTTCGCTAGACGAACAGATCGCGGGACTTAACTCGGTCGTACGCGCCGGGAAAGTCCGGCACGTCGGCGTCAGCAATTTTAA
>NZ_JBNDMO010000058.1:0-17334 GCF_050436625.1 Paraburkholderia sp. GAS334 | reverse complement strand
CCATGACAGCGCAAGGCTTGTCATGAGCAACTGGAAAACCGCAACCGGCATCATGTAAAGAGGGCCGCTGCGTCATCTTTATGGCCGATGTACCTCAAAAGCTGACACTTAAGGCACCCTGATACGGTCGGCCGCTGTGGGTCGGTTACGGAAGTTCGACGTGGGACCGGGATCGGCCAGCGGACGAAACCGCTCGCGCGGTAATGGGGCTACGGCTCAACGTTAGTGGTCCGGGAGAGGAAGCCCACTCTGTTTTCATGTGAAGGGCGAGGCAATCCGCCTCGTCATTCAACGGGAGCAGAGTCATGACTCATACCCTCCAGGCTATCAGCCCGCTGCGCCAGCGCATGATCGACGACATGCGCATGCGCAAGCTCACACCCGGAACCCAGTCCGGTTATCTGCGCGTGGTCCGGCAGTTGGCGGCGTTCCTCGGGCGAGCGCCCGATACCGCCACCGTCGAGGACCTGCGACGCTACCAGCCGCATCTGGTCGATCACGGCGTGTCACCGACGTCGCTCAATGCGGCGATCACCGGACTGAAGTTCTTCTTCGAGATCACGCTCAACCAGCCCGGGCTGATGGCGCGGATGCAGCCGGTGCGCGTGCCCCGCACGCTCCCGGTCGTGCTCAGCCCGGACGAAGTGGGGCGTCTGATCGCTGCCGCCGGCAATCTCAAGCACCAGACCGCGCTGTCAGTCGCTTACGGTGCCGGCCTGCGTGCCAGTGAAGTGGTTGCGCTGAAGGTCGGCGACATCGACAGCCAGCGCATGACGCTGCGCATCGAGCAGGGCAAAGGCCGCCGCGCGATTCGCGATTCGCGATTCGAGCATGGCGTCTTTTCACCGGCAACACCCGGAATCCATCTGCGGCCATCTGGATGGCTAACGCCTTGTGCCAGCCTGAGTTCATTGGCGTCAAGTTGACAACGCCCGGGTGAGCTTTCCTTCGCATACGGCTCGTCGAGAAGCTCGACGTCAGCCGCAAGCTCCGTCCTGTCCTCGCGACGGCGAGTTTTTGTGGGGCAGCGGTGTGTTCGTACGTCACCGCGGGCGCTCGGAGGCGCTGCGCTCAGCCCTCTGCAAGAAATTGATGCACGAACGCTACCACCATTGCGCCCTCGCCTACTGCCGACGCGCAGCGTTTCACCGCACCATGGCGAACATCGCCTACCGCGAACAGACCGGGAATGTTGGTTTCCAGGTAATACGGGTCACGATCCAGGGGCCAGTTGGCTGGCCGTCGCCCACCACGAAGCAGGTCGGAACCGGTGACCAGATAGCCCTGCTCGTCACGCTCCACACCCATTTCCGGGGCCCAATCAGTGTATGGCAACCCCCCAATACAGACGAACAGCCAGTGAGTGTCGACCTTACGCTTCTTGCCAGTGTTGCAGTCAGTGAGAGTGATTCCGTGCAGTCGAGACTCGTCACCATCCAGTCCCGTCACTTCGGTCCGCGCGAGCACCTCGACATTGCGAGAGGCACGAATACGATCGACCAGGTATTGCGAGAGGGTCTCCTCCAACGAATCGCCACGGACGACAATACTGATGCGCCTAGCAAAGGGAGCAAAGTGCATGACCGCCTGTCCCGCTGAGTTTCCACCGCCAATCACGTACACATGCTCATGCTCGGTGAGCGCAGCCTCACTCGCGCCGGCGCCATAATACAAACCGGCGCCCAAAAACTTATCTTCATTCGGCATACCGAGTCGTCTGTATTCGACACCGGTTGCACAAACGATTGCGCGGGAGACAATCTTGGTGCCGTCGGCAAGGTAGCCCACTTGTTTCCCCGGCTGCTGTTCGCCACGGACCCCTTCGCGAGCCAGTAGAATCTCGACTCCGAAACGGCACGCCTGCTGCCGTGCTCGCTCGGCAAGGTCCGCACCGCCGATTCCTTCCGGAAATCCAAGATAGTTCTCAATCCTGGAACTGCTTCCGGCTTGTCCACCGATGGCGGATCGCTCGACCAAGACTGTCTTGAGTCCATCAGATGCGGCGTAGACGGCGGCGCTCAAACCAGCCGGACCCGCCCCATAGATGGCAACGTCATACACCGACCGCGACGGAGTAAGGAACCAGCCGAGCTTCTCAATGATCTGGAGAACGGTTGGGCACTCAAGGCGCGTACCATCCGTGAATACGCATATCGGCAGACGCGAATCGCGAAGGTGTTCCACACCTGCTTGCGAACGCGCCTGTTGGTCGGTCGTAAGTTGCAGCCATTCGAACGGCACATCGCTGCGATGCAAAAAATCGCGAATTGTGTACGCCACAGCGGAACCAACTGTGCCAATGATTCGCACGAGTGGAGGCGTCGTGCTTGCTGAGCGCTCGCCCATTGCCTCCTCCGGATTGGGAGTGTGTTGGTGAGCGAGTGTTCCACGCCAGCGTCACCACTGCCTGGTGAAGCGTCGCCCGCCGCAGACCATATTACTCCCGTTGCGATTCGCTTCGTTCCAGCCGATACAGTGCGAAATTCGAAGGAGAGCCGATGGCCCGCGACGCGCTGATCGCGTAAGGTCCACCCACCGTTACCACCGACGCCTGAAACCACGAATTTGGCTACAGGCTGTTCTACGGTTATGGCTACACCCTGACGCAACAGCGTTTGTTCCGGATGACATGGCGGAACGAAGTACGGTGGCGCGGTGGGGAGGCGCTCTACGAGAAATTCATGAACCGGTCAGGCGACTCGCGGTAGCTAATGGGCCGCTTGCTGCCTCACGAAACAGACTCGAGACGCCTGTTACCGGCCAGTCTGGATTCGCGGGCAGAACTGCTCTTTGACCTCGTCGTAGTGCAACTCGTCCCGCGCGCACCTATCGGCACACGCATTGGGATCACTCACGTCATGCAGTCCGCTTGTACGTCGCTGAACGAAACAGCGCCGCCTGGATGCCGCCATGGCCACGGCCGGTCGAGAGCGTTGTCGGCGCCGTCGCTCGCGTCAGGCCGGCATGCGATGCAGGGCGCAGAGCTTGTTGCCATCCGGATCGCGCAGATAGGCGAGATACAGCCCGCCAGCCTGGGCGCCACGCACGCCGGGTGGGTCCTCGACCGACTTGCCGCCATTGGCAACCCCGGTCGTGCCGGTGTCCGCGTCCACGCTCTGAGGCAACACGTTCTGCGCGTATCGCGTGCAGCAGATCGAGACCTGAGGCCGAGTTGTGGCTGCGGGTGGCAATCTGACGCATTCAAAGCAGGGCGGCAAAATCCTCGTCGTCGAACTGTCAGCGCGATAGACATAGCGCCGACACTGACCGTCGTCATCAAAACTTTCATCATGGCCGAGCGCGCCCAGTACAGCATCGTAGAACCGCTTTGCTTTTTCCAGGTCGTTGGTGCCGACCACTACATGACTGAACACTGCCTGCTTCTTCCCTGGTAAAAAAACCATGACTCACCCGATGCTGGCACCGACGCGCATCAACAGCCATGATGCGCAACGGCCCAGCGACGGGGGATGCGCGATCTAGTGACGTGCGTAGAGGTCGTCGCGCGGCATCACGGCAGCATGGCTCGCCGATTCGGAGTGGCCGGAGATGACACCGCCATACGCCTCCTGCGAGCCGGCAGCAACGTCGCGCCCGGCAGCGAGGGTTTGCGCGCTCAGACCGCGTTGCGATGCCGGTGCGCCAACCGAGGGCCTGTAGGAGGGGGCCGGACCATAGCCGCTGGCGAACGCGGGAGCGGCGGCGGAAGCTGAAAGTGCGACGAGCAGTGCAGCGACGAGTTTGGTCTTCATGATGGAATTTCGCTAAAAGAGGTTCAGTTAGAGGCGCGTGACTTGCCGGATCACGCCGTAATGATGGTCAGGGCGACGTCGATGTTTCCGTGCACAGCCTTCGAGTACGGGCAGATTTGATGAGCCGAGCGCGCGATTGCCTCGGCGACGTCCTGCGCCAGGCCCGGCATGCGGACGGTGAACTGGGCGCCGAGGAACCAGCCGGGACCGGTCTGGCCCACATCAACCTGGATACCCACGGAAAAGTCGGGCGGCAGCGTGGCCTTCTTCAGCGAGGCCGCGATCCCGAGTGCCGTGATGTAACAGGCGGACCAGGCGCCCGCGAACAGCTGTTCCGCGGTCGGGTGCGGCTCGGCGGCGATGAACTCGTGGTTTTCACCGCCGGGCGCGGACAGCTTGATGTCGACGACGCCGTGGTCGCCACGCTGGGCGCTGGGGTCGCGGTTGACCGTGGTGTGGGTGTTGCCCGAGAAGATGACTTTTTCGATCGTGGTCATGACGGATTCCTTGATGGATAACAGGTGTTGGGCGGTACTGACTGGTTTTCGTCCTGTCAGAACTCTCAATCACGTAACCTCGCGGCGACTGGGATTTAGACGGTGGACAGCTGTACTTTCGTCGCTCATGAGCGCTAAAACCCCATCCGAAAGTTGGGGGCATGACTAGGGAAAACCCTTGGCATCGAAATTGCCGACAAACGCTCACAATCAAAATGTGTCTTACAGCGATATCTGAAAGAATCGGCCGGCAGACAGAACGCGCAGTCAGCAAGAAGTTTCTTGGTGACAGGTTGCCACGCGTCGGCCCGCGCCCGAGCCTTGAATGAAAGAGACCGCTTCACTAACGACACCAATCGCCGCACAGGAGCATCAGCCCCACCGAATCCCGGTTTTGTCGGACGACATGGACGTCCCACCTCCGCTTTCAGCCCCTTCCGAAAACCCAATCAGGCGTGATTGGTCGAGAGGTCGCCTGGCGCCCCCAAGCTTCGGGTTCGAATGCGTTTCAACGCGCGCGAATTCTTTGCTACAAGGGGCCGACCAGCCTAAGTTAACTTGCGTTTGCGCACCCTCCGGTTACGGCAAGACGGTCTTGCTTAGCCGGGTTTATCGGCGTTTGCTTGCACATGGAAACCGCTGTCTCTGGATTTCCCTCGATGATCGCGACCGGGATGTGCTCTCTTTGCTCGCCTTGTTGCGGCGCACGATAGCGCGCGATATCGCTTTCGACAATGACGAGCTTGACGCCACCGCGCTTGCGGATTCAGGCGAGATGATGGACCTCGTGCTTGGACTCGTTCACAGGTTGCCCGGCAAGACAGTCCTTTTCGTCGACAACGTGGGGTCATGCGATGACTCAAGGTTACCTGTGCTGTTGGAACGCCTGGTGTTCGACAGCGGCCCCGATTTGCGACTGATAATCTCCAGCAACCGTGAAGTGCCGATTGACCTCGTGAGGGTCAAGCTTGAATTGAATGTTCTCGAACTAACCACAGAGCATCTTTCATTTGATCTCGCGGCAACGCGGCAATTGCTTCGATCGGCCGGCTTCGCGTCGCTTGACGCGGAAGCCTTAGGTCAGATCCAAACCCACACCGAAGGATGGCCTGCGGCAGTACGCCTGCTTCAAGTCTTGATGTCTGCTGAGCACGGCAGCGATCAGGCTCGTGCGCAAACGGGCCTGCCGTCCAATGTTTTGGAACGATTCGGGGGTGACCAGCAAGATATCGCGCGCGTGCTCACGCATCGGGTACTGGCTGGATTGGAGCCTGCCCGTGTGCAGTTTTTGATGGAGACGGCATTGGTGCAGGAGTTCAGTGCGGAACTCGCCAAACATGTGACCGGTTGCACTCAGGCGCATTCATGGCTCGACGAACTGTTGCGCCGAAATTTGCTAATTTTTCCGGTGGATCGCGGTCGCCGCTGGTTCCGCTTTCATACATTGCTGCGAGAGTACCTCGTGAACGAAGGCAAAGCGCGGCTGGACCCCGTTCGTCGCAAACTTGTCCTGCAGCGCGTTGCGCAATGGCATGCGAGTCGTGCCGATTACGTGCATGCGATCGTCAGCGCGCTCGACGCGCCAGATGTTGAGCTAGCGCAGGACATGATAGGCCGCGTGGCGCGAGAGGCGACGGCTGAATTTGGGCAGATGACACTCTTCGTTCAATGGGTGAACCGCCTGCTTGCCGCGGGCGGACACCTTCCTCTGGAGGCTCAAGGTTGGTATGTGTGGGCCTTGTGCCATACGATGCAATATGAACGCGCACGCGACGCGCTGGAAGTGTTTGATCAACGTTTGCGGCACGAGCCAGCCGGTGATCCCGATGAACGCGAATGCGGCGCTGATCTTTCCTTCCTAAGAAGCGTGCTGGGCGTATATCTCGACACACTTGACGTCGCGCGCGCTGAGGCGCTGAGCTGGCTTGGTGGGAAACATCCGAACGACCCATTGCGTGCGGGAACGGTCGCAGCAATAGCAGCGATGGCTGAGATCGACAGTGGTGACCTTACCGAAGCTCAACAGCATCTCGACTATGCTGAAGGCGCGATTTCGCGTTCCCAAAGTGCGTTCGTTCATGGCTGGGTGGCGATCCTGCGGTCAATGATTGAGCTTGCGCGAGCGCGGCCTGACGTGGCAGACCGACTTCTGACCGAGACGCGTTCGAGCGTGGCTGAAAGGATTGGATCGGACGCTGGCGTCGTTGCGACCATCGATTTCGTACACGCACGCGCCTTGGTCGATCTTGCCCGGTTTGCGGACGCCCGCGTGCCTGCCCGCCGGGGTCTAGCACGGGCGAATCACCACGGAGTCGTTGCCTCTGCGGAACTTGGTCTAGGGGCCTGTGTAAGCTTGTCGCATGACGTGCGCGACGATTTTAACTGCGATGCCACTCTTGATCGAATCGCTCGAAGCTATCCGCCGAGGGTTAGGATGCTGCTCTGCGCACAACGAGTCCGCCAACAATTACGCGAGGGGCGCATCCTGGAATCGTCTGATCTGGCGGAAACCTGCGGCCTGAGCCACAGCATGACGGGTGCCCCAGACGTCTCCATGCGTGAACGTGGCGACTGGCTGCTGGCCCGAGTCGAACTCATGATCAGCCGCGGAATGTGCGACCATGCTCTAGTCGAGATCGACGTGGCTTCAAAGGCCGCGCAGAAGCAAGGCCGTCAAAGCGACCGCATCGGACTCTTGCTAGCGGCGATGGATGCGCATACGAAGCTAGGACATTCAGCTAAGGCACTGCGAAGTTTATCGATGGCCGTTTTGCTGGCAACCCCAGGGCAGTTGATGCAACCTTTCTTAATATACGGAACCGTTTTGAACAAAATCTTGCGCACCGCAGGGCCACGCGAACTCGGATTTGTGCGTCCCCTGGAAATCAGCTTCCTTGAACGGATTCGGACGCTCGTCGGTATCGCAGAGGATGCCATTCACAAAGAACCCGTCGATGCGCCAGCCAAGACCAACCGCGAAGTGTTGTTACCTGCGCTAACGGCTCGAGAGACGCAGCTGCTGCACATGATAAATGACGGTCTGAGCAATCAACAGATTGCCGACCGATTGTGCTTGACGGTTCCGACCGTCAAGTGGCATCTGAACAACCTCTACAGCAAGATCAGCGTACGTAACCGATCAGCTGCGCTAGCCAAGGCTCGCGCCTTTGGTTTGTTCACATCCCAGTGACCGGAACAAACGCAGAAACCAGCCTCGACGCCGCTTCGCTTACCAGTGTTGAGGAGGAGCGTTCTGCATTTCCCGGTTTCCTCGGTTGGCAGAGAAGCCATCATCGGCGAAAGGGAATGTTTTCGATGTGGACCCATCTCGATCGCCCATTCGTCTCACCGTGATGCCTCTTGCCTCCTCCGCTGTTCCAACACGTCGAAGCTTCTGTGCCGGCAGACCGCATGACATCCTTCGCGTTCGCGGGTAGATTGCAGATACTTCGCTGAAGACGGGCCATTCCGGCATCGAAATTGCGCTCGCTGGCCACCCATGCGATGGCACTTGGTGCGTCCTCCCTGAAGAAGGACACCTTCCCCGAGAAGCGCTACACGCTGATCGTGGCACTGCTCAACTATGCGTGTGCGCCCGCGACGATCTCGCCGAGATGTTTGTGCGACGCGTAGGCGCTATCCACAAATGCGCAAGCGACGAACTGGACGTGATCCAGCGGAGGCAGCGGGATCAGGTTGAAGACCTCGTCGTCGTGCTTGAAGGCGTGGTCGACATCCTGTCGATCAATCCTACGACATGACCATTGCGAGACATGGACGTCCGATGAAACTTGGAAGCCGCCAGTCACCTCTTGAGAGCTCCAACGGCCGGAGAGGGCCGAGGCTGTGTGAAAACGCATGCCGAATGCGGCGCTCTGAAAAATCGACCCTTCAGATCGCGCCATATCGGCTTGGCAGCACCTCGGGAAGGGTAAAGCGACACCCGAAAACCGAGTAGTTTTGCGTTTTCACACGGGTGCGCCGGGAGACCGGCAAGGAGTAAGTGGTGCAAGTCCACTGCGATGAGGGAATAGCGAACCACATCGGCCCCGAGCCGTGCGCAGGCATCCGCGAGGATGTCGGCGAAGCGTCGGCAGGGGTACGTGCAGGCCAGCCTATAAGGACCTCCCCGATTTAGCAAGGTTGGTTTATCGGTGATCGAACAAGCTCCTTTGTCGTGGGTCGGGACTTGGATGGCAGAACGGCGGCGGGACAGACTGCATGCCTATAAACGGCCTTGCTGGGCGCGCTAGCGTTGCTGCGCCCGGGCCCGGATAGTAACCGCGCAGCGGGACTCCATTCATTGAGCGGCATTTGCGCTGAGCGCATCGCCTCGCTGGCCTTCGAGTTCGCCTGCTGCCGGTCTGACCTGTCGCTATCTTGCCTTGTTGGGTCCTCGAGGTGGGAGTGAATTTACCGTGGACATGACGTTTCGGGGTTCGGGGCTTACGCGCCCGCCGCCCCGCTATGACGGGCGGGCGCGTGGGATGGATCGAAACGTTCGCCCTTGGCGAGCACCGCCCACAGGATGCGGGCGTGCTTGTTGGCTACGGCAACGAGGGTTCGGTAGTATCCCACGCGAGCCTGCAACTGAACGATCCAGCGGGAGAGCCGGTCGTTGCGTCGGGGCGCGGTGAGGACCGCGGAGCGCGCGCCCTGAAACAGTAGCGTGCGCAGATAGTCGTTACCCTGTCTGGTGATGCGCCCGAGCCGCTGCTTTCCGCCGCTGCTGTTTTGCTTGGGCACGATGCCGAGCCACGCGGCCATTTGCCTGCCGTTTCTGAACTGTGTTGCGTCAACGATAGTGGCCACGGCGGCCGATGCCGTGAGCAGCCCGACCCCGCACAGCTCCATGCAACGCTGGGCCTGCGAGTCGTGGTTGGCGTGGTCGCCGATCTGTCGATCCAGCCACACAATCTCGTCGTCCAGCGCCTGGCATTGGGCCCAGCCACGCATGAGAGCTTGACGGGCCGGACCGTTGAGTTCGTTTCCGCCGTCCTCAATGTGCTCAACGAGGTGTTTGCGCAACTGGTGGATGCCTTGAGGCAGGAAGACGCCGAACTCGCCTAGCAGCCCTCGCAACCGGTTCACGAGTGCGGTACGCTCCTCGACGAATCCGGTGCGCATGCGGTGTAGCACGAGCACGCTCTGCTGAGCCGGTGACTTTACCGGCACGAAGCGCATATTAGGGCGGCCGGCGGCCTCACAGACAGCTTCGGCATCCTGCACATCGTTCTTCACCTGGGCGCCGCCTTTGCGGTATGGCGCGACAAATTGCGGTGGAATGAGCCGTACCTGATGTCCGAGTGCGCGCAGTCTGCGGGCCCAGTAATGCGCGGCGCTGCACGCTTCCATGGCGACGAGGCAAGGTTGCAGATTGGCGAACCAGTTGAGGAAGTGCACGCGGCGAACGGCTTTGCGGACCACGACGTGCTCCGTGCCGTCGACTGCATGAATTTGCATGACGTTCTTCGCCAGATCGACGCCGACACGAATAATCCTTTCCATGACTTCCTCCTTCCCGGAAGGTTGTGTAGCACCAGCCATGATGGCACCGAACGGTTCCCATGCTGGGATCGGGGAGGTCCTTACTAATTCATTGAGCCACGATAGAAAACTGATTCCGGGTGCCGACGCTGTCTGTGTAGCGGAAGGCAAAACGTCTGAGCGCGCAATCGCGAGCGCCCGGATGACCCGGCGTGGTCGTAGAACCTGGCATGTGCGCACGCTCCTTGTCCGGGAACCGGGAGATCTCCAGTCTGGCCTGTCCCAGGATGGACAGGCCCGCATCGGGAAGGCGAGGAGCCGTAGCCGATGATGAACGGACGGGAGAAGTCAGACTCCGCCATAGTAGCGATGAAGCCTGCGAACAAGGCTGGGGAACCAGCTGCGGAGTGGGTGGAGCCAAGGGCGGGGACCAAGGGGAACACGGGTCAGCCACACACGCACCGGGCGCAGAACCGGGCAAGCGTGCCACAGGGGCTGGAACGTGTACGGCAAGCTGCAAGACAGCGGAAGAAGGAGCGGTTCACCGCGCTTCTACACCACGTCACGGTCGACCGACTTCGGATGGCATTCTTTGCGCTCAAGCGCAATGCGGCTCCCGGAGTGGATGGCCTGACGTGGCGGTACTACGAGGCAGGACTGGAAGAGAATCTCCAGCGCCTGTTCGCGCAGGTACAGAGCGGAGCGTACCGGGCACTGCCGGTTCGGCGACAGTACATACCGAAGTCGGACGGCAAACAGCGCCCGCTAGGGATTGCCGCGCTGGAAGACAAGATCGTCCAGCGTGCGGTGGTGGAAGTGCTGAACGCGATATACGAGGAAGACTTTCTTGGTTTCTCGTACGGGTTTCGGCCCGGGCGTAGTCAACATGATGCGCTGGATGCGTTGGCGACGGCCATCACCCACACCCCGGTGAACTGGATTCTGGACGCGGATCTTCGGAGCTTCTTCGACTCGGTTAGCCAGAGTTGGCTAGTCCGTTTCATTGAGCACCGGATCGGCGACCAGCGCATCATCCGCCTTGTGCGCAAGTGGCTCAGGGCGGGTGTTCTGGAAGACGGAGAGCTGAGCGTCAGTGAGACCGGTACACCACAGGGATCAGTGGCTTCACCGCTGTTCGCGAACGTGTACCTGCACTACGTCTCCGATCTCTGGGCCAACCGGTGGCGACGGCGGGAAGCAAGAGGCAACGTGATCATCCTGCGGTATGCGGATGATATCGTTGTCGGCTTCGAGCACGAAGCCGACGCGCGGCGCTTCTGGGACGCGATGCGATCGAGGCTGGAAGAGTTCTCGCTTGAGCTACATCCGGACAAGACGAGGCTGCTGGAGTTCGGCCGCTATGCAGCGGTCAACCGCCAGAGCCGGGGTCTTGGCCGACCGGAGACCTTCACCTTTCTGGGTTTCATCTTTATCTGCGGCAGGTCTCGTCGCGGGGCTTTCCAGTTACAGCGGAAGACCCGAGGGGATCGCATGCGGGCGAGACTCAGGCAGATCAAGGAGGCGCTACGGAAGCGCATGCACGAACCGATTCCAGTGCAAGGGCAATGGCTCAGGCAGGTGGTTCGCGGATACTTCGCGTATCACGCTGTGCCTACCAACTCGCGGGCACTCGTCGCATTCCGACATCACGTCACCGATCTAGGGCGGCGCACGCTCCGGCGGCGCAGTCAGAAGGACGCCATGACGTGGGAGCGAATGAGACGAATCGCCAATGCCTGGCTTCCGCCCCCTCGAATCCTTCATCCGTGGCCTGATCGGCGCTTCGCCGTCAAACACGCGAGGTAGGAGCCCGGTGCCCGAATTGGGCACGCCGGGATCTGTGGGGGGGGTGCTCAGTAATGGGCATCCCTACCGCAATCCTCGACCAGTTGCGGCCATTCGTCACCACGTTGAGCATGCATTTTGATGGTCTGCCACGGCCTTCGAACCGGCCGTTCTTGCGCCTCTGCGCTGTCCATGCCCGGCATCGAGATTTTCAGTTCGACTTCGATGCCGAAGCCATTGGGGATCTGTCCGATCCCGAAGGTGCCGTCGATGGCGACTTCCTTCGGCAACGCGATCTTTTCGCGCGCGCTGACGTACTTCAGCGCGCCGATGAAGCACGCGCTCTATCCCGCGGCGAATAGTTGTTCGGGGTTCGTGCCGTCGCCGCCTCCACCGCCGAGTTCCCTCGGCAGGGTCAGCTTGGGATCAAGGTTGCTCTCGGGAACCGTCGCACGTTCGTCGCGCCCGCCGGTCACGTGTGCATGAGCATACCCAAAGCCAGAGTCGCCGGCGTACACGGGGCGGATTCCAGCTTTATGTAATAGCGGTCCTTCCCCCTACTCACTATGATGGGGGCAACGTAGGAGTCTGAAGCAAACCCCAGCTCGGTGGGCGTTCAATGCTCCAGCCTGTTGGCACGCCGTTGCCCGCGCATTGCGCGGCCGACACACGGCGGGACCGTTCGTGCCGATGCATACGGGCAGCCGGACAATGGCATCGTCGCGCGCTGAAATGCGCGGCGCTCACGTTCGATCAAGCCGAACGCAGGCGCAGTGCAGGTAACGGCCCCCGGGCGTGACGACCAAAGCTGCTCGTATCCATCCCTAGAGCGTTTTCTCTCCCTATCACCTCGCGTTTCGGAGACGTACATGAGCAAGAAAGTTGCAGAAATCATCGTCGAAGTTCTCGAACAAGCGGGCGTAAAGCGCTGCTACGGGATCGTGGGCGACACGCTGAATCTCATCGCTCACCACCTTAACGAGAGCGACATCGAGTGGGTCCATGTACGCCATGAGGAGGCGGGAGCGTTTGCCGCCGAAGGCGAAGCCATGTTGACCGGCAACCTGACGGCCGTTGCCGGAAGTTGCGGGCCTGGCAGCCTTCACTTCATTAACGGTCTGGTGGACGCCAACCGTAATCGGGCTCCGGTTATCCTGATCGCAACCCAGGTGGCGAGCGAGGAAATCGGCTTTAACTTTCCGCAAGAGGTCGACTTCAAGGCGATCTACGGATCGTGCAGCGTGTTCTGCGACATGATCATTACGCCGGAGCAGGCACGACGTAAAACGGTGATTGCCTGCCAGACCGCCATTGCAAAGGGTGGCGTGGCCGTGCTGATCGTTCCGGTTGACATTGCCCATGCCAATGCGAGCGATGACGTCCCGTATTCGGTCCACACAAATGTGCCCATTGTCCGGCCGAGTGACACAGACCTCGACCGTGTCGCCGAAATCCTCAATTCAGGCGACAAGATTGCGATCTATGGGGGCTCGGGATGTCGTGGCGCCCACGCCGAGATCCTTGCAGTAGCCGAGTGCCTCAAGGCGCCCATTGCACACACGTCCCGCGCAAAGGACGTGCTTGAGCACGACAACCCGTACAACGTCGGCATGACCGGCATTATCGGCGGCGAAGCGGGCTATCTGGCGGTATCCGAATGCGAGACCTTGTTGATGCTTGGCGCCGACTTTGCCTGGCGGCAGTTCTACCCGGAGAAGGCCAAGATCGTTCAGATCGACATGGCACCCGACCATCTCGGCCGCCGGCATCCGGTCACGCTAGGGCTGGTGGGAGATATCAAGGCCACGATGGAGGCGTTGCTGCCGCGCCTTAAACCGCGCACGTCTACCGAGTTCCGCGACAAGCTCGTCCAACGGCATGCCGCTGCGCTGGAATCCCACCTGTCCAAGGCGGTTGCGTCGGACCGCGGGACAATTCCTCCCATCTACCTGACCGAGCTCATCAACCGGCACGCAGCGAGCGATGCACTCTTCTGCGCCGACGATGGGACACCTACTGTCTGGCTTTATCGGCACATCGAGACGAACGGAAAACGCCGCGTGTTTTCGAGTCTGCTCCACGGCACGATGGCGGCGGCCCTACCAATGTCATTGGGGCTGCAGAAGTGCCAGCCTGGACGTCAGGTGATCGCCATGTCCGGCGATGGTGGTCTAGCCATGCTGTTCGGTGAGCTCATGACGGTCGTGCAGGAGAAGCTGCCGATCAAGGTGGTGGTGTTCGACAACGGCAAGCTTGGATTTATCGACATCGAGCAGAAGTCCGAAGGCATGCTCCCACTCTATACGGGCCTGCAAAACCCGGACTTCGGTAAGGTCGCCGAGGTGATCGGATTATGGGGGCGCACGGTGTCGAAATCCGATGAGCTCGAAGATGCAGTCATCGCATGGTTGAATGAGCCCGGCCCCGCACTTCTGAACGTCAAGGTCGATACGATGACGCTCGTGATGCCGCCGAAGATCGAATGGGGCTCTGCGTACGGAATGGTCCTGTATTCAGCGAAAGCCATGTTGCAGGGGCAGTCCGCCGATGTGTTCGCCATGATCCGCGAAAATTTATAGGACTTGCCGGGTAAGCGGGGCGGCAGGAAGCGCGCCGTAATCGGCAAGCGCGAGCCCGAAACGACGCAGCGCCTGGACCCTGTGGAGTCGGGCCACATCCTGGCGGTCGTACAGTCTTGTCGGCGCGCGCCGAAGGCGTGAGCAAGCCGATTGCGTCGCAGTAGTGCAGCGTGCGGACCGTGAGTCCGCTGCGTCTTGCCAGCTCTCTCACTTTCAACAACATGCAAGCCTCCGTTTAGTGCGCACAATGGAGACTAAAACCTTACGTTAGAGTCAACGGGAATCGCGTGTTCACGCCGAGAACGTTGCCGTCGAGCAGTGCGATCAGGTGGCGCGATGTCGCGAAGACCGGCAGCCGGCTGATGGCAATGGAGGCGGGCGAGCAAAAGCGGGTGTCAAAGACGATAAAAGGGGCCGTGTCGATCCGTTGGCGGAACCGCCCCCGGACGCCCCGCGCAATCCATCAGGCACCTGGTATGCCTGCGTCGCCGCGTGGGCAGCGAAACGCCGCGCGAACCGTGCCGTCACCGCTCCGGCGGTCTGATGGGCCCTTCTCAGAATCGAGGTTTGCAATGAAGCACTTCTGCCGAAGCACCATTGTCCGTTCCGCGTTCGTCGCATCGCTGGCCATTGCGGCCGGCATCGCGTCGCTGTGCGCGCCTGAGCACGCGCGGTCCGCTCAAATCAACGACCAGACCGACCCGCAGACACTCATCCGAACCGTCACGCAGCAAATCTTGGACGAGGTGCGCCAGCAGGCCCTCACGCCGGACGACATCCCGCGCATCATGAATATCGTGAACCGGGACATCCTTCCATTCGTCGACTTTCGTCGCACCACGCAGTACGCGGTGGGCCGCTTCTGGCGCACCTCCACACCCGAGCAACAGGACCAGGTGGTCGAGCAGTTCAAGCAGTTGCTTATCCACACGTATTCCGGCGCGCTCACGATGGTCAACACGGATCAGAAATTCGAGTACCCGCCTTCGCCCGCCGAGTCGAGCGACACCGACGCGGTAGTGCGCACGATCGCGTCAGGCAAAAACGGCCAAGTGCAGATCGACTACCGGCTGTACAAATCACCTCAGGGTTGGCGCGTCTATGACATGAACGTGCTCGGCGCGTGGCTGATCCAGACCTACCGTACGCAATTCAGCGACAAGATCCAGCAAAGCGGCGTCGACGGGCTGATCCAGTTTCTCACCGACCGCAACAAGCAACTTGCGTCGTCGTCCGCGTGATCCCGATTTCAAGGGGTGACGTGGGTACCATCACGTAGCCGCACTGGACGCTTAGCAGATCACGGCGCTCAAGCAGAAGGGCCAATGGCCGCTGTGCACCCCATTGCCGCCCTTACCTGGATGACGGATCGACGGACCGCTACGGGTCGCGTGCAGCCGATTGCCTGGTTCGGCCTACGGCGAAACGACGGCAGCATCGAGAATCGAGTGAAAGCGAGACCGTCACTGTGACGTTGCTTGGCCGCAACTCGCTCCGGCACGTGTCGTGACAGTTACATTGGACTCAGTGTCGGAGGATGTTCTAGGTGAGGAGGGCGCACTGGCCGTCGTCTGTCGGCTTAGCGCGCGGCGGCTTCGGTGTGGCTTCCGCGAACATCTCGTCGGCGGGATACAGCTTGAGATAAGACCGCGCTTCCTCAGTGCTCTGGCTCCCAAGCCACCCTTGATAGTCCTCCGGCCGAATGATGACGACCTACCGCTTCTCGTCTCCGGGTCGATGGAACCGCTTCATCAGAGGGTGGCCGTCAGCGTTCAGGGTGAGCATCGTGAATGAAAGAGAGACGCCATCCGGATCCTCCCATGCGCGCCACAGACCCGCGATCGCGAAGGGCCGGTGCGACGCCATTTCGATTCTCCATCGAACAGGTTTTACCGTTTCGTAGCTCGGCTCGAATATGCTTTCGCACGGAATCAGACACAGCTGCTGTCGCTTCCATGCGCCGCTATAGCTGCGCTTCTCCTCGACGGTCTCGGTCCGTGCGTTCATCGTTTCGAACACCTTCACGCCAGGCGGAATGCGCCTGCGTGGCACCATCGCGAACGTTGCACCATCTGTGCTCGGCTCGCCTGCGGTTAAGCGCAGGATAGGAGCGAGGTAGTCCTTGTATGTCTCCGCGGGATACTCGAATCGAGGCTCCGGGAATTCTGTGAATCTCGCGAATTGGTCGCTGCGCGTCGGCCGGTAGTTGGTGCACATGGCGGTCTCGGGTTGTTCTGGCTATTTTATGGGAACCCAGGCGCTCGTTGCACGCGAACGCGCCTGAGCTCGTTCTCCGTCCAGCGACGCTCCCGGGCAGAAGCAACTGCACGGTAGGCTCACGCGCCAGCGGCAGCCGGCTGCGTCCACGGTTCGCTTCAGTCAGCGGCTTCCAAGGGGGGCGCATCGAGCACCCAATGCGCCAGCGCGGGACGGTGCGTGAAGCGGGGCGCGCGAAACCAGTCATCCACATTAGCCTGCACCTGGCCGACAAACCACGCGTCGACGGCAAACGGGGTATCTAGTCCGTCCGGCTCATCGGCGGACAGGAATACGCCCCGCAGGGAGCCCTGATCGAGATAGACGACGGCGCCATCGGTGACGTCAGCGGTCGTGCAGGGAGGCTGGTCGCGCAGCAGCATGCGCAGATCGGAGAGCGTTTGCGCGACGGTGTGCTCGGGCTGTTCCATGTGCTTTCTCGCTGGGCGCGACTCGGATTCAGCATAGGCCGGGCCCGGTCACGTTGCGCGGATTTTCCCGATCATTTCCCGGGCGCCGCATCCGGGTCAGTCGGGTTGTTGAAGGCCGGATTGTCGTTGCCGGTGCGGTTCACCTCGGGCGTCACCTTATGCCAGTGAAAATCGTCGGAGGACTTGCCGGCGTTGTTGGCCACGTGCAGTGCCTCCTCGAGCGTGGTCGCCGGGTCTAGCCAGACCTTGGCTTCTTCCAGCTTGACATCCTCCCCTCCCTGAAGGCCTCTGGATTACCCACAAGTTGAATGATCATGCTATTCGTTTTGCCTGAAGAGCTGATACATCTTCGTGATCTCGTGCAATATGAGGAACCCTCGCCAGATGACAGTCGGGCCCGGTGGTCGGTCATGCTTGCGATTCAGGTAGCCCCCGAGCATGGCGATCCACATCACCGCTTGCTGCAAGGGTGGGGTCTTCTTCGGCGGGTGCCTGGTATGGTGCGTATGGCAATACAGCGCCTGCCATTCGACGGGTTGCAGCAATA
>NZ_JBNDMO010000057.1:0-17816 GCF_050436625.1 Paraburkholderia sp. GAS334 | reverse complement strand
CAATGCGCCAAGGAGACGATTTACCCGTTTACCTCGGCCTTTCAATGGGTGACAGAATTACTGTCGCAACGGTGACAAATTTAATGCGGTCTACGGCTGCACAGGACGAGGTCGTGTCAGTACAGGCCGAGCTTGCACGGACCGAAACCGCGCTCGAGCAGCGCACCGCTGCCTTGCTGGCGGCGCAGGTGCGCATCCAGGAAGTGGAACAGGCGCAGGCAGCAGGCGAGGCAACGCGCCGGGCACTTGAGGCGGAAATCGCACGGCAGCAGGATGAGATTGGTGCACGGGATCGGGCGCTGGTGCAGGCGAGGGCGGATTTTTCGGGTGAGCTTGAAAAGCTGCGCGCCAGTGCTGATCTGGAGCAAGAGCGACTACAGGCGGCAGAGAAGCGGGCGCTGCTCGAGATCGAGCGTGAGCGGAGCGCCAGCGCACGACTCCAGAAGGACCTCGATTCCGTGGCGCGCAGGGCGGAACTGGGCGAGACCCGGCATCGGGAGGAAATCCAGTCGCTGCAGGTTCAGCTTGGCGACGCACGTCATCAAGCAGGTGTCATGGAGGGGAGCCTGGAAGCCCTTCGCGATTCGAACACCTCATACATCACAGAACTCAGCGCATTGAGGCTGCAACTGGCGACAGCCATGGCGAACCAGTCGGAGACGCAGAAGCGCCCGCAATCGACTGTCGAGACCCGCAAGCCTCGCCGCGTCGCACATAAAGTCGCGGCGAAGAAGCGATCGGCATCCTGATTTCAGTGTCGGCCCTGTAACGTCGCTGGAACGGGGCCATCGGGGCACGTCCACCACGCCGCCGATTTTTCCGAGGAAGTGAGGCGCGACGGGCGATATCCTGGAAAGGAGCGCCCAACGTTTTTTCTCTCGTAACATGCTCATTTTTCGAGCGCATTCCGGCCATTGCCGACATTGGTGAGAGCTGGGTTCTACGTCAGCAATGGGGCGGATTGCTGACAGTGGCGGCATCGAGCAGTCGGACGGCAGCTTCCTGCATCAGCGAACTCACACTCCCGACCCTCTACGGCCAGTCGCGCTGACGCGTGCTTACCGACTGAAAACCGCGTGGTCCGGACGTTCAAGCCGAATTTTCGGGGACAACTGTTCGGCCATAGCAGCCCGCCGGTGCGACCATCGACCAATGGCGGCTATAGCCAGCTTTGCCGCCGTCAGATCCAGGAACGGTTTGCACGGCAGTTTTGCTGCCGTTGGAAGGAGAGCAGGCGACTCTGAGCAGCGAGTCGCCGTTACCGATTGCGTGCGCCCGCTGTGGGTTTGCGGATTCAATCCGTCCATGCCACATTCGTGTTTGTCGACGCCTCGACCGTCCTATCGTCCGGGCAGGCGTGGTCTCGTGCGTTCGTGGCAATTCTTGTGGAGCTTCAGTCCCCGGCTGAGCGTACCGTCACGTCACCGACGACCACTCCTCTCAGCCCCTCCCGTAACGCCGTGACATTTTCTACGCCGTTCAGTTGCTCGAACTCCCGCTGCGCTTCCCGCCAGAGCGGCGCCGCTCTTTCGTGCAGGCGCCGTCCTTCTTCGGTAAGCTCAACAAGGCGGCTTCGGCCGTCTGTGGGCGACGGCCTGATCGTGACGAAGCCGTCGCGTTCAAGGAAGCCGACCATCTTTCCCATCGCCGTCCGTTCGATATCGAGCCGTTCGGCAAGAGCGTTGACCGCGGCACTTCCCACCTCGTCCAGTGCAGCCATGGTGAGAAATTGCGTGATGCGCAGGCCCGCCGGCTCGAGATGACTATCGTAGAGGCGGGAAATCTGCCTGCTTGCCTTCCTCACTGCGAAGCAGTTGCATTGATCGATTCCAAGCGGCTGGTCGAACGGCAACATCTGGTTCCACTCCTTATTCCTTTGATTGCCAGAACGCTACGCGCACGCGCGAAGGTGCGGCAGTCTCTTTCGACAAAAAGCTGACGCCGAAAGCGCTGGTTTCAGTGTGATCTGCGCGCCTCGTCTCTAGCTCCTGAATCCAACTCTTGTGATCTGCAGCGTTCAAAGCCCTGCCGGCGGAGTGATGTAGCCGGGTACCTCAGCCGCAAGCGTGCTCTTCAGTATCGCTGTTCCCTTATCGGCCATAATCTCGCTCTTGCCGGCGGTGAGTGCGTCATAGGTCTGTCGCACCACGTCCTCCGGGCTGGCTTTGGGTACGTCAATGCCGTTGGTCAGGTCGGTGTCCACGAACCCAACGTGCAGGCCGAGAACCTGAACTCCGCGCGCTTGCAGGTGAAAGCGAAGTTGATTCGTATAACTCCACGCTGCTGCCTTTGATGCAGCATACGGTGCCAGATAGGGCCGCGGAAGCCAAACGATGTCGGAAAGCACGTTAATGATCGCCGCATCCGGCTTGGCCGCTAATATCGGCTCGAAGGCCTTTGTGACGCGCACTACGCCGTAGTAGTTCGTATCGAACATGCGAGCCGATTGCGCTTCGACGTCATGCGCCAGAGGCCCGTCGATCAGCGCGGCGATGCCCGCGTTGTTAACCAGCAGAGTCGTGTCTGCCGCCTGTTCCGCGGCTGTGGCGATCGACGCCGTATCCGTAACGTCGATCCTGACGGGCACGATGCCCGGCTCTTCAAAGCCGTTCGTGTTACGCATGCCCGCGTATACCTTCGCCGCCCCGCGCCGGCGTGCCTCTCGTGCAAAAGCCAGACCCAGGCCGCGATTGGCGCCGGTGATAAAGACAGTGGCGTTCTTGACATCCATGACATGTTCCTTTTTTAAAACTGCGTGCCTCCGGTGAGGCAACATCCGCCGCGGACTCGCGGGCGGGTGGTTCAAAGAAAAAGGCTTTCCGGAAACTGCTTTGAAAGTGTCTCCCGCAGATGAGCGGCGAGAGTCAGCACGGCGCCAAGTGGACTCATCCGGACGCTCACGCGCGGCACCGATCCGTCGGCGTTGCGGTCGACTACAACGGCCGCGCTCAGGTTCTCGCCGTTCGTCAGAACGGCCTCGTACTCGAGAACGAGCCGCGAACCGTCCGCCTGGACAAACGTGGGCGTCTGCAAGGCGTAGAAGGTTCCGACGGCGTCGACGGCCAGGCGGATTTCGTCACGTCCGATGACGGGGCCGCGCAATACCGAGCTGACCAACTCTGCGTCAGCAGTCAGATCGTCCAGAAACGGATGACGCTCATCTTGAGTGGATGACATGTTCAAACCTCGACTCGTTTAAGGTCGCGCTCACGCGAATACGGCCCGGTTCTGCGCGACGAACTGCTGGACCGAGAGGGGCGGCTTTCCGGTAATTTTCTCGATGACGTCGTTGGTGCCCGAGAAGACGCCGTCGCGGTAGTTCTGAGCGACCTCGACCAGATGCTGCGTGAGGAACGGCGGGAATTTGTAAAGGTTTTCCATCTTGATCTGGAACTCTTCGATGGAAGTCGGCGCGTATTCGATCCGGGCTCCGAGAACCTCGCTCATCGCTTCGGCGATCTCGGTATGGTTCATCTCGACGGGGCCATGGAGTGCGTAGGTCTTGCCCTCGTGGCCTTCGGGGTTAGCCAGGACATTGGCGATAACCCGCCCCTGATCATCAGCGGCGATGGGTGCGTGACGGCCGTTGCCGAAGGGAAATTCAATCTTCTTCGTGGCCCAGATCTCCTTCGCAAAATGCGGATAGGCGAGCCAATCGGCAAAGAAGGTGGGACGGAGATGCGTAGTCGGAACGCCTGACCAATCAAAGACCCGCTCGGAAACCCAGTGATCCTGGGCCGCGTGGCTCTTCGACTCCCGGCGCGCGGAAATCTGCGACATGTTGACGATCGCCGTGACGCCTGCTTCCTTCGCGGCCTGCGCGAAATAGGCAGCAGCTCCGATGATTCCCGGCGCGATCGGATGAAGAAAATAGGCAGATCGGATTCCTTCCATGGCTGCGCGGATGTCATTGATGTCGGTGAAGTCCCCGACAGCGATATCGACTCCGCGCTGCCTCAGGGCGGCTGCACGATCGTCATCTGTGCGCACATATGCCCGCACGCGTTTGCCCATCTTGAGCAATTCGTCGATAGCGATACCTCCGGTCCGTCCAGTTGCACCGCTCACAAGTAATTCGGCCTGGTTCATAGCTTCGCTCCATTCGAAAGTTAGAGCATATGCTCTCTTTTGAACAAGATAGGAGCATATGCTCTAATTGTCAAGGCATTCCTGTCCGCGCTGAACTCGGTGCCGCACATCTGGAACGTCGTGCTTTATTGGGCCGGCGGCATTGGCAGCGATGGATCGATGGCTGTCCGGATAGCCTGATCGTGCGCAACGCCGAATTCGCCAACAATGACTGCGATCCGGGCATGCGCATGATGTCGTCGAGCAAGACGTTTATCTTCGGCGGCGTCGACCCGCGCGTCGATCTGATGGACATTTTCGGGCTGAAGCCGGGCGAGGCCGCGATCTTCCGCAACATGAGCGGTCGCGTGAATCCTGCGCTGCTCGATACAATGACGATCCGGCGCACGATGACCCAGGCTGCCGATGGGAACTCGGCCCGGACTCGAACCTGATCGTGCGGCATCATGCCGACCGCGGCATCAAGTACTGTTACTGTCATGCCCCGAAGTTGCTGGCAAAGCACGTGAGCGTGCGCCGGAAGAGCTCGACGCGTAGGCGAGCACCGGTCCTTACAAGGCCGTTGCAAGAATTTACTGCTCGAACGCTCGACGATGGGTTCTCACAAAGTCGCCGACGGTTTGTGGGGCTCGCCTGGTGATCTCGCCGATAACGCCATCTACGCCGGAGAAAATTCCGTTCTGGTAGTCGACGGCGATCGCGAGGAAGTGCTGGATTAAAAATTCCGGCAGATCGTATTTCTCCAGATGCTCGCGGTATTGCTCGATGGTTGACGGACGATAGGCTATCTTGCGACCCAGAACCTTGCCGACTTCATCGGCAATCTCTTGCTGGCCCAGTTCGACCGGTCCGAACAGCGGATAGGTCTTTCCGATATGGCTGGACGGTTGTGCGAGGACGGAGGCGATCAGGCGAGCCTGATCCTCGGCTGCGATCGGCGCGTGGCGCCCCGTACCGTAGGGCAGCGTGATCTTGCCTTCTTGCACGATCGGATCGCGCACCCATGGAAAAATCAGCCATTCGGAGAAGAACGTCGGGCGAATGTGGACGGTCGGTACGCCCGACCAGTCGAGCACACGTTCCGCGATCCAATGATCGCGCGCGGCGCGACTCTTCGAATCTTCCCGGGCGGAAATTTGCGACATTTCCACAACGACTTCAACGCCTGCGCGCTGCGCAGCGTCCGCGAAATACGCGGTGACCTGGATATAACCAGGGTGGACGGGATAGCACAGGTACGCGCCCGTTACGCCGTCCATCGCGCGTATCACGTCGTCATGCTCGAGAAGATTGCCCACGACGACTTCTGCGCCCTCGCTCCGGAGCAATGCACTGCGCTCGTCTTCCTGACGCACGAGGGCGCGAACCATGTGTCCGCTTTTGAGAAGATGGCGAATCGTGTGGACGCCAGTTTTGCCGGTGGCGCCGGTGATCAGGTACTTGTGTTGCGGCATGTTGGACTCTCCAAACTAAAAGGGCATGGACACTCGTCGCGAGTGCGGAAGATTGTCGGCAAGCAGGCAATCACCGAGTTAGCTCGCAGACGACGTGGCGGCCCTGCCGTTCAGATAGGCAAGCAGAGGTTCCAGATGCGGTAGGTCTTCGGCAATGAGGTTCTGGCCGCTTCGGTTTTTGACACTAGGACGGTCGTTGATCCTGGCTCGCCATTCCAGCAACGCGGTGTGATCGGCCGGGACCGTCAGTCCTGCGTAGTCCCCGTGCATCAACGCTGCCCACACTGTTATGTCAGCGACGGAGAACTGGTCGCCCGCGACGTAGGGTTGAGTCCGCAGAACACCGTCGAAGTATTTCATTCCCCCTATCGCCCGTTCCCCGTGTTTGTCGCCCCATTGTTTGCGGAAAACCCAGTCGGCACTTTTGAAGGCCTCATTGGCTTTGCCGAGGCCCGGCGTCGAGTGGTGGAAAAACACGCCTATGCCGTCGATCAGTTGATGGTCAGCGCGCCGTTGCATCATGTGGATCACCGCCTTTTCGCGGGGTGTGCGTCCGGTGAGGATCGGATTTCCGTCGAGGTTGTCGAGATACTCCGCGATCGCAACACATTCACCAATGAACGTGCCGTCGTCGAGTTCAAGAACGGGAACCGTCGATGTCGGATTCTTTTCCCGGAACGGACCTTTTTGATGCTCCGCATCGTAGAGCTGCACGCGAACAAACTCCACCTGCGAGTCCATTCCTTTCTCCGCCAGCACGATGCGAATGCGAGCCGGGTTAGGGAAACCTTCAATGTCATGGATTTTCATTTGAACCACCTTCAATAGTGCGTGTCGGGGGAAAGGTCATTGCGATGCCCGTATTGCGCATCGGTGCAGCTTTGGCTTGGCAATCTGGCCGGGAGCGAGCCGGCTGTTACCCGGGTTGGTTCAGGAACACGGTCACGTCTTTCAAAAACAGATCGGGGTATTGATAGAGTGATCCGTGATTCGAGTCTGGGTAAATGATCAACTGGGCATCCGGCAGGTTCTGCTGCAGTGTGTAGGAGTTAATCGTGTAATGGACGATGTCGTTGCTGCCGGAGACCACGAGGACGGGTTGTTTGATCGCGTGGAGATAAGCGGTGGAGTCCGCGCTTGGGACGCCCCACGCTGCAAACGCGGCAACCTGGGCGGGCGCCACCCTGGCGCCGATGGCATCATCACGATCTGCCTTTCGTGCGTGGATTCGCGTCAGAAACGCGCGTCCGGCAGCCTGCGATCTATCCGACTTCGTGAAGAAGACGTCGAGCAATAGGTCCTGCTGCGGTGTGCGCTTCTTCGCTAGAACGCCCTGGAACTCCGGTGTCAGTGTAGCCATGCCCGCGCCGCCTCGCGGGCCGCTCCCCACCAGCACCACTCGACGAACCAGATCGGGCTGTTCGACAGCCACTTCCTGCGCGATGAGGCTTCCCATCGAGAAACCGAGCAGATCGGCCCTTGTGACGCCAAGTGCGCGAATGAAGGCGATACCCTGCCTTGCCATCGCTTCGATCGTGGCGGGTACTTCGCCACCCGAGCTGCCGACGCCGGCGTTATCGAACAGAATCACGTCACGGTCATGTGCGAAGCCATCGACGACTTTCGGGTCCCAACCATCCAGGTTGCCCACAAAGTGCTGGAAGAACACCAGCGGAATACCGCCGCGTTTTCCCAATCGACGATAGGCGATTCGCGTGCCGTCGACATTGATGAACTGGGTGGGTACCGTCTGGAAGGTGGTCGAAATACCGTTCGCCGGCGCGGTCCTGGTGCTTGCCGCATTCGCGGGCATCAGGTAGAAAGCCGCCGCGAGAGCGGACACGATAAAACTCAAGCGAAGGCCGGAGGTCTTGCTGAAATGCTTCATTGGTTTTCCTGTCATGGTGGGATATCAATGCAACGATCGGAATCAGCGGACGAAATGTCCTGGGTACGCACGGGGGCGCGGGGTCAGGCGGACTGTTAAATACGACTCCCGCGAACGCAATTGACCCGAGCATCACGATCAGCCGCATTGCGCTTCTCCAGCCGAAGTGTTCCGCGAGAACGAGACCGCCCGGAACGCCGGCAGCCGTACCCAGCGCGAGTCCGCCGACGCCCGCGTCGTGACGGGGAAACCATGCTCGCAGCGGCGCTGAACGCAATCGGACTATAGAGTCCTGCGCCCAGGCCGGCGGCCGCGCGTGACACTAGCAGTGTGGAAAAACCGGAAGCCGTCGCGCTCAGCACGTTCGCCAATATGAACAGGACGAGCGCCACGCCGAGCACCCGGCGGACGGGCTTGCCGGCGGTCAGCGCACCGAAAAGCGGCGCTGTAATGGCGTAGCAGGCGGTGAAAATCGTGACCGTCTGCCCTGCAACCGAGGCTGGAACATTGAAGCTCGAACCTATGCCGGGCAGCAGGCCTGCCATGATGTAGGCATCAATCCCAAGTGCAAATGTGCCGAGACAAAGTGGAAGGATGTTGAACAATCGGGCTCCAAAAAAAAACGCTGACTGCCGAGTCGAAGAAACGCCCGACGAGAGTAATTTCGGTTTTTCGCGAAGATGTCGGCTTCGTGCAAAATGTATCAGCGGGACCAGCGGCCGGGAATCCGGCAAGATTTCACCTTGCTTGTGAGAATTTGCACCGATGTTCGACTGGAACGATATGAGGCACTTCCTAGCTTTAGCGGAGGCCGGGACGCTGTCCGGCGCGGCACGGACGATGAAAGTGGACCACGCCACCGTCGCGCGGCATATCGCGGCGCTCGAGCATGCGTTGGGCGAAAGACTGGTAGACCGGCTTGCGAGACGGTGGCAGTTGACGGAGGCGGGTGGCGAAGTGGCTAGCGCGGCCGAAGGTATGCTGGCGCAGGCCCATGCGCTGGAAAGGGGAGTGCGGGCGCGAAAAACGACAGCACGTGCGAAGGTGACGGTGAGTGCGCCGCCTTCCCTCGCGAGCGCCTTCCTCGCGTTGCGCATTGCAGAGCTGGGGTTGCGGCATCCCGAACTTGATCTGGTTCTGCTGGGCAACCAGTCCTTCATTTCGCTTGGTCGCCAGGAGGCGGACATCGCAGTGCGCCTGTCCAGACCCACCGAAATGACCAATGTCGCGCGTAGAGTCGGCAGGATGGCCTATCGGCTGTACGCGGCACCGGGCTATACCGACCTGCCCAGCGAAGCGTGGCAATTCATTGCTTACGACTCGTCGCTCGATCACGTGCCCGAACAGGAATGGCTTTACCGCTTTGCCGACGGCCGCGGGATTCGGTTCAGGAGCAATGATCTGACGAGCCAGCTTGCCGCGGTGCGCATGGGTTTGGGCATCGCCGTATTGCCGCATTTTTTCGCCGAGGCCGACAAGGGCGTGCTGGCACTGCAAACGGACGAAAGGCTGTCGCGTGACATCTATCTCGTGGCTCACGCCGATATGCGACGGAATGCGGCTATACGCGTAGTGATAGATTTAATCGCCGCAGAGCTCGCCGACGAATTCGTCGGGCACGAGTAGTCAAATGGGTGGCGACTACCCGGGCGTGGGTCCGGCCGGCGGGTAGGTCTCGGTGACGAGCCACCATGCCCTTTCTGCAAGAGAGTTGCCCGACAGGGTGAGTGTAGGCCTGCGCGCAGGTTGCACGGCATAGCCAAACGATCGCCGCGGGTTCGCCCCCCCTCCGCAGTGCTCGCCGCCTCGAGATCCGGCCGGAGCACGTTACGGTCCAAAGTAAGATCGAGTCGTTCGCATTGAGTTCGCCCAACGCTATGTTTTCGAAGGCATGTCCAAAGAAGTGCGACGCATATGTGCAGTCAGGCAAAACCGCGCGCCATTGTCGCCTATGCGTGTGATTTCGGTCATTAGACGCCACAACATCAACGTCTGCTGAGGGTCGCAAGTACTCCTCCGGCTGCAGCGAGAGCTGACATTCGCGGTCGCGGCGGTACGAATGGCAAAAGAGCAACCCTAAGCTGCCTTACCAACCGCGACATCTGAACGTCAGCTGAGGCCGAATTGTGCGCGTAGTTCGTCCGTCAGGTTCCGGGGTGCTGCAGCCGTTCAAACGGCAAGTTTGCCCGCTCGCTGAACGGCAGGTTTTGGCCGGTTGCACCCGCTGAGATATGACGCAAAAAGCTGCCGCTGCCCAAGGCGAATGTTTTCGACCGGCGGCTGACGGCGAAGGGGCTCAACGCGTACAGTCGGCCATGAAGCGTCATTCGCGTCGGTCGTAAGTCCGACATTTGGGCGGCGGCTTCGCTCCGTTTTCGGTCGCTCGCGTACCGACAACGCACGCTGACGAGACTGCGCGTGCGGGGGGAACGAGGCGCGGCCGGCTGATCGCGTTTCGGACGCACCTGAAAAAAGCCGAAGGCGCAAACCTCCGGCTTTGCATACTGCGCTCGCGCGGCTCATGTCTGGCAGCCGCCCGCTGTAGTCTCGCGTCAGGATAGGTCGAAGCGGTCGAGGTTCATCACCTTGACCCAGGCGGACACGAAGTCGTTGACGAAACGCCCCTTGCCGTCGGCGCTGCCGTACACCTCGGCCAGCGCCCGCAGGATCGAGTTCGAACCGAACACGAGGTCCACGCGGGTGCCCGTCCACTTGAGCTGGCCCGTCTTGCGGTCATAGCCTTCGTAGATATCGCCGGCCTGCTTCCACTCGGTACCCATGTCGAGCAGATTGACGAAGAAGTCGTTGGTGAGCGCGCCCGGTGTTTTCGTGAGGACACCGTGCTTGCTGTCGTCTGCGTTGATGTTGATGGCGCGCAGGCCACCGATCAGCGCGGTCATCTCCGGAGCCGTCAGAGTCAGCAGCTGGGCCTTGTCGATCAGCAATGCATCGGCCGGAACCGGCGACCTGGTCTTCTCAAAGTTGCGGAAGCCATCGGCGACGGGTTCGAGAACAGCCATCGCGACTGCATCGGTCTGCTCGTCGGTGGCGTCGACGCGGCCCGGCGCGAACGGCACCGTGAGCGTGAGACCCGCTGCCTTCGCAGCCATTTCGATGCCGACGCTGCCGGCCAGCACGATCACGTCGGCGAGCGACGCCTTGCCCGAAGCCTTCTGGATTTCTTCCAGCTTCGCCAGCGTGCCGGCGACGGGCTGGTTGACTGCCCAGTCGCTCTGAGGCGCGAGTCGGATGCGCGCGCCGTTGGCCCCGCCGCGCTTGTCCGAACCACGGAAGGTCGAGGCCGAAGCCCACGCAACCGCGACGAGCTCCGAAGCCGACAGGCCCGAAGCCGCGATCTTCGCCTTGAGATCGGCGATGTCGGTCTCGCTCGGATGGTGCGTCGCCGCTGGCAGCGGGTCTTGCCAGATCAAGTCTTCGCGCGGCACTTCCGGGCCGAGGTAGCGTGCCTTCGGGCCCATGTCGCGGTGAGTCAGCTTGAACCAGGCGCGTGCGAACGCTTCGGCAAGCGCCTGCGGATCGTCGAGGAAGCGACGCGAGATCTTCTCGTACGCGGGATCGAAGCGCAGCGACAGGTCGGTTGTGAGCATGGTCGGCTTGCGGTTGGGCGAATCGGGCCTCGGGCCAGGGATGACCGCTTCGGCATTCTTGGCGACCCACTGGATCGCGCCCGCCGGGCTCCTTTCCTGTTCCCATTCGTACTTGAAGAGGTTTTCGAAGAAGGCATTGCTCCATTGCGCGGGCGTTTGTGTCCACGTGACCTCGATGCCGCTGCCGATCGCGTCGCCGCCCGTGCCCGACTTGTAGGTACTAGCCCAGCCGAGGCCCTGCAATTCGACCGGAGCCGCTTCGGGAGCGGGGCCCACGTGGGTCGCCGGTCCCGCGCCGTGGGTCTTGCCGAAAGAGTGACCGCCCGCGATCAGCGCGACGGTCTCTTCGTCGTTCATTGCCATGCGGGCGAAGGTCTCGCGGATGTCGACCGCCGCCGAGACCGGGTCGCCATTGCCGTCCGGGCCTTCCGGATTGACGTAGATCAGGCCCATCTGTACGGCGGCGAGCGGATTATCGAGATCGCGCTTGCCCGAATAACGGCTGCGCTTGTTGTTCGGATCGTTGCTGAGCGCGAGCCAGGTCGTTTCCGCGCCCCAGTACACGTCGTTGTCCGGCTCCCAGGTATCTTCGCGGCCGGCGCCGAAGCCGAAGGTGCGGAAGCCCATCGTTTCGAGCGCGACGTTGCCCGTCAGAACCAGCAGGTCGGCCCACGAAATTTTCTGGCCGTACTTCTGCTTGATCGGCCACAGCAGGCGGCGCGACTTGTCGATGTTGACGTTGTCGGGCCACGAGTTCAGTGGCGCGAAGCGTTGCTGGCCGCGGCCTGCGCCGCCACGGCCGTCGACCGTGCGATAGGTACCGGCGGCATGCCAGGCCATACGGATGAATTGCGGGCCGTAGTGACCGAAGTCGGCCGGCCACCAATCCTGCGAGTCGGTCATGAGCTTGCGCAGGTCGGCTTTGAGGGCCGCATAGTCGAGTTTCTTGAATTCCTCGCGGTAGTTGAATTTCCGACCAAGCGGATCGGATTTCTCGGAATGTTGATTCAGAAGGTCAACGCGTAGCTGGTCGGGCCACCAATCCTGGTTGGTCATGGTGCCAGCGACGACGCGTGTGGCAATGGAGGCATCGCCCGAGAACGGGCATTGAGCTTCGGATGGCATCGTTCTCTCACTAGGTCACGGTTGTTCAAAGGCCGTGCCAGCACCACGACATGCGTGCGGGCACAACCCGCCAGTACAGCATAGTCCATTCTTATGGCGCGCCTATTGAGATGCACAATGGCGGCGATAGCCTCTGACACCGAAGCCGACGGTCGCCCGAAGACTACCGGTTTCTGGCGTCGCCCGGGAAAACAGGTTGCGATTGCACCGCAGACCTGACATGCCTGCCCGGATATTCCCAACGCCCAAGCCCGGCGTCACTGTCTGTAGCACCCCAAATGCGGGCATCGAGGCGTTGAGGAGCCGGACGACGGCTGAGGGTCGTCAAGCGCCTATCGCCGAGCTTTGCCTTTAGCGGGCCGCACATGGCCTATGACGCAACCGCTATGACGGGGATGCTGAAGGATGGCGGCACGTCAATTTGGGTTGTGAACAGAATGATGGAATGACGCACAAAAACCGGAGGGCGGAACGCCTCCCGCGAGGACGTTACGGAATCGACTCAGCGAACCGTGTGCAACCCTTCCGGCCTGCTAGACTGGAAGTTCCCCTGCAAGCCATGGAGGGAGACATGACGACCGTCTACGTCGTGAAGACAGGCGAGAAGTTCCTCTGCACCGCAGAGGACGGCGATATCGGCATGGCACCGGAGATTAAGGAAGCCACGTCCTTTCTCTCGTATGAGGAAGCGAACAAAGTCGCGAACGAGCACGCCGACCCCGGATACGAAATCGTGGCCGTCAACATCACGAGACGCTGATGAGGAGTCCGCTCCCAGGCGCTCAGTGAAAGAGGGCTAGCAATTCAGGAGGCGCCATGCGATATGGTGCCCCGGCCCGCTGCGTCCAAAATCACCTGAGAATAGGCCGCACTGTGCATCGAGATTCGCACGACGCGGTTGATGTGCACATTGAACGTTAGCATGGGCCGCAAACCCCTCTTCCGCGAACGCTCGAGAATTCGGAGTGTCGCCGCGCACCATGACGCCGGCAAACGGATTGATGATCACGTAGTGCTGGCCCGTCCAGCGCGCGGACGGCGCCGGCCGTCGCAGCAACGCCCGGTACGCAATCGCATCGTCGGTTGTGAGCGAGAGAGCGGAACGATTGTAGAACCTGCGTCGCGAGTGCGAAGCAGTGATTGCACGCGGCAGGCGCTTCTGTACAGCCCCGAACGCTAGACGCCGAAGTGCCAGAAAACTATCTTGAAGTCGTCCTGGGCGGCTTACCGCACCGGGAACATTGGTTTTTTCCAGAAGGATGAACTGCATCAAACTGTTTCTGTGCGGGGACGTGATGTTGGGACGCGGTATCGATCAGATACTGCCGCATCCGAACCTGCCCCATCTCTTCGAACCCTATATGCGTTCGGCGAGAGGGTATGTGCGCCTCGCTGAAGCGAAAATAGCGGGCCCGTTACCGGAGTGTGTCCCGTTCAGCTACGTGTGGGGCGATGCGCTGCTCGAACTGGAGCGCATGAGTCCTGCCGCGCGCATCGTCAATCTCGAGACGGCCGTTACATCCAGCGAGGACGCATGGCCCGGAAAGGGCATCCACTACCGCATGCATCCCGGCAACGCGCCCGTCTTGAGCGCCGCGAAAATCGACTGCTGCGCGCTCGCGAATAATCATGTGCTCGACTGGGGCTATCGCGGATTGAAGGAAACTCTGAATGCCTTGCGTTCAGCCGGCATTCATACGGCCGGCGCGGGGCAGGACGACGTCGAGGCGGCCGCGCCTGCCTTGATCGAACTGGCCGGCGGCGGCAGAGTAATGATCTTCGCCTTTGCCACGGAATGCAGCGGCGTGGGCGCGGACTGGGCCGCCGAACGGGGCCGTCCCGGCGTGAACCGGCTCCCTGATCTTTCGGCTGACACCGTATGCACGATCGCGGCGCAGGTGCGAGCGGTCAGGCAGGCAGCCGACATTGTCATCGTCTCGATCCATTGGGGCGAGAACTTCGATTTCGACATACCTGCTTCGCAGCGATACTTCGCGCATGAACTCATCGATTCGGCGGGCGTGCATCTCGTACACGGCCATTCGTCGCATCACGTGAAGGGCATCGAGCTGTATCGAGGCAAACTCGTCCTGTACGGCGCCGGGGACTTCATCAACGACTATGAAGGTATCGGCGGTCAGGAAGCGTTTCGCAGCGACCTTGCGCTGATGTATTTTCCCACGCTCGACCTTGAAACGGGCAAGCTGGCCGAACTGTCGATGACGCCGACGCAGACGTGCCACTTCCAGATCAACCGGGCGCCTGAAGAAGGCATTCGATGGTTACACGAAACGCTGAATCGGGAGAGTCAGCCATTGGGCGCCACTGTGGAGCGCCGCGCTAACGACACGCTCGTGCTGCGTGCGGGCGCTTAGGCGCCGAGATAACGCTCGAACCACTGCACCGCGTACCGCGCAACGGCTTCCAGTGTGCCGGGCTCTTCGAACAGGTGGGTCGCGCCGGGGACGATCACAAGATCCTTCGGACATTCGAGCAGAGCGAATGCCTCCCAGTTGACTTCGATGACATTGGTGTCGAGCCCGCCTACCACGAGCAACGTGGGTGCCTGCGCCGCGGCGAGGACATCGCGTCCGGCGAGATCGGGCCTGCCGCCTCGCGAAACGATCGCCTCAATCGGGACCGACGACACGTGCGCCGCGCGGATCGCCGCAGCCGCGCCCGTGCTCGCGCCGAAGTAGCCGAAAGAGAGGCGTGTCGTCTGCTTCGCCGCGATCCAGGCCGTTGCTTGCGCGAGACGCACCGCCAGCAGCTTGATGTCGAAGCGGGCAGCGGGACCGGCGTCTTCCTGCTCGAAGAGCAAGTCCATCAGCAGCGTTCCGATCCTGGCCCGATTGAGTTCGGTGGCCACGTACTGGTTACGGGGGCTGAATCGTGAACTGCCGCTGCCGTGCGCGAACAGAACCAGTGATTGAGCGTCCTGTGGCAGCGCGAGTGTGCCCATCAGGAAGGCGTCCTCTACCGGAATGGTGACTTCCTGCATTTGGAGTCGGGGTTCCATGACATCTCAAGCCGGGTACGACATTTTCCGACCCGATACGCGACGCGCTCGCCGTCGGCGGGCGCGCTGATGCTGAGCAAGACACTAGATTGCCCGGCACGCCTCCGCGCATCTCCGGCACGCATCGCTGCATGTTCCGCAGTGCTCGGGTGCGTGCCGCGCACATTCATCGGCGCACTCGTCACAGATCCGTGCGCAGAGTTCGCAAAACTCGGGTGCGAAATGGCTTTGTCTAGCCAAGGCCGCAGATGTGAGGCGGCATAGCGAAGCGCAATCGGCGTTGAGGCGAATACACTTGGCCATGTTAACCCGGCCCGGTTCATCGAGGCAGGCGGATGCGCAACGATCGCAGGCAGCGGCACAAGCATCGCAGGCTTCAATAGACGGCTGATAGATTTCGGGGTTCATCGACGAAGCTCCAGACTTGAATAGAGTTGTTCGGCGTCCGCCGAGTGCTCTCCTCGAAGGCAGGGCGCAACGTGTTGCGACAACTTCAGGGCCGACCAGCGCGGCTCTCATAGCAGCGTAGTCGCTCGTGTCGGTGCCGTAAAGCGAAGCTACGAGCCGGATTCCTCGCGAATAGCTTCGTTAAACGTTTCGAGTTTGATTCGCTGTACCGGTTCGCCGCGGCTCCGGAAGAGATTCTTCGAGACAAGGTGAAAACTGAGGCACTAATCTCGCAGGTCGACGCTTTCCGCGATGGCCGCTCGGTGATTGACATCCGTCTCAACCGAAGCGTCCCAGTGCGGCCAACCTTCCTTGGACCAACGGCGATAGCAAATGAGTGCAACGACCGCAACGGTTGCCGCCTGCTCCAGTGGAGCGGTGGCCGTTCTATCCTTGAAAGCTGCCGCTCAGTCTGCGCCTGCTCGAGGGGCGGCTCAGGGTCGGGAGTGTGAGTTCGCTGATGCAGGAAGCTGCCGTCCGACTGCTCGATGCCGCCACTGTCAGCAATCCGCCCCATTGCTGACGTAGAACCCAGCTCTCCCCAATGTCGGCAATGGCCGATGACCTGTCCTCGATCGACGGTACGGAATGACCGTTCCGCTCCGATAGCCGACTTGGCGATTCGCCCCCAGGTAGTCAGAGGGAAGGGGGCGTATCGAGGATGCAACTAGGGATAATTCTTGTAGTGTCGACGCTGGGGATGCGATTCTAAAAAATAGGCATTCATTAATTCGGCATCCGAAATTTTACATAAGCAAAGTTGTCAACGAGAAGCGTGTGTAAGGAAGCGGGGCTCCGCTCACGCCCCGGCGAGCAGAGAAACCGGAGGGTGGTCTGAGGCCGAGGCTACGGAGCAAAGCGTCCAGATTTACGTGGAAGATAGGATCACGTTTTCTTACGTCACCCAGCGGTTGCGCAAGGACGGAAATCGGCTGCAGAATTACTAGAGTTGGCAGGACTATCTCACAACCGGAGATAGCCACGCCCATGCCACCAGAGACGCGTCCATGCCCCGACTCTCCGCTCGCGCCGACGTGATCAAATCGCTCGGTCATGAACCCCGACGAATCGGCACACACCATTTCGCGTTCCTGCGTGCATATCTCTCCGGACTCGGTCTGATCGAGCCGGCAAACCCATACCTGAACATCGGGCGGGACGGGCGGAAGGCCTTTACGGCCCAAAGATGGCTTCTCGCAGCACTCAGGGATGCTGCGATCGCACGAAACGATTTCAGCACGGCCCGGCTTTTGGCAATTCCCCCTGGCGCCCTCAGCCCGCTGTTCCGAGGTACGCAATTATCGGAGCTGGACCCAGCATCGGAATATCTTGGATCCGCAATCGATCGCGTTGGCGGCGCTGAAAGCGCTGAAACAATCTCGCGCCGCGATTCGCGCAATACACGATTAAGGAATAAGCAGTTGATGGCGCTGGCTCACCTTGAAAGCCGGCTTGTCGAATATCCGAGACCGGAGCACCATGTCGCCAGCTGGTTCGATGACGAAACCGCAAATAATCTTATCGGCGTTGGCATCGTTACGCTTGATCAACTGATTGAGACCATCTCTGAGCAGGGACGTCGATGGTACAGACAGGTCCCTCAGATCGGACAACAAACGGCTGGCCGGATAACCGCATGGCTCGATGCGAACGCGTGGACACTCGGCCGACGGCCGGCTCCAATCCGGTCCGATGAGTCCGGGGCGCCACTTCACGACCTGCAAGGCGGACGACTACCGTCAACGTCGATCGCCCCTTTAGAGTACTTTAAACTTCCAGATGACACAGAAGGGACGGAAGGGTGCCGGAGCAGCATGCCCCTGTCGGGCCAATCCTCGCATCGCCGAACCATGAACGTTGAGCTTCCAGGATTCAGGTCGGCTGAATTGCTGTTCACTTGGGCTCTACGCAATTTGCCCTGGAAATTGCTGGATCAATTTCAGGACTCGAACATTGACCCAATTCCTTATAGAAATAGCCGAGAAGGAGTCGTTTTCAAATACCACAACGGATTACGTTGAATATCCGAAACGGATTACGTAACGGCACTTTGGCTACAAGCGGACATTACAACTTAGCCTCTACACACAATGTCGAGGCCATTCTGAAGTGTCGTAGTGGCAGCAAAGTAGAAGTGTCGCGGTTTGTGCCTTTGTTATCTCTTTGACGAGGTTTTGAGTGCAGGG
>NZ_JBNDMO010000056.1:0-19639 GCF_050436625.1 Paraburkholderia sp. GAS334 | reverse complement strand
GACATGAACGCAGTGTGCCCGCTGCACGGGCCAACGAAAATCATCGGCACGAATGCGTACGGGTTTCCGGTCTATGCGTGCTGCTGCGACGACGTAACCAATGTGACGCCCCCGGATGCGTGTACGAGGGCACCGACGCAACGCGGACGTGACCCGCAACCCGAACAACCGAAGACGCGGAAAGAATGACACTGACGTTCAAGCCTGCTGCCTGTGTGGTGACGACAGTCCGCAGTATGTGGACCGGCCGCGGCACGGGGTCGGACAGGTTCTTCAGCTCGCCGTAGCCGGACGACGCCTGCGTGAGCCACTTCATCGCGTCGATTCGTTCAGTACCGTGCCAATCGGCGGAATGCCCTGGCCTTGATTCGAGTTTGCAATCAAGTGATGTGCGAAGAAATAGCCGCTCGAAAGCGGCCTGTGCCTGCTCTCCGGTTGACCCCGAGCGCTATGCATACGGGTTGCTGTGCACGCAATGGAATTCGTCGATTACGCGCTTCTTTGCGTCCGCAAGCTCCTGCTCCAGGAGCGCCAGAATACGACGTGCCTTCGTCACGTCGACGCCCGCCAACACCGCCGCGTCGATCCGCGCCTTTGCCCTGGCGACTCCGATGGTCAACCCCTCGGCAATCCCCTCTGCTGCTGTTGGCATTTCTTACCTGGCATAGTGGTTTGCTGGACCGCACGATTGCGGCCTGCTCAGACATATCCTGGTGCCCCGACTGAACAAGCGCGCCGAGTAGCACCAACGTCGTAGACCGACCCTGAACCGCCCTTCAAGCACGCATAACGTCAACCGCAGCTCTTGGGGCGCAACGGCCGTTCCGTTGTGCACCGGTTACGACAAGTCATCGGCCGTTCCGGTCCTTCGCGTCACGCCGAAAGCCGACCTTCCAATGCCCGCTTTCGAGCATGCGTTTATCGCCTGCCGTGTCACGAAACTATGCGGTGACGGTCTTCGATGCGGCGGCCCGTAGAAGCGGGGCCGCCGGCCGAAAATTGATAACTAGCGCGCAGTGGCAAGGCAAGGCGCGTAGAACAGGTGACCGCGCGCCACTTCCCGCAACGTCCGCGACAGCACGACGCTCCAGAGTCCGCCCAGCAGGATTGCGAACAGCACGCCGGCCACGGCGAACGCCTCGAACCCGGTCACCCGATACAGGCTCAGCGTTGCCGCAGTGTAGACGCCGAGCGGGAACGTGAAGCCCCACCAGCCGAGGTTGAACGGCAAGCCTTCGCGGCCGTAGCGCAATGTGAAGAGGAGCGCGACCGCAAACCACCACACGCCCGCGCCCCACAGGATCAGCGAGCCGAGCAGGCCGAAGTCGCGTGCGATGGCGGCAACGTTCGCGAGTGTAGTGCCGGCGAATGCGGCGGGCGCGGCCTGGCCCAGCGTAAGCAGTCCCAGCGCGCCGGTGCCGATCGGGCCGAGAGTCAGCCAGCTGGACGGGCCCAGATCACGATGCGGTAGCTTGTGAATGACCAGCCGGAAGAAGACGACGGTCAGCGCCGAGAAGGCGAGTGGCACCGAAATCGCCCACAGCAGATAGCCTGCGCCGACGACGAGCTGCGCGGTTCGTTCGACCAGGTGCGGGGCAAGCGCCGCGGCACTTGACGCCGCCACTTCGGGCGCCACAATCGGCAGCAGCAGCACGGCTGTAACGCGCTCGAAGGCATGACTCTGCTCGGTGAACATCAGGTACGGCACTCCCACCGCGACAACGATTGCCAGCAGTGCGTCACAGCACCACAACGCATACGCGAGCGAGTAGGCACCTGCGCCGACATGCGGTCCCGCGAAGAGCACGATGCCGTTAATGATCGGCGCGAGACCCATAGGCAAGGTGCCCAGGAACATCGATTGAAGCGGGTGATGCAGCAGGGGTTTGATCGTTTCCGGATAGAAGATCCAGCGCGCGGCGAACATCGCCGTGAACACCGCATAGAGCACGATGTCCACGCACCACAACGAAACGGCGAGTGCGTGCTGGCCCGGAAAGCTCTGCGGCAACGCGGCGAGCACGAGCGACACGATGCCGTTGCCCATTGTCATCGCGAACCAGTTCGGCGTGAACTGGCGAATCTTGTCGGAGAAGTGCTGCGAGAACCTTGCCTCGCGTGCACCAAACTGGCTGGACATAGTCGTCTCCACAGGGAATCGGGACGAACTGATTGTGCGGATTTGCTATCCATATAGAAAATACATCCTTAGTATGGAGCCAATGCCTATTTGATATACAGAAGACGATGAACTTCACCCATCTCGCAGCGTTTTTTTCTGTAGCGGAGACCGGTAGCGTCACCGCCGCGTCGGAGCGGCTTCACGTTAGCCAGCCGGCGCTCACGCGCGAGATCCGCGAACTGGAGGAACGAGTCGGCGTGCCGTTGTTTGACCGGCTCCCGCGCGGCATGCTGCCTACCGAGGCAGGCCGTCTGCTTGCCGATTACGCCGCGCAGATTTTCTCGCTGGCGGAGGCAGCCGAAACCGCGATCGGCGAGTTCGCGGGTTTGACACGCGGGCACCTCGGGCTCGCCGCAAGCCGCACGATTGGCGTTTATCTGCTGCCTGCGGTTCTGGACGAATTCCGGCGGCTATATCCTGGCATAACGGTCGACCTCGCGGTGTCAAACACCGAACACGTCGAGGAGACGGTGCTGGCGCATGAACGGCAGCTTGGGCTGATCGAAGGACCGTACGACGCATCGGTGTTCGACGCGGCCGTCATTGGTCGTGACGAACTGATTGCGGTCGCCGGCGCCAGCCACCCTCTGACGCGCAAGCGCCGCGTCAGCGCAGCGGAGGTCGGCCATGCCGAACTCGTGATGCGTGAACCCGGGTCAGGCACACGCAGGGTAATCGAGGACGCGTATGCCCGGCACGGCTATGAGCTGTCGCCGAAACTGTCGGTGGGCAGCGCTGAGGCGATCAAACGGATGCTGCGCCTTGGCAATACGGTCGCGTGGGTGTCGCGCCAAACGGTCGCCGACGAACTCGCCGCAGGCGTACTGGTGCAGTTGCGGGTGCACGACCTGAAGATCGAGCGGGACCTGAACATGATCTGGCGCAAGGCGCGTGCATTGAGCCCGAGCGCGCGCGCCTTTCGCACGCTCGCCGATCAAATGTTCGAACACGTGATCGTCTAGCGGGCGAGGGGCGTCATCGTGGCGCCTGACGTCGTCGTACGGTTAATTGGTGTCCGTCGGCATGCTGCTAACCGGATCGCGCCGGGGCGCTTCCAGCGAACCGGGCACCGACCCCGTTGACGTACGGGCGCGCACTCTGCGGGTAAGCCCAGCGTAGGCAAAGCTGGCCGCGAGCAAACCGAATCCCAGGCACCTGACGGGCAAACAGTCCAGCAACCAGCCGGCAATGAGGAACGACCACGAAGCTACCGTCCACAACCAGGCTCGATAGCGGCGCGTTCGCCTCGCCGCCAGCAGCCTGATGCACACGGCAAGCGTCGAGGTCAGCGCTGCAAGCGACGCCCAGATCGGATGAATGTTCGTTGCGACGAACCAGCCTGCGTTAAAGAGGCCAGCGTAGGTGGTCCAGCAAAGCGCGCATTTCGGTGCGACGATCTGCAACCCGACGGCGGCGAGTCGTGCGGCTGTCCCGATACCAGGCCGCATGCGGATCGGCGGCATGCAAGCGTCGAGTTCTCGGGCAGAAACACACTCGCAGCCGCGCATTCCCAGGTCCGATGCTTGTGCGTCAGCTGGCCTGGTTGTCGACACCGGAGGGGCCCGCCTCATTCTTTTTCCCATCGACAACGCCAAGATAGTGAGCAAGCTGGTCGACCTGATCGAGAGGAATCGGTGCTCCGAAGCCGTTGCGCATCTTCATGATCTCGGTCTTCCACTCGGGAGTGGTCAGCGCGGGTTGGCGCAGCACCATGCCGGTCGAATGACACATCACGCAGTTGGCGTTCGCGATCTGTGCGCCTTCGCCGGGCGGAAAGAGCGTGCCGCCTGCCGGCAGCGAAACGTCGAGGGCGGCGAAACGTACGGGAGGCACCAGGTCGGCCTGCCGCTGCGCCTGTCCGGCGATCGATTCAGGCAGGTAGTGACTGCCGGTCAGCGCGGCAATGGCACCGACGGCGACAGGGACGGCCCAGAACGCCGCGATACGAACCAGCTTCAAGTTCATGGTTTTTGCCTCGTGTCAGACTACGTTGATATCGACGGATTCAATGACGTTGCGCATGAAGCCCGCGCCGTTCCAGTTCGGTGTATCCGGCTGCGCCTGTCCGGTCGAGTCGATCGCGCGGACCATCAGTGTCCGGCTGCCCGTTTGCGGGAAACTGACCGTCGTCTGCCACTGCCGAAAACTGTAGCGGCCGTAATCGCGGCCCATCGCGGCGTCGGTCCAGTTGCGGCCGCCATCGGACGAAAACTGCACCTTCGCGAGCGCGTTGAGACCGCCGAACGCAATGCCGCGTACGAGCATCGGCTGACCGCGTTGTACTGTGCCCGCAGAGCGCAGATTGGTGAAGAACGATCGGGGCAGCATTGTATTGATGGGCACCTGCTTGAAGTCCTTGTCGCCGGGATGCACGTTGGCAAAATGGTTATCGGGGATGAGGTAGGCCTTGGCGGTCCAGAAGTTGTCGTCGGGCTTGTCAAGCACCTCGATGTCGTGCAGCATCTTGACCCAATAGGTTGCATACCAGCCGGGCACGACAAGCCGCAACGGATAGCCGTTGAGCAGCGGCAGTGGCTCTCCGTTCATCGCATATGCGACCATCACTTCGCCGTCGAGCGCGTGGTCGATCGCGAGCGACTTCATGAATTTCGGCGTCTGCGGAATCACGCCGTTATCGAGGCCGTTCAAGCGTACCTGCACGGCGTTTGCGCCGACACCGGCATGTGTCAGCAAATCCTTCAGCCGCACGCCCGTCCATCGAGCGTTGCCCATCGCGCCGTTCGCCCATTGACCGCCCGGCACGCGGGGACTAAAAAAGCCACGGGAATTCCCCGAGCATTGATTGACTGCCGCAATTTCGAAGCGCGGGAATTTTTTCAAAAGATCGTTCAGCGTCAGGCTGACAGTCCTGTTCACGCGACCCCGGATGTCCAGCCTGAACGCGGCCGGATCCACGGACGTCGGAATGTCCGCAAGGTGCCACCGCACATAGAAGCGGTCGTTTGGCGTAAAGACGCCCTGGTCGAACACCTCGAACGGCGTCTCGATTAACGGCGGCCGCGTTCTCTGCAGTATGACGTTGGACTTCTGCGGAAACGCGGACGTGAGCGGGCGCTCACCATTTTCGAAGGGCAGCATGATGTTATTGCCTGGTGCTGCCCTCCCCGATATGGGATTCGTCAATGCCGCAAGCCCCAGCGCACCGAGGCCACCGAGCAGCCTGCGGCGCTGCTGGAAGATGTCGCGTTCATCGTTCTTCATGGTCATCCTTCTGTCAGGTGTTGAACATCGGCGCAGGCGGGCGCTGCAGATCCGGATCCTGTGTGCCGCGATGATGTGCGGTGTCCGTGTCGAACATGTCAGCAGTAGCGCCGTGCCGGTTCATTGCACCGGCAGCGAGGCGGGACGAATTGAGCGTCACCGAAAGTGAACTGGCGATCATCAACGCGGCTGCCATTGCTGGCGACACGACTCCGGATAACGCGAGCGGCACGGCGAGTAAGTTGTAGATGGCAGCGGCAATGAGGTTCTCCCGCATCACGCGAGCAGTGCGCCGGGCGATCGCCAGCGCGACCTCGAGCTTCTCAATGCCGCCGTCGACCAGCACGATCGACGCCGCGGCGACCGAAGACGCCGTCGCGTTACCTACGGCAATGCCGAGATCGGCCGCAGCGAGCGCGGGCGCATCGTTGAGACCGTCGCCGACGAACGCCACCTTCGTTCCCACTGCCTGCGCAGCGACGATACGACGGGCCTTCTCTTCCGGAGACTGGCCCGCGTACACCTCGTCTGCGTCGATGCCGACAGCGTCGGCAACGCGCAAGCCGACGGCCGTCTCGTCACCCGTCAGCATCGCGAGCGCCGCGCCTGCCGCCCGCAAGGTTGCAAGCGCGCGGCGCGCACCGGCACGCGGTGCGTCCGCGAAATGCAGCGTGCCGCGCCACCGCCCATCGCGCGCGACATGAACCGTCGTATGCGTGGCTGCCGTGTCCGGAACCAGTACGCCGAGCCCGGCGAGAAAGGACGCGCTGCCGGCGAGAATGCGAGAGCCGTCCGCGCCGATCCATTCGACTCCCGCGCCGGGCGTCGCACGGGACGTTCCCGTCGCGCCGTCGACGGTTGCACGGCATGACGACGGTACCAATGATTCGATGGCCTTTGCGAGCGGATGCTCGCTGCCGCGCTCGGCGATCGCCGCGTCGACGAACAGGTCGACGGTGCTCTCGCTGTCGGCACATTGCGACTGGACGAGCCGGGGCGAGCCCTCGGTCAGTGTTCCGGTCTTGTCGAAGCAGAAGAGGTCGATGCGGCCGGCCTTCTCGATCGCCTCGACATCCCGGAACAGCACGCCCGCGCGCGCCGCTCGCCCCGCGCCAGCGGTAAGCGCGAGCGGAACGGCCATGCCGAGTGCACAGGGGCAGGTAATGACGAGCACCGCCACGGCGCGTTCGAGCGCGGCGGCGATGGCCATACCCTCGGCTGCGTTCCACAGCAAGGCGAGTGTCGCGAGCCCGCAGATGGCTGGCACGAGGTAGCGGGTGAACCGTTCGGCGAGTGCCTGGGTCGCCGTCTTGCGCGCGAGCATCTGCCGCACGCTATGCGCGATCAGATCCACGCGACGCTCGCCCCAGGCGCGCTCGACCAACACCAGCAGTTCGCCGTCTCCATTGAGCGCACCGGCTTCGACCACGTCGCCGGGTTCGACGGTTATGAAAGCCGTTTCGCCGGTCAGCAGCGAGCGATCCAGCGACGACACGCCTTGCGCGATGACGCCGTCGAGCGGAACGCGCTCGCCAGGGCACACCCGAACCGCGCTGCCGCGTTCCACTCGCTTGGCAAGGACTTGCGTTTCGGCGCCGAACGCATCGATCAAGTGCGCGGTTTCAGTCGGTAATTCGAGCAGGCTGCGTACGGCGTCGGCCGATTGGCTTCGCACGGTCGTTTCGAGCAGCCTGCCGGCCAGCAGGAAGACCACGATCATTGCGGCGGAATCGAAATAGACGGTCGACTCGCCCCGTATCAACTGCCATACCGAAAGCAGGCAGGACCCGCCGGCCCCGGTCGCGACGAGGACGTCCATGCCAGGCGCTCGAGCGCGCAGCGTGCGCCACGCCGCGCGGAAAAACGGCAGCGCACCGTAGCCGATCACCGGCATGGTGGCGAGCCCCGCAAACAGCGCCAGCCCAAATCGGGCGGCCGGCGAAAGACTGCCCTCGGGCGCAACGTACAGCGCCCATTGCGCCGGCATTACCCACATCGAAAAGAACACGGCAACCACGAGCCGGACCATCAGGTCATGGCGGATTTTGGCGAAATGCGCGCGCCGGTCGTGCCCCGCGCCTTCGGGGATGCACGCGTATCCGAGTTTGGCGACGCGCTGCAGCAAGCGCTCAAGCGACGTCGCGAGCGGGTCCCATTGCAGCGAGGCGGACTCGGCTGCGAAACTGACGCTGGCGGCGAGCACGCCGGGCTGCCGCCGCAGCATGCTTTCCAATGCGTTCGCGCAACTGGTGCACCACATGCCGCGCACATCGAGCAGCGCACTATCTGGAAGGTTCGATTGCATCTTGCGTTTCGTCCGGCTCTACGGCTGCTTCGAGAGTTCGTCGCCGCCTGCCCACGGCGTCGTCCGCGTGCCCAGAGCGGCTCGCTCGCCCTTCACAAGGTCGGCTGTCAGTGCAGCCGACTTGTTGCCGAAGCTCGCGCGAACGTGCGTGGCCACCGCCGCGATTTCCGCGTCGGAAAGGGTCGTGCCAAAGGCGGGCATCGTGCCGTTGAAGGTTGCGCCGGCAACGTCGATCTTGCCGTTGATGCCCAGCAGCAGGATGTGCGCGACGGTCTTCGCGTCGCCGTTTACCCAGGCGGAGCCGGCCAGTGGCGGAAACACGCCGGGCAGGCCGGCGCCGTTCGCCTGATGGCAGGACGCACATCGGCTCGCGAAGATCTGCGCGCCGTCGGCCGCGGCGGGTGCTGCGGCGCTCGTCACGGCGTCGCGGCTGGCGTCTTTGGCGCTGGTCGGCGTAAGGTCCGGATTGAGCAGGAAGTAGCTGACGCCCCAGACTGCCAGCGATGCTCCGACGAGCCCAAGAAGCCAGGGCACAGGATTCGCCTGTTCGATGGGTTCCGCATGCTCCCGTGTATGCATCGTGTCGTGCTGCGTGTCGTGTTTCATTTCGTCACTCCGGATTCAGTGGCGGGAACGGGATACGTGTGATTGAGTGCAGTCAGGTAAGCGACGAGATCGAGCGCCTCCTGCGAGGCGACGACCTGGCCGCCGGCCGGCGCGAATCGCGGCGGCAGCGTCACGACCTTGTCGTTCGGTCCAGGACGCGCGACCACCTTGAAGAGGAACGGATACGACGGCATCACGCTTCCAGGCGTCACACTGCGTGGCTGGTACAGGTGAGCGAGATGCCAGTCGACGCTGGGCTGCCGTGCGCCGATGTTGAACAGATCCGGGCCGGTGCGCGACACGCCCAGCAGGTGCGGGTAGTCGTACGCATAGTCGGCCGATACCGACGGACGGCCCCAGCCGCGCAATGCGTCCGGACCCAGGGTCGCCGCTCGCGGCTGTTGCGAGTGGCAATACACGCAACCCATGTTGACGTATGTCGCGCGGCCGCGCAGTTGTACGATGGTGTACGGCTTGAGCTGTTCGGGCGGCGATTCGTCCTGCAGCTCGCGATACGGCAATGCGACCAGCACGAGCGTGGCGATCGCCAGCATGATCAGCGCGCCGATGACGATAGTGAGAACCCGGTTCATGGTCAGACTCCTGCGGACGGCGCGCCGCCGATAAACGCCTGCCCGGAGCGGATCGTCCCTCGGTCGAGTAGCATCGCGAAGAAGTGCCATGCGAATACGAGGTGCCCGGCGGTCATCAACACGCCACCGAACGTTCTCGCTCTCAGGTAAGGCGTGAGCACGTTGACGGAATCCATGAAGGGCCGCGAGGCATCGAGCATGGCGATACCCTGTAGAACGCCGCCGATGCTCAGGAAAACAAAGTAGATCGCGAAGCCGATCACAGCCAGCCAGAAATGGAGGGCAATCAACTTCGGATAGGGCCACTCCCGCTCCAGTACGCGTGGCATCACGAAATAGATCGACCCGAACATGATCATCGAGTAAAAGCCGTACAGGCCGAGGTGCGCATGCGCGACCTTGTACTGTGTGAAGTGCACGAGTCGATTGAAGAACGGCACGGCTTCGAGCGAGCCTTGCAGCGAAACGAGCGTGTACAGCGCGGCGCCCAGTACGACGAAGCGCAGCGTGGGCGAATAACGCAGCGTCGCGAAGCGCCCGACCACCGTCATGTGCTGATTGACGCCGACCGCGAGGACGGGGATCAGCATCATCACGCTTTGCACGACCGAGACGCTTTGCAGCCATGCTGGCACGGGACCGCCGAGCAGATGGTGAATGCCGGCCTGGCTATAGAACATCGCCAGCGCCCAGAAGCCGACCAGCGAGAGGTTGTACGAATAGATAGGACGGCCGAGCACCTTCGCGATGAAGTAATAGGCCGAAGCAAGACCGAACGGCGTAAGCCACAAGCCAAGCACGTTGTGTGCGAACCACCAGTTGACGATGGCCTGCTCTACGCCGAAATGCACATACGGCACTTTCGCGACGACATACAGGATCGGAAACCAGAGCAGAGCCGCGGCGATGTACCAGACCGACACGTACAGATGATCCACGTTGCGGCGGGATAGCATCAAAAATAGCGGCACGGCTGACAGTGCGCCGCCTAGCGCCAGAAGAATGCCGATCTGCCACGGAATCTCGAGCCACTGCAGGCCGTCCGTCCAGCCCGCGAGTATCGCCACGACACCGGCCGCGACGCCGGCATTCCATAGACCCGCGCCCGCGACGGCGTAGCGCTCGCCGACCAGACGGGTCTTTAGCAGCCGCGGCAGCATCCATAACGAGATGCCCAGGCCTGCCATCGATGCCCAGCCATAGATCACCATATTCAAGTGCGCGGTTCTGATGCGGCCGAACGTCAGCCAGGCCGATTGGACCAGAAAGTCCGGCGACGTCAGCTTTTGCGAGGCGACCAGGCCGGCGAGCGAGCCGAGTACCAGCCACAGGATCGACGACGTGAGAAACGCTAACGCGGCGGCACGGCTCGACCTGTCCTGCGCTTCGCGGGCCAGCAAATCAGGCCGCGTGGGCGCGGCCCGTTGCGCGTCGCCGCGCGTCGCCGAAGCATTGGCATTGCTTTCGGCCCTTTGCAGCGCGCCGCGTTGCGTCGCCGAAATCCCGGGTTCTTCGACCATGCCGAGTTCACCCGTTTCGAATATCACCTGTGCCGCCTCTGGGCCGGCCCGCATCAAACCTCGTGTCTGTGCCCAGATGAACATGAAGAGCCCGAGCACGGAAATGAGAAACGACAGCGCAAGCAATGCGCCGACTGTGAGCGTCATGGCTGAAAGGCCCTCAATTGTTCGAAGAAAAATTGTTAGCGACGGCGGTCACGCTTGTGTGACCTCGGGGGAACTCAGGTGACTTATTCCGTCCGCAAAAATCGCGGTGTACACATTGTTGCCGGTCCCGGCACGTCGGTTGAAAAGCAGTATGGGGCTCGCATTCGCATATGTAATATGCATTTTTGCGATGTAATGCATGCTTTATTGATATGCTTGAGCCGAGCAGCGGCTGCGTGTTTCCACCGGGCATTTCGAATGCGCCGTGGACATGTGAAGTCGCGTTGCACGCCAATCAACCTGCGGACGTCAGCGTGATGTTTTTGAAGGCGCATCGGCGTTGGCATTGCATGACTGCGATGGGTGCGGGAGCAGGTATTGACAGAACGGCGCGACATATCCATTTGGTGTCGGCAGCAATGATTTCGCGCTCGGAAGCAGACCTTCGCAAGGCGAGTCTGGGGGCCGACACGAACGGCCGTTATGGCCGACGACGCGACCTTCATCCCCGCGATTTCAACGGCTGCTTCCAGGGCGCAACCGACGCCTGAAAGTCCAAACCCCGTTGCCAGCGAAGGTCACTTCCTGGCCGCGTTCTGCCTCATGCAAAAGGCATACGTAACCTGAACCGCGCAAGTCTGTGATCGGCAGCACGCGCCCTCTCCGGCCGTTGGAGCCAGCGCGACGTGAACGGCGGCTTCCCAGGTCCAGCGGTCATTCGTGCACGCGTGCTGCCCGTCAAGTCATCGGCCGCCGTTCGGATAACCACGAATTTATCGCCCGCGAGTGGCGGCTTACGCGACGACCATATGATCTGCTCGCTTCCGACCGAGGCTGTGCGAAAACGCAAAACTACTCGGTTTTCGGGTGTCGCTTCACCCTTCCCGAGGTGCTGCCAAGCCGATATGGCGCGATCTGAAGGGTCGATTTTTTCGAACACCATGTTCGGCATGCGTTTCACACAGCCTCGACCCATCTCCGACACTCGAGAATCGAAAACTGGATACCGTAGAGCAGCCTTTGAGCGACCGCTTATAGGCGTCGGCACTGTCGTTGGCCCAACGCAGTCTGATCTATGACGCGCGCCAAAGCGCGTGACGGAACCCATTGGCCTCCCTGTGCAATGAATCGGGAAGTTGCGTCGACGACCGTCTGGTTGCTGTCATCATCGAACACGGCAAAAACAGATGCGACGTCCGACTCCACGAGGGCAAATTGCTGCTTTTCGAATCTGCCCGGGTCAATGCGGCCTTCAGCATCGAAAGTGAGAATGGAAAACGTGTTCCGGACGACGCGCACCGGATTTCTGGCCGAAAGCTCGACCACGACGCTGGCCATTCGCGCTCGTTGCCCCGCAAAAACGGGCAGACAGTGGCTTGCCGGATCTCGCAACATCCGGTCGAACCTGGTGCCTGACAGCCGCCAGAGGGTATCGTCACGAGCGATCAGAAACGTTCGGCAAGAAAAACCCATGGTTCTGCCCCTTGCATCAACGGTGATGCTCACCACGCCCGGCAAGATCCCGCAACGTGCCTTCCCGTCGGGAGATTCGCCCCTGTACCTTACACCGCGCGCATGACCAGGCTTCGTGTCGTCTCGGTCGATGTCCGGCTCCGCTGGACCTTTCCTCCACGTGAAGCACGTCGCGGTCATCGGGCTCGTGGAGTCGAAGTCAGTCGCGGAGGCGATCACCGTTGCGTGGAACCACGCCACGGGCGTGGCCGCGCCGCGCTGACGGCCACGCGCGCCCTTCTCGTTCAGAAAGTGTCCTGCGTTAATGAATGCATGACTACGGTCGGAATGAAGCGAGTAAGGAACGCCTCAGCGCGAGGATGGAAGCGCTTGCCTCTTGACGTCTCACTGCATGATCTCGCCGCTCCATCGATCACGGTTGGCCCAGAACGGACACTGCGTACATTTTTCGCCTTCCGGATAGTCAATGCCTTCCTCATACGGGCAGCCGATGATGCGATCGACGGCCACCACCGATTTGGCACCATGCTGATCGATGAATCGAACGATTGCTTCGGTGACTTCTGGATCGGTTCTCGCATCGGTTGTTTTGCGGAACCACCGCTCAACAGGGTCCGCGTCAGCACCTTCGTGCGCGACGATGCCAACAGAGACCTTCGTCGCCCTCGTGTCGTCTGGCCCGTAGAAGGCAATCGTTGCCACCGGATAGCCACAGAAGCCTTTGCCACGTATTTTCGCAAACTTGTCCCGGTACCACTGGGCCTTGAATGTCATGCCCCCACCCACGCATGCCTTGCCGGGTGCCGTAAGCGGCGTCACCAAAGTACACAAAGCGTCCCACGTTTTTACGCCTTCACCGTCCGCTCGACAAGCGGGTTCGGGAAGTAATGGCTGCGTGGGCCGAGCAAGGGACGTTTGAAGCATAGGCGCGAGCGACCGCGATGGAATGACTCACACCGGTCGGTGATCGGCGGTAGTTCGCCATGAAGGGACGTTCAAAGGAGCAGCGTTGAACGTCCGTAGGTCGGCCCAACGAGACACTCTGCCATTTAGTCGTTTGTAACAAACGCGCCAACTGATTTTCGCCGCGCGGGCGGGAGCCGCCATCGGCATCCCATCTCGTATGACTCAGGTTTTGATACCCTTTCATGGTGGGTCGTGTTTCTTTTGGCAGAATTCGGAGATTCGCGGGGACGGCCTTGAAGGTTGGCCAGCCGGCGGTAGAGCCGGGGCGAACTTCCGTGAGTTAATACGTAGCAATCAGGTTGTCCTACAGCAGATGAAAAGACAGTTCACAAGACATGTGCAACGCAGCGGACAGGCATACTCCGGACGGTTGGTCCACCCCACAATTCGGTCGGACCAGGCGCAAACGGAGATTCGCCCAGTTCGCACTGGGTCGGGGTGCCTGCTGGTCGATTCCGCAGCCGCTTTCCTCGAAAACAGGCGGCTTCAGCGCTTGCTGCAACAGTTCGATGAGGACGGGCGTTTTTGACTGCTCCCGAAATTCTCGCGCCACACCTGACGCCCGGTGGTCATCTACTTGCGGTGCCGGAAGACGCCGCGCCATTATTGGCTGATGAAATACGACTGCGGCTAGGCAGTTCCTTTGCGCTTGGCGCGGGGCATGGCCTGCTGCATCTGGGAACGGCGGAAATCGGCCGCATTTTGCCGCCCGCATGGGCCTGGTGGCGTGATTTTGCCTCGCGCTACGTCACAGCCTTGTGCGCCACGCCCGAAGGCGGCGAGATCGCGATCGTCACGCCTGCTACCGAGGATTTTGATGCCTTGATTGCCGATGCGCCGCCGATGACGGGCGGGGAGTATCTAACTCCAGATGTGCTGGCCACGCTGTGGGGCGAGATCAATACCGCCTTGCACCAGGAACTGGCGACCGCAAAAGTCTCGCTCCAGGATTTCCTCAAGTTGCGCCACCCGGCCTGGAATCTCGTCGGCCGCGTCCATTTCAACCTAGCTGAGAACCGCAAGGACCCGGAGTCACCGTTCGCCTTCCTTGCGACTTACACCTCGCGCCTGTCGGCCCATGGCAAAGCGCAACACCAGCCACTGTCGCAAGCCCTCGCGGAATTTTCGGGAGCCAGGAGCAATGCGCAGCTCTTGTCGCTACTGCTGCCGGTGCAGCGCGCCGCGGAACACTGCGATTGGCTTCGCGAAATGGTGGATACCGGCGAGATATACCATCCGCTGCGCTGGACGCCGCTTGACGCCCACCGCTTTCTCTCGGACCTGTCCAAACTCGAAGCCGCCGGGATTGTCGTACGCACGCCAAGCGTCTGGCAGGCGGGGCGCCCTGCTCGTCCCGTTGTGAGAGCCAGCGTCGGAGCACGACCACCTTCGCTCCTGGGCAAGGACGCGTTGCTCGATTTCAGCATGGAGGTCTCCCTCGACGGCGAGCGTCTCAGCGCCTCCGAGGTCAGGGATCTGCTCAAAGGCGCCGACGGCTTGCAACTCATCCGTGGTCGCTGGGTCGAGGTGGACAACAAAAAGCTCAGTCGCCTCCTGAAGCGATTCGAGGCCATGGAAAAGGCGGCGAAAACCGGTCTGCCATTTAATGAGGCCCTACGCCTCCTGGCGGGTGTTTCGCTCGACGATAGCGGCGACCCCGCTGACCGCGACTGGTCGCAGCTTGTTGCAGGGCCATGGCTGGCCGATATCTTGCAGGAGTTGCGTCAGCCGGAGGGGTTGGCGCAGATCAGCCCGGGACCGGAACTCAAGGCCAGCCTGCGGCCCTACCAACAGGCCGGCGTGCGGTGGTTGTACCTGCTCACCCGGCTCGGACTGGGCGCGTGCCTGGCGGACGATATGGGCCTGGGCAAGACCATGCAGGTACTCTCGCTGCTGCTCGTGCTGAAGCGCGAAAGCGCCGAGGCGCGGCCCAGCCTGCTGGTCGCCCCCGCATCGCTGCTGGCCAACTGGGCGGCAGAGGCCGAGCGCTTCGCCCCCGGCTTGCGCTTGCTGATCGCCCATCCGTCGGCCATGCCGGCGGCCGATTTGCGTGCGCTGGACGCCGCGCGGCTTGCGGACATCGATCTCGTCGTCACCAGCTTTGGTTCGCTTCTTCGCCAGCCGGTACTGGGGACCATCCAATGGCGCGTCGCCGTCGTCGATGAAGCGCAGGCGATCAAGAATCCGGGCGCCAAGCAAACGCGACAGGTCAAGCAGCTCCATGCACAATCGCGCATCGCGCTGACCGGAACCCCCGTGGAAAACCGCCTGTCCGATCTGTGGTCCATTTTCGATTTCACCCACCCCGGTTTGCTGGGCTCGGACAAAGTCTTCGCCAACTTCACCAAGCGGCTGGCGAAGGCCGAGCATTTCGGCCCGCTGCGCACGCTCGTACGTCCCTACATCCTGCGCCGCCTGAAGACCGACAAGCGGGTAATCGACGATCTTCCGGACAAGACCGAACTCAAGGCCTGGTGCCACCTGAGCCCGAGCCAGGCGGCGCTTTATCAGCGTGCGGTGAAGGATCTGGCCGCCGCGCTTGAACACGCCGAAGGCATCGGTCGCAAGGGTGTGGTGCTGAGCTTCCTCATGCGCTTCAAACAGATATGCAACCATCCCTCGCAATGGCTGGGCGACGCGGCATGGAAGGCGGAAGACAGCGGCAAGTTCGCCCGCCTGCGCCAGCTGGCCGAAGTCATTGCCGCCAAGCAGGAAAAGGTGCTGGTATTCACCCAGTTCCGCGAGACCACTGAGCCGCTGGCGGCATTTCTGGGTTCAATCTTTGGTCGCGAAGGTCTGGTGCTCCATGGCGGCACTCCGGTAGCCAAACGCCGCGAACTGGTCAAGCGATTCCAGGAAGATGAGCTGACACCCTTCTTCGTGCTCTCGCTAAAGGCAGGTGGGGCGGGGTTGAATCTCACCGCCGCTTCCCATGTGATCCACTACGACCGCTGGTGGAACCCGGCCGTGGAAAATCAGGCGACTGACCGTGCGTTTCGTATCGGCCAGCAGAGGAACGTCCTGGTGCACAAGTTTATCTGCCGTGGCACGATCGAGGACCGTATCGACCAGTTGATCGAAGCGAAGCAGCAATTGGTGAAGGATGTGCTGGAGGGCGGCGCGGAACTCCTGCTCACCGAGATGAGCGATCGCGAATTGCTCGATCTCGTGAAGCTCGACGTTCATGCCGCGCAAGAAAACTGATCGTCAGGAGGAAGCGTAATGGGTTACGGGGGATGGAAGCCCTATATCTCGGTCGCCGAGCGCAGGAAAAAGGCTGAACTGGCCGCCACCAAGGCGAAGAAGGCTGGTGTGGTCCTGTCGCCAATCGCGTCGTATCGCGGCGCCATCGCCAAGACCTTCTGGGGCAAGGCCTGGTGCGACAATCTGGAAGGCTACAGCGACTATGCCAACCGTCTGCCGCGCGGCCGTACCTATGTGCGCAACGGTTCCGTGATCGACCTTCAGATTACGGCAGGCGAAGTCCGCGCGCAGGTAATGGGTTCAAGCCTCTACGCGGTCACCGTGACCGTGACGGCGAGTCCTGAAAAGCAATGGCGAGCAATCGGAGTCGATTGCTCGGGGTCGATCGATTCGATCGTGGAACTCTTGCAGGGCAAGCTCTCGACAGCCGTGATGGAGCGCATCTGCAAACCTGGCACCGGTCTTTTCCCGGTGCCAACGGAAATCAAGTTCAAATGCAGTTGTCCGGACTGGGCGTCAATGTGCAAGCACGTTGCTGCCGTGCTCTACGGCGTCGGCGCGCGGCTCGACCAACAGCCGGAGTTGCTTTTCGCCTTGCGCCGCGTCGATGCCAATGATCTCGTCAAGCAGGCCGGCGCCGGACTTCACAAATCCACAAAACGACCGGCTACCGGCAAGGTGCTCGACGACGCGCTGGTGGCCGATGTGTTTGACATCGAGATGGCCGAAGCTTACCCACCGGTGAAGCCTGCTGCCGGACGTAACAAGCCATCGGCAGGTAAGGTGACGGCGAAGAAGGTGGCCAAGTCGGCTGTCTCGACAATTCGGAAGCCACCTGCGACCGCGAAGACTGTGGCGGACAATAAATCGGTAACAACGAAGTTGCCAGTCAAGCCATCTGCTGGGCCACGTAAATCAACATCTAGCAACGTTGTTGCCGGTAAAGCAAACGTGGCGAACTTGCCTGCGACGCCGAAAAAGGCTGCAACAAGGAAGCGCACCAGTGCTCGACCGGTGAAAGGTAAGTTCCGCTAAAGTCCGATTTCATCTCGCATGGCTACGCGGGAAGCGATTGACGTCGATGAATGAAATTCTTTTCATCGGGAAACCCCGGCGCCTGGTGAAGTCTCCCGATCATGTTGAACGTCAGCGGACGTATCCGGTTCAGGATTTCACAGACCAGATTGACGGTATTTTCAATACTTGAACGACCGCTTCGTGAACATTGCGAACGGCCGTAATGGCCGATCACTTGCGAGCATGACCGTCGGGGGAAGGTGCGTTGTCTGGGCGGAGCCGACGCTCGAATGTCCGTCTGAGAGCTCGATCGAACGACTGTTGTAGATGGCCGGTCACTGCCTGTCGTCGATCGGTGGCACGCGACCTGAGCGGTCGGTCAGGATCCTCGACAACGGACATTCACATGCGTCAGTGATTTACCTCCCTAAGCACGTCTATGAACGCCCGCAGACCAGCAGGCACGTGGCGATGCCCGGGATAGTACAGGCAGAGCCCCGGGATGAACGGGCACCAATCTTCCAGCACGGTAACCAGCCGGCCGTCGTCCAGCCAGTCGCGGGCCGTGGACTCCGGTACATACGCGAGGCCCAAACCATCGGACGCGGCCTCAACCATCAGACCGTTGTGATCCAGCGTGAGCATACCGGGAACATCGATCGCCACTTCCTGCCCGTGCTTGCGGAACTCCCAGCGGTAGCGCTTGCCGCTCGGCAGGCGCTGGCGAATGCAGTCGTGGCTACGAAGGTCGTCGGGCGTGATGAGTGGTGTTCGTCCCGCGAGATACGAAGGCGCTGCAACGACTACGAAGCGAAGATCGTCGCTGATGCGCACCGCCACCATATCGCGCGGGACCGACTCGCCGAGCCGTACGCCGGCATCGAAACCTTGCTCGACGATATCGACGAGCCGTCCCTCCGCGACCAGATCCAGCGCCATGCCAGGGTAGCGCTTCAGAAAACGCGGCACCACCGTTTTCAACAACAGCCGCGCCGCACTCTCGTTGGCATTGATCCTGAGCGTGCCGCTCGGATTGCCGCGCGCATCGGCGACGGCATCCAGTGCCTCGTCAAGATCGCGGAGCACGGGCGCAAGCCGCGCGAGCAATGCTTCGCCGGCTTCTGTCGGCGACACGCTACGCGTCGTGCGGTTGAGCAGGCGCACCCCCAATTCGCGCTCCAAGGCGAGCATGGCGTGACTTAGCGAGGAGCGCGAAACGCCGAGTGCATCGGCGGCACGGCGGAAACTCCGATGCGCTGCGACAGTGGAAAACGCGGTGAGATCGGCAAGTGTCGGCTTGGTCATTGGTGGCGAATTTTCACGGGCTCATACGCACTATAGAGACTTCTCTGACCAATGACAGGTAGCTAGACTGGTAATCAGGCAATGCCATTCCATCCACTTTATGGAGAGACACACCATGATGAAGACCTGGTTTATCACCGGCACGTCGTCAGGCCTCGGCCGACTACTCGCCGAGCGCCTGCTGCAACGCGGCGATCGGGTCGTCGCGACGCTGCGGCGCGAGGGGGCGCTCAATGAGCTGAAAAAACAGTATGACGACCGGTTGCATGTGCTGACATTCGATGTCACCGACATCCGCGCTGTGCACTCGAATATTGCTGCCGCATTCGAAGCGATGGGCCGTATCGACGTGGTCGTGAACAACGCGGGCTACGGGTTATTCGGCGCAGCCGAGGAAGTGACTGATGAACAGATTGACCGGCAGATCGCCACCAATCTCACCGGATCGATTCAGGTCATCCGTGCCGCGCTGCCTCACCTGCGGCGCCAGGGCGGCGGCCGGATCGTTCAGGTCTCGTCCGAAGGTGGACAGATCGCTTACCCGAATTTCAGCCTCTATCACGCTACGAAATGGGGCATCGAAGGTTTCGTCGAGTCAGTAGCGAAGGAGGTGGCACCATTCGGCATCGACTTCGTGATCGTGGAGCCGGGGCCGACGAGCACGCAGTTCGGTGCCGGTCTCGATCATGCGGTGCCGATGCCCGAGTACGACGATACCCCGGCGGGCGACGTCAGGCGGGCGATTGCGTCCAACAGCTTTGCAATTCGGGGCGATGCAGGCGAGACGGTCGCCGCAATGATCGTCGCGGCTGACTCGGCACATCCGCCGTTACGCCTGACGCTTGGCGGCGGTGCCTACGACTCGATCAGGGCTGCGTTGGCTGAGCGCCTGAGGGTGCTCGAAGCACAGAAGGACATCGCGTTTTCAGCCGACTCGATAAGCTAAGCGGACCGGCGCAGAGGGGCGCGCTGACGCAATAGCTGCATGATGCCCGTCCCAGATCGACCCGGAGCCGCCGTTCGATTTTCCGCAAAGCAGTCCTTCGAGAGACTGGGTAAAATACGGTTGACAGCCTCTATTTCGGGCATAAGCCCTTCG
>NZ_JBNDMO010000055.1:0-21136 GCF_050436625.1 Paraburkholderia sp. GAS334 | reverse complement strand
CTCCCGTTCTCCCCCTCCCTTGTGGGTGGGGGGGGGGGGGGGGGCTCAAAACTCTCTGCCGTCGGCCCCCCCCCCCCCCCCCCCCCCCCCCCACCCCCCCGTGCCGATTGAATTTTGGCCAGGGACGGAGCGCGGTCGGCTACGCCGACGGCTGTGGAGTTTGGCCGCATGTGCGGCTTTGGCAGCGGCCCGGTCGACCTCGGGGTAGGCTCGTTCAGAGCGGAATTAGGGACAAACGGCCGCCGCCGCGACATATAGCAAGAGCGCTATCACTACCACTGCGGTAAATCCAAGATGGATCGCCAACACCGTTGCCAGAACTGCGGCCACTACGGATGCACAGGCGTTGATGCCCCACGCCCAGGGCACGAGCGCTTCGGCGCTGCCGGCAACGCGCCCGAGTCCCAGTGGGAAGGGCATTCCCATCGCAAACGCGAGCGGTGCGACGAGCAGCGCGGAGATGGCGATCCTGGCTGGATCGGGTAGGGAAATCAGCAGCCGGAACAGGGTGGGGAGGATGGCCAGGTAGAGCAGGGAGATAAGGGAGATCGCGAAGACGGCCCTTGTCAGCAGGGACCGACGATCTCTATTCCAGCGCGACCTTGGCGCGGGGTTGGGTAGATGCGCTCCGCCCCCTTGCTGGCGCTGCGAATATCGGCTCCCCAGTCCGGCAAACGAAAGGAACGCGAATAGCACCACCGCGACAGCATAGAGCGGGTGACCTAGGAACAGGATGAACTTTTGGATAAACGCGATTTCGACGAACATGAAGGCGAAACCAATCGCGAGGAAATAGATAGCAACTCGCCGCCCGGATAAGGCCGCTGATGCAGTGGCGTTGCCGACAAAGGTTATCGTTGACGGTGGCGAACTGTGAGCCAGGTGTTGGCGGCGCCTTATCATCCAGAGCGGAAAGAGGATCAATATCAAAGCTGCCAATGTGGCCTGAAGCAGGGTCGCAATCAGCACCGGGTAGCCCCATTCCAGCAAAGGCAAGCCGCCTTGCTCCTTCAAGGCGAGGAGTTCGGGCAGCGAACGCCATTTGAAGAAGTGAAAAAAGTACGGTTTGTCGTCCGTGGCGGGTCGAACATCGAACTTGTAGCGTGCCCAGAACTTGTCGCGATCGGGGCTCAGCAAGGCTTGCGCGGCTTCGAAGAAGTATGGCGTTTCAAGCACGTTATAGCGATTCGCTTCCGCGGCCTGCATCCCGGGGTAGTATCCGACGTCGAATGAGCGGGCACGGCAGAAGTCCCGCAGTGCGACGATTTCCGCGCCACTGAACTCCCCGTTCTTGACCAGCAGCGTCGTAGTCTTCCAGCCGCGGATCAGCACGAGCCGGCGGGAGGGTTGCGCCACGCCGACGCCCTCCATGGCCAGTATCCCCGTCGCAAACAATTTCAGGATGTCGCGTGGCGGCAGCGTGACCCAGCGCGTAATCGCCAGCATGCCGCCAGGGTTGAGATGGCGAAGATAGTCCTGGAACGCTTGCACCGTGTACAAATAGCTCTCGGAAAGCGCGTAAAGACCGGCCGACGAGGCGCTAAACGAATCCAGCAGCGCGACCTGGATGAGATCATAGCGCTCGCCGTGCCCAGCGATGAAGCTGCGCGCTTCGCCGGTAAAGACGTGAACGTTGGGTGCGCTGTAAGGCTTGCCGGAGAAGTCGGCAAAGCGGCCTTGCACCGCGTCGATCACCTGCGGATTCAGTTCCACCGCGTCGATTGCGCTCGCCCGGTGGTAAAGCGCCTGCAACACATCGGCCCCGGCGCCGCTGCCAAGTACCAGGACTCTGGGGCGCTCCATCAAGTGGTAGGGAAGCGCGGAGGTGAGGTAGTCCAGATAACTGAGCGGCTCGCGCCGTCCGTCATAGCGATTGAGCGCGGCGAGCCCGTCACCATCAGTAAACACTCCCAACTGTGGCGGCGGCTCCATGGTCGCGTTGAGGCTCAGCCCCGGTGCGTGGCGGAAAGGAATCAAAGGGCTTTCCACTACCGTGATGAGACCCAGTGGGCTCGAGCTTTCAGCGACCACGTGTGCGTCTTTGATGCGCAGGGTCTGGCTCAATTCCTTGTACTCGGACGGCCGTAGAGCGACCCAGTCGCGTGGCAGGATGGTCGGCAAAATGGCCGCGGCTCCCACCAACAGCACCGGCAACCAGTGTCGATGCCAGCGGCACTCGATGCATGCCAGCGCCGCTGCCGCCAGACCCGCACCGCCCAGAAGGCGGAGCGCATCCAGCGGAGCAAGGACAAAAAGCGCAACGATGATGGCGAGGCTGCCTAATCCGGCTCCCACAATATCAAAACTGTAAATGCGGGGAATCTGATCATTGAACCGTGTGAAGGTGAGACAGACACTGGTCGCGGCGCAAAAGAAAGGGACGAACAGGAGCAGATAAATCAGGAGCAGGCGCAGCGGCTGCTGCGGATCCCACAGAATCTCCAGGGGGTTGAACGCGACACGCTGGGCGAGCGCAAAAGAGGCGACCGCGGAAACGCCGAACAGAATGGCGCCGCCAGCGAACACGGCCGTAAACCTGGGCGCCAGCCAGCGCTGCGCTAACGCCACCATCGCACCGGCTGCACCGTACCCCAGCAGGGCGACACTGATCATCATATAGGCGAAGTGGTGCCAAAGGATGATGGAAAACAGGCGCATCAACAGGATCTCGTAGCCGAGCGCTGCGGCCGAGAGCAGGGAGAGGGCGAGCAAAGGCGCAGCGGGCATGATCGCGTGAATGGGAATGGATGCGGCATGAAGGATGCGCTCGACCAGAGACAAGGCAGATGCACGGGATCGCCATGTCCATTCGCCCTGTCACACCTCATCCCTGAATCAGTGCCCGGCCAATGGCACGAATCTGACGGGCAAGATCTGTTTGGTGGAAACCGTTCCGTCGTCCGATTTTTCGATCAGCAGCAGGTACTGGGTCAGAAACTGCGCGCCCACCGGAATAACCATTCTGCCGCCCGGCTTCAATTGCCGCATGAGGGGGGGAGGGACATGGCTGGCAGCGGCGGTGACGATGATGGCGTCGTAGGGCGCGTGGGCTTCCCACCCGTAATAGCCGTCGCCCACCCTGGTTTCCACTTGCTTGTACGCGAGCCGTTGCAGACGCTCCTGCGCTTGCGTTCCCAAGGGCTCGACGATCTCGATCGTATATACCGCTCGTGCCAGACCTGCCAGGATTGCCGCCTGGTAGCCGGAGCCGGTGCCGACCTCGAGCACGACATCAGTGGGCTTAACCATCATCAGGTCGGTCATCAGGGCAACAATGTAAGGCTGCGAGATTGTCTGACCATAGCCGATGGGAAGCGGCCTGTTCTCGTATGCGTTGTGCTCCTGCTCGGGCGGAACAAACTTGTGGCGAGGCACCTGTTCCATGGCCGCCATCACGCGCGCATCGATGGCATGCCTGCCGGTTTCGGTGCCGGTGTCAGCAGTCAGTGCTGCGATCTCCTTGACCATTCTCTCCCGGCGTAGCGCAAAATCGTCGGCGGCGTGAACACCGGAATACCGCCACACCAATGCAATTGCTGGAATCAGGATGCGCAGCCAGAGCGTCATCGGTTTCACAATGGTCCCTGTTGCCTGACCTACCGTAATTCTACGCTCATGCGCGGGCTGGCTTCGCGTCAAACACGTCCGGCGGCCTGTCATGCATCAGGCCGGCCTCTCGCCATTTCCGAACTGGCAAACGTCCGCATCCTCCGCGCTGAGTGATTGAAGTACCATGGCGCAGCCGCACGTCCTGTATAACTCATCCCGCGTTGCCCAGCCGGCAGCACCGCGCTCGACACCAGATCGGGATGCGGCGGAAAATATCCGGGTCTTCCGCTGACGCAGTCTGACCGGCGGGATAGTGGTCGTTGCTGACGATTGCGTCGAGCCTGCCGGCAACGTTCAGGGCGGCGCCCGGCAATCCGGCCGGACTTTCGGCGGGAACATACTCCGCGTGTGGATGCAACCGCAGGAACTGTTCGAGGACGGCCTGATCGCAGAATTGCCTGTCGTGAACGAGGACACGAAATCCGGCTTTGCCAAGAGCATCCACTGCCGGAGGCCCCGCATAGCCGGTAGAGTTTGTGACGAGTGCTGTAGGCGTAGAACTTGTGGACATCGGTTTTTCCCAAGGGGTGGCAAGCCAACTCAAGGCGCGACGGGCAGATCGAGGCCGAGCTTCTTCAATGAACGGCGATCCGGCCGAAAAGCTCAGGCCTGGATCTCTTCCGCTTTTTTCAGTGCAGCGATGTCGTGCACGGCGCGGACAGAGAATCCAAGTTTTTCGTATACTTTAGCGGCGCCGCTATTCCCGTCCTTGACGTGAAGAAAAGCCGTATCGCCGCGTTCGACGATCTGCTTCGTGATCGAGGCGACAAGGACGTTGGCATAACCTTTACCCCGATGGTCCGGGTGCGTGCAGACGCCGCTGATTTCCGTCAGCCCGTCAAGGCGAATGCGTTCGCCCGCCATCGCAATGAGGGAGGCGTTCCCGTCAAAGATGCCGAGATAGCGCCCGATCGTCACCGTGCGCTCCTCCATCGGTCCGGGCTGCGTCAGGCGTGCCAGGGTCACCATCGCAGCGCCATCGGACAGATCGAGCTCCCTCATCATAGGCGCCGTCGTACCGCTGACCGGTGCGCGGAAACTCCTCTGCGTGCAGATCATCTGCAGAAACGGATAGCGCCACTGGGTTTCCCAGACGTCCGGCACCGACTCTCCTCTGGTGCCGAACAGACCGATCGTTTCGCCAACCTTCACGATATCAGCCAGTGCTGCCCACGACTCGGAGGCCAGAGGATTTTCGAGTGCTGCTATCGGCGAAATGTCTGGCTGATAGCGCCTCGCTCGACCCTCGCCGATGCCGAAATATCTTTGAGGACCTGTGAGTGCATGCCATACCGGATTGTCCAACAGGTGCATAGGTGCTCCCTCGTAAATTTGCGGAGGACCCGAAGGGCTTTCTAACGCCCTGGCGGCAGCCTGTCCTCACGGCATCGAAGTCTATTTCGAGAACGTTGGCGGTCCGATCTGGAACGCGGTCCTGCCGCTGCTCAATCGCTACGCCCGGATCCCGGTCTGCTGCCTCGGCGCTCAATCCAACGATCCGAAACCGGCTCGTGGTTCAGCCGGTCGCGATGATACTGACAAGAGGAGCCGGCGATCACTCGAAGGCTGCACGATGCTTCGCGATGAACGCCTCGAGCGTCATGGGCGGGCGTCCGCCGAGCTTCTCGACGAGGTCGCTGGTGCCCTCGAAGATGCCGTTCTGATGGTCTACCAGGACCTCCTTCAGGTGTTGCACGGTGAAGGAATCGCCCGGAGTCTCGGATTTCCCCCCCAGTTCGCCGTACAGGTTCCGGGAGGACGCGCCCTCTGCCGGGATTTGCCTGCCGGACTTCAGCATCTGCAAAAAGGCGTCCAAGCTGATCTGCTTGTATTCGACGGACTTGCCGAGCACCTGGCTCACAACCTCTGCCGTCTCGCGGTATGTGTATTCGACCGGGCCGAAGAGGGGATAGATCTTCCCCTTGTGGCCGGCGGGGCCCTCGAGGATGCCGGCGATGACGCGGCCCTGGTCCTCGGCGGCGACCGGGGCGTGCTTGCCGGTGCCGAACGGCACGTGGAGCAGGCCGGCCTTGATCATCGGGGCGATGTACAGCAGCCACTCGGCGAAGTAGGTCGGCCGGACGTGGGCGACCGTCAGTCCCGACCAGTCGAAGACCCGCTCGGAGACCCAGTGACCGTTCGCGGCGTGGCTCTTGGCATCCTCCCGAGCGGATTTCTGCGACATGTTGACGATGCCATCCACGCCCGCCTCCTTGGCGGCCTGGGCGAAATACGCCGTCGCCTGAAGAATGCCGGGGCGGATGGGGTAGACGAAGTAGGCACGCTGCACTCCGCTCAGCGCGGCGCGGATCTGGCCGAAGTCGAGCAGATCACCGTAGACGACCTCGACGCCCCGCTCCTGGAGCCACTTCGACCTGTCATCCTGGCCGTGGGCCAGCGCCCGGACCCTGTGGCCGCGGGCCAGCAGTTCGTTGACCGTCGCCCGGCCGGTGTCACCCGTCGCGCCGGTGACCAAGACCTTTCCTTGAATCATTTGAATTCTCCGCTGGAGGTTTTTTAGATGTCTATTGGCATCCAAAGTGTAGGCGCCATAATTTAGATGTCAACTGCTATCCAAAATAAATACCGGATAGGAAACTCCATGCGGAAATCGAGGGAGGGGGCGGCGCAGACCCGCAGGCGGATCGTCGAGTCGGCCTCTCGCGAGTTCCGGAAGAACGGGATCGTCGCCACTGGGCTCAACGACCTGATGAAGGCTGCCGGCATCAGTACTTAGTGTGGGCAATGCCCCCTTGCTTGGCGCCTATAGCGCTGTGATGTGCGCTCGACCGCCGAAGTCAATGCCGTAACCGCGACGGCGATATCCCAACTGGGCGGCCTCGCCATCCTGGTCAAAAACGCTGTTATCGAAGTCGCCGGTCTCTTGCTTGAGATCTCCGAATCTGACTTCGACGTCAATGTCCTCGGCGTGTGGAGATGCACAGGGGCGGCAGACCGTCGCGCCGTAACCAGTACAGGTTGATCCACTTCGATGTCCCTGGCGGATGGTCGCCAGCCTGTTTAGATGTCGATGGAAACCCCGTTAGATGTCATGTATCATCCTCTCGTTTCACCGCATGCACAGCGGAGGGTTGCAAAGAGATGAGAAAGTCAAAACAGGAGGCCGCGGAAACCCGGCAACGCATCGTTGAGGCGGCTTCCTCGGAGTTTCGGCGCAAAGGCATTGGCGGAACCGCCCTTGCGGATCTCATGGCCGCAGCGGGGCTAACGCACGGCGGCTTCTACAAACATTTCGACTCTAAGGATCAGATCGTCGAGGAATCTCTTACACTCGCCGTCGGATCGTTGGTAGAGGCCGTAGAGTCCAAGCTTTCGAGCGCATCCGGCGACCGGGGGCTTCACGCTGCGATTGCCGACTACCTTTCCATTGAGCACCGGGACAGCACAGCCGACGGCTGCCCGTTCGTTGCACTGGGAAGTGAGCTGTCGCGAAGCAGCGATGGTGTACGAGAGGCAACGACGTCCGGTTTCCTGAACCTCGTAGACGTAATTGCCGCTCGGCTCGATGGCAAGTCGCCTGCGGCCGCAAAGAAAGAGGCACTGGTGATCCTGTCCACAATGATCGGGGCCCTGACTATGGCGCGAGTCGTGACCGATCCCGAGCTCTCGGCCTCGATACTTCGCCAGGCGCGCAAGCATCTGACCCAATGATCTTCACCCCGACAACACCGCCTTGCCGCGGCTCATCGGACGAGTTCGGAATCGGATGAAGTGTTGCGCAACATGCCTGTGCCTCAGTGATGTGCCGCTTCCCCGCTGGTTGTTGCGTGCATGGCCAGGTTCCAGGAGGAAGTCGGCGGCCCCGACATGGTTGGATAGATGATGGGGGCAGCGGGCGTTCGAGTCGACGTCATCCGACATCAATGGGCATTTCTCGAACAGTTCGACGAGCCAGTCCACGAAGACACGTACCTTGGGAGCAAGGCGTCGATTGTGAGGATAGACGGCCGTGATCGGCATCGGTCGCGGACTCCAGCGGGGCAGGACTTCGACAAGTGCGCCGGATTCGAGATACGGCGCCAGTATGAAGCGGGGAGCCTGAATCACACCGGCGCCATTAGCACCGCACATGACACAGATGTCAACGTCGCTTAACGAGAGTGGGGGTCGCATTTGACTTCTACCGCAACACCGTCGATGTCGAATTTGAAGTTCGGAATCTTTCCGGTACGGTTCGAAAAGTATTGCACTGCAAGATGTTCTTCAAGCTCCTCGACTCGTTGTGGCTTCCCGGAGCGGAGAAGGTAATCCGGGCTGGCTGCGGTGCGTGCCAGCAGATCACCAAGCCTGCGCCGGAAGAAGCGAAGCTTGAGTCTCCCAGTTCCCCAACCCGAATCGCACAGTCTATGCCCTCATGAATCAGGTCGACGGGGTTGTCACCAAGTCCAATCACCAGATTGACGTGGGGAAACCGTTCGCGGAAATCTCTGACTCATGACATGACGGCAAGTCTCCCGATCGACGCGGGCATATCGATGCGGAGCCGTCCACGTGGCCTCTTTCCGGTATTCAAAAGAGAATCTTCCGTCTCGTCGATCTGGGCCAGTATTCGTACGTAATGTCGGTACTACTCCGCTCCTTCCGGTGTGAAGCTAAGGCGTCGAGTTGATCTCTGTATGAGACGAATCTCAAGATGCGTTTGCAGATTCTTGACGATGACTGACGGTAGCGCGCGGAAGGTAAAGCGCATCCGCGGCGCGGCAGAAGTGGTTCAGTCGACTACTTTGGTGAATTGGTGAATACCTGCATCGCCTGAAGCCGGTCCATGTCGCCTCACTTTCGGCGGTCCACCATCTGATGATGGACCGCACGGGGACAAATCAAAAAAGACTAGGCTATGCTCAGGTAGGACATTGCCGACCACATTCCTCAAGCTTCCTTTAGACAATGCCTGGACCACAGAATGAGTTGAAAGGACGGAGCGTTCGTCCTCTACCTTGCTGGAGCCAACACTCTCCGACTGTCGCTTGCGACGCGTGAATCGGAGGGCAGATCCCACCCGCCACCAAGCGCACGAAATGCGCCCACGGCTGCACGTGCGGCATCCGTCCTGGTGCTATCAAGATCGTCACGCGCCACGAGGAGTTGACGATCCGCGTCCAGTACATCGGTGAGCGTGATTGCGCCTGCCTTGTAGGCGCGTTCGGACAGGTCGCGAGCGCGCGTCAGCGACGCAACTTCATCCTGCAGTTCCTGTCGCCGCGCCTCTGTTTGCGACAGCGCCATAAATGAGTTCTCGACGTCTTCGGTAGCTTTCAGGGCCGCCTGGCGATACGTGGCGAGCGCCTCGGCGTTGGCACCATGCGCCTGAGCGACCTCTGCGTCGACCTTGCCGAAGTCGAACAGGCGCCACCGGAGCGCTCCGGATCCGACAGACTGGAACGCCTTAGCGGTAAACAGGTGGTTGCCGCTAAGGCTATCGAAACCAAGCGCACCGGAAAGCGAAATCTTAGGGTAATAGTCCGAAATCGCGGCACCGATACGCTCGTTTGACGCAGCTAGCCGGCGCTCGGCCGCGATGATATCGGGTCGGCGTCGCAGGACATCTAGCGGCTGGTCGTTATCATCAATCGGGGGAATTGCGGGAATTGCGCCTGGTCCGGCCAGTTCCTGTGCGTATGTTCCCGGTTGTGCGCCCATGAGCACGTCGAGACGGTTCAACTGTGCTTCCAGCTCCGTGCGCAGCGTGGGAACGGTAGACCGGGCTTGCTTGAGAAGCGCCTCTGCCTGGGCAACTTCCCTATCGTCCGCAGCGCCTGCGCGACGCCGAACTTGAACCAGCTCCAGTAGGCGAGCATCCGTATCGATCTGATCCTGTGCTACCGCAAGCCGGGTCTGAAACCCCCTGATCTGCAGGTATGCATCCGCCGCGTCTGCAGCAACAGTGATGCGCGTACCGAGCTGCGCTGCCTGAGCGGCTAGCGCTTCGTCGCGTGCCGCAGCAGCACTGCGGCGCAGCCCACCGGCGAGGTCGATTTCCCAGCTTGCCGCGACACCCACGTTGTACTCCCGTTGATCGCGGCTGTAGCCGGGGAAAGCCCTGGCGAGCGTCCCGAGCGGGCTGAGAAGGCTTTGGTGCTGAGCCGAGCCCGTCGCATCGAGATCGATCGTCGGCAGAAGTTGCGCGCCTGCCGCGGACGCCGCCGCCCTGGCCTGCTGGACACGGGCAAACGCAGCGGCAAGATCGAGGTTCTGCGCCAGAGCGCGCTCGACGACCGCGACGAGCATCGGGTCGTTAAAACCCGTCCACCACGTGTCGAGGTGGGGTGCGGCTATCGTCGCATGCTGGGCGTTGGCTGCAACGCGGTTGTGGAACGGTGCGAGATCTGTGGTGGGCGCCACATAGTCCGGTCCCACGGCACATGCGGTTATGCCGACGCTGAGGACCAGACTGGCTGCCATGGCCTCCACCACATTTCGCGGCTTTCTGTGTTGCGACGGCCCGAGCGTCTCGAGCGCGAGATGTTGTCGCGCTTCAATAACCGCTTTGGTGGTGCCAGTCGCATGACACACACCGGCGTGTTCCTGGCGCTGAAGGGCGCTTGTCGAACAAAACGACGTAAATGCGCCAGGCAGCCGGCATGCGGAGGCAGTGGCAGCGGTCATGCGCGTTCCTTGCGGCTGAACTTGCGAATGAGGATATAGAAGGCAGGCGTGAAGAGAAGCCCGAAGCAGGTCACGCCGAGCATGCCGAACAGGACGGCCGTTCCGAGCGACTGCCGCATTTCGGCGCCAGCCCCTGTTGCAACTGCGAGCGGGGCAACCCCCAGAATGAAGGAGAAGGACGTCATCAGGATGGGGCGCAGGCGCGTGCGCGCGGCATGCACGGCGGCATCAACCGGAGAAGCACTGTCGTTCTCCTTCTGGCGGGCAAATTCGACAATCAGGATCGCATTCTTGGCGGCCAGCCCTACGAGAACAACGAAGCCGATCTGCGCGAGGATATCGATTGGCATGCCACGCACAAGCAATCCGGTGACGGAGGCAAGGATGCACATCGGCACGATCAGGACGATCGCCATGGGCAGCCTCCAGCTCTCATATTGCGCAACCAGAACGAGGAATACGAAGAGCGCAGCTGCACCGAAGACCAGAAGCGTCGGGGTACCACGTTGCTGCTGTTGGTAAGCCAGCTCGGTCCATTCGAAGCCGATACCCTGCGGAAGGACTTGATGGGCAAGCCCCTCCATGCGGTGTAGTGCCGTACCGGTGGCGACGCCCGGCGCAGCGACGCCCTGGACCTCGGCAGCGGGGTAAAGGTTGTAGCGCGGCACGCGATAGGGAATCGTATGATTCTGCATCTGCGCCACCGTGCCGATCGGTACCATCTCACCGGACTGGTTGCGGGCCTTCAGACGGGTAATGTCCTGCGGGATACGCCTGAACTGCCCGTCAGCCTGAACGATGACCTGGTAGGTTCTGCCGAGATAGTTGAAGTCATTCACGTACTGCGAGCCGAGATAGACCTGCAGCGTTGAAAACACGTCGGTCGGCGTAAGGCCTACTTTTTCCGCCTTCACACGATCGATATCCGCGAAGACCGAGGGCGAACCCGCGTTGAACAGGGTGAACACGCCGGCGAAGCTCGGATCCTTGTTGGCCGCGGCAACGAGAGCATTCGCGGCATGCACGAGCGCTTCCGAGCCAAGCCCGGCACGATCCTCCAGCATCATCTTGAACCCGCCCGAGTTGCCGAGACCTTGCACCGGAGGCGGCGGGATGGTCAGCACGTAGGCGTCCCTGATCACGGACAGGCGCTTGCGCAGGTCGGCTAATACCGTGTTCGCCGTTACGCCGGGAATGGAGTGGTGATAGAGCGACGGCAAGCTGGAGAAGATCGTTCCGGAGTTCGAAGCCACGGTCAACGTCGTGGCGTCAAGCCCTACGAACGGGGCAACGTGCTCAACACCGTGCGTCGTCAGGATAATGTCGATTGCCTTGCGGACCACTTTCTCGGCTCTGTCCAGCGAGGCGCCAGGCGGAAGTTGAACCACGGTGATCAGGTAGCCCTGATCCTGCTCAGGAATGAAACCGGTCGGCGTGCGCGAAAACTCCAGGCCGGCGATACCGACGAGTGCGACGTAGATGACGAGAACAACAGTCAGTCCGCGAACGAGACGACCGGTCAGATTCCCATACCCGATCGACAACCTGTCAAAGGCATGGTTAAAGCGATTGAAACCCGCATGAAGCAGACGCTGTGCGGGGCCGGCGCGCGAGGCATCATGCGGCTCGTGCGTCTTGAAGAGCGCTGCGCAAAGGGCAGGGCTGAGGGTCAACGAAACGAAGCAGGAAATGACCGTCGACGCGGCGATCGTAACCGCGAACTGACGAAAGAACAGACCGGAGATACCACTCAGGAAAGCAGACGGGACGAAGACGGCGCACAACGCCAGTGCAATCGAGAGCAGCGCCCCGCCCACTTCGTCCATGGTCCTGTGGGCGGCTTCCGTCGGGGACATGCCGGAGCGCATATTGCGTTCGACGTTTTCGACTACGACGATCGCATCATCGACCACAATGCCGACCGCCAGCACGAGGCCGAATAGAGAAAGGTTGTTTAGCGATATCCCGAACGCCGCGAGTACGATGAATGACCCGAGCAAAGAGACCGGGATCGCAACGACCGGGATAATCGTCGCTCGCCAGTTCTGGAGGAACAGAAAGACGACGCCGACAACCAGCAGGATCGCGACGAAGATGGTAAGGACCACCTCGTCGACCGATTGGCCGATGAAGGTGGTGGGATCGTAGATGATCTTGTAATCCACCCCTTGGGGGAAGTCCTGCTTCACACCCTGCATGGCGGACAGGACTTCATGCTCGACCGCAAGCGAGTTCGCGCCAGGCTCGGCGTAGATCAGCAATGGCTCGGCATCGCTACGATCCATGAACGCTGTTGAACCATAATCCGCCGCACCGACTTCGACCCGACCGATGTCGCGTATGCGCGTCACGCGTCCCTGATTGTCGGATTTGACGACGACATCGGCAAATTGCTGGGGCGTGGAGAGCCGACCCAGGGCCTCGACGTTGATCTGAAACGCTTCGCTCCCGGGCGCCGGTGGCTGATTCAGGATACCGGCCGAGACCTGCAGGTTCTGCGCACGCAATGCCGCAAGCACCTCGCTGGCGGTGAGATTGTTTGCGGCAACCTTGTCGGGATCGAGCCAGATGCGCATGGCGTACTCGCGTGCGCCCAGGAACTGTACGTCGGCTACGCCTTGCAGCCGCGCGAGCGCGTCCTTCACGTGCAAGGTTGCGAAGTTCGAGAGATACAGCGTGTCGCGCGTCTTGTCCGGCGAGTACAGGTGAACGGCCAGAAGTATGCCCGGTGTCGCTTTTCTCACCCGCACGCCCAGACGCTGGACATCCTCAGGCAGTCGCGGCAATGCGTCCTGCACGCGGTTCTGCGTGAGCATCTGTGCGACGTTCAGGTCGGTACCGATCCTGAATGTCACAGTGACCGTAAGCCTTCCGTCGCCGGTCGACTGGCTGCTCATGTAGAGCATGTTCTCGACGCCATTGATCTGCTGCTCGAGCGGCGTCGCAACGGTGCGTGCGATGGTTTCCGCGGAGGCACCTGGATAGGACGTCGTGATCTGCACGGTCGGCGGGACAATTTCCGGATACTGCGCGACCGGAAGAACGAACATCGCACCGAGTCCCATCAGCGTCAGAAAACTGCTTACAACAGTGGCGAAGCGTGGCCGGTCAATGAAGAAATGAGCAATGCGCATGGTTTGGGCTCGATCCTAGTCCTGATTGGCGGCATAACGGATCGTGCCGTCCCGCGTCGTGACCTTTGCTCCGGCCGCTGCGTATGGCAGCCCATCCACGATCACGCGGTCATTCGTTGTGAGGCCGGACCGGATGATCCGCAGACCACCACGAAGGTCGCCAATCTCGACCTGCCTGGGCGCGACGGTGCCGTCGGAGGAGACGGTCATGACAACGTGTTGGGATTGATCCGGCACCACTGCGGCGTCCGGTACGAGCAACGTCGGCACAGGATGAGCGACAACCAGCCTCACGCGGGCAAACTCCCCCGGGGTCAGGAGAAGGTCGGGATTCGGCACCGTAGCCCGGGCATGAATCGTCCCACTCGACCGGTCGATTACGTTGTTTATAAAGTCGAGGTCGCCTTGCCGCGTGAATCCTTTTTCGTTGCCGAGCGCAAGCTCGACTTTCTCAACCGGCGTACCGTGGAGATGCGTCTGATATCGGGAAAAGGTCTGGAAATCGGACTCGCTCATATCGAAATCCAGATGGATGGGATCAAGCGAGACAAGCGTGGCAAGCAACGTCGTTGGGCTGGTCGCCGCGCGGCTGCCAGCAATCAGGTTACCCACCGAAACAAGATGCGCGCCGATGCGGCCTGTGAATGGCGCCGTGATACGGCAATGGTCGAGATCGAACCGGGCATCCCGGATCCGAGCCCTCGCATCGTCCAGTGCAGCCTGGGCGGCCTGCTGGTCGGACGTGCGCTGTTCGACGTTCTGCGCCGTTCCTGCGTCGTTACGTTCAAGTTCCTGCGCCCGGCGCAGTTCCCGGTCAGCGAGCACGAGCCGGGCTGTCGCCGTTTCAAGCTGGGCGTTCGCCTGAGCAAGCCTGATCTCATAGGGAACCGGGTCAATGGTGAAAAGCAAATCGCCCTTGTGGACGATGTCCCCATCCTTGAAATATATGCCCGTAAGGGTGCCGCCGACCTGAGCGCGCAGTTCGACCTGGTCGACCGCGGAAAACTGCCCAAGGAAGCCGAGCCGAGTATCAAGTTCGTGCACAAGCGGCTTGCTCACCGTGACCTGCGGAAGCGCCGGGTGGGCGTCGGCAGAAGGGGTACTCGCGCCGCGCGAATGGACAAACAATCCAACCCCGATGACCACGATCACTACTCCGGAAGCAATCCAGAATTTGGATAGCGATCGTCTTCCTGTACGCCGGACATCTCCTTCAGGCGCTTGACCGGTATGTAGCTTCGTTTCCGTGTCCACTCGCTTGCGCCCTCGAAGTATCTGTTGCCCGTTTAGTTGAAGCCGGCCAACCCTGGGATTGCGCCGCCTTGGCCTGAAGGTATGCGCCGTCGACGTCCCGATCGCCTCGGGACGCAGGAGCAGCACCTATGGCACATAGATGATGATCGACTTCCAAACTTCATTTAAGATTACACACACCATCTATAACGTGTCAACGGGGATCTCATCTTCTCTGCGAGGGATCTGGTGTTCACTGGTCCAACGTCTCGCTCTACGTTAGATGTTTTATATAATCCAAATGATGGAGACGTCGCTTCAGCCGACGGTTGGAAAGATGCGTCAAATGAAAAAATCGAAGCTACAAGCTGCTGAGACGCGGCGTCGGATCGTCAAGGCGGCTGCCGCCGAATTCCGCCGGAACGGAATCTGCTCCACGGGGCTCTGCGAGTTGATGGCGGCCGCCGGCCTTACTCACGGATGGTTCTGCGGCCACTTCAGTTCCAAGGACCAGTTGGTAGCGGAAGCCTGTGGCGCTGGCATGAACTCGATCGTCGAGATGGTCGAAGCTGCAGCTTGCCTAAGTGGCGGCAGGGTATGGTTGGATGCAATCGCTGCAAGCTATCTCTCTACACATCATCGGGAAAATCGATATGGGGCTGTCCAATTGCGGGGTTGAGCAGAGAGCTGGTGCGTGCCGATGACGGCACTCCTGAAGCGGCATTGGCCGGTTTTCTCAAGTCGGTTGATATCGTTGCAAGGCAACACCCAGGTGTAGAGCCCGAGGTTACGAGAGCACGTGTAATGGTCGTGTTCTCGGCGATGATCTGGGCGGTCACGATGTCACGGATCGCCACGGACTGCTGCACCAGTACTTGCCAAATATAGATAGTCCGTCTCGCTTTCCGTGATACTGGTCACAGCTGGCAGCTACTTGCCAGCGAAGGTGGGACATGCACGCGTGGACTACGAATAACCTGCCACAACGCCCAACCGGCCATCGGCGCCTGAACGATCGGCACTGTAATCGCGAGCTTTGCTAGCAGATTTCCCGAATCGAAAGAGAAGTTCACTGCTTTCCCTCCTGACAAGGGCTCACACGCTTATGGATGTTTGAGCCCGGAACATCTCTCACTGATTGAGCAATGGTTCTAGGGCGAAGGCACGATCGGATGTCCCGTCTCTGGACTCGGGGCTGACATCGAAGGCAAAGTCGTCGTGATCACGGGCGCGAGCAGCGGGTTGGCCGAGGCGACCGCCCGACGCCTGAGCGCACAGTCCCCCCCACGCCGGGACCCTCTCGTGCAATGCAGGTGCGACTTACCGAGTTATTGCAGGGTCGTTGCAAGTCCGTTACATGATTTGCTCGCTAACCTGACCGCGCGCTGAACGGCGAGCCGGAGCAGTCAATCGCTTGCTCCAGTGCGTATTGCATTACGCGGCCATCAATCTTACTTTCAAAAATCGCAATAATATTTCACGCAAACGCACACTAGTCCAGGACGGCTTCCCTATCTAGACTGTAGTCACTGGCTACGAGCAAGGTTGTTCGCAGCAGGGGAAACAGAGTCTGGAGGTAGGCAACATGAAGTCCCTTATTCACGCTGCTATCATTGCCGGTGTGCTCGGTGCACCAGTTGTTTCGTTGGCTCAACAGGCGAACGCACCTTTAACCCGCGCGCAAGTTCGCGCCGAACTCGTCCAGCTGGAGCAGGCCGGCTACAATCCGGCAAACGCGAACACAGTTGACTTTCCTACAAACAGCCAGTTCGCCCAAGCACCCGCGTCAGAGCAAGATAGTGGGCACGGCCCCGCCGTTAGCGGCTCGTCGCAATCTGGGCGCCCCACAAGCACCAGCGGCATGAAGCCGGTCTTCTTCGGTCAATAACCTGTCTTGTTGGCTATCGGGTTCTGCCCGGTTGCGCGGCTTCATTGCCATCCAGCGATCAAGATTTTCGCGCGCCCTGTCGCCGTCGACACCCGCCTATTCATCGACCCAAGCCTTCTTCGTCAAACGGAAACGCCGGAACTCCAAGCGAGCTATCAGCGTGTCGTGGATCACTTCTCAGACGTATTGCGAGTCGTTGGGAACATTGGCGGCGAGGGGGACGTCTTCTGGCGCAAGGCTGATCAGCTTCTGACATTTCCTGAAGTGCATGGTTTGTGCATCGGCTACGCGACGACGGCGAGGGCGGGTAGTGGTATGGGACCCAAACTGCGAGCGCATTTACTGAAGACAGTTCATCAGATCGTGCAGGCGGGAGTCAAAGACCCGGCGCTGTTTGAGATCGTCGGGGCCTTCGAGGATATGCGATGAACGTGCCCAACAGCGGCGAGTTGTACCGTAAGGTCAAAGCGGAGGCCGAGCGCCGAATACGCACGGGTGACTGGAAGCGGGCTACATAGAACCTGCACAGGTTGCAGGTGGTAGGGCGGATCGCCTACACTATCGACTGTCCCACAACCCGTATCCATACGGTACGTGGATCAGCGCCAGAGCCTTACTGGGCGGGCCTCAGAGGCGGTTCAAATCCTCTCGCCCCGACCAAGATCGAAGCCGCACGCCGTAAGGCGTTGCGGCTTTTTCACTAGTGCCTGAAAATTGAGCAGCGTTCGAGGGATATTAGAAATTTCTAATATTCACGCTGCGGTACCGCGCGGAAGTTGCAGCACGACAGTCGATACCGGGACCTCCCTTGACTTGATATAACCTTGGGTCGTTGATCGATCCGTGTGGGCACCAGCCACCTGCAACGTGTCGAGGTCGTAGCCTGCGCGTTTCGCGTCCGTCATTGCCTTGCCCGGATATGTGGGTAGGAATTCGGCTCATGGGTATTAGCCCGTTCTTCGTGTGCTTCAAGGAGCCTTTCCGTTCGGAGAGGCTTGTTTTCAGGTGGCTGCCGGAATCGCGAAGTTCGCTTTGGCCCATGCGGCAAACTTCGTCGGCGGCTGGCCGGCGACTTTGTCGGCCAGCGCGATCGCGTCGCGCGAATCCGAGCCGAGATACGTGTGCGCTTCGAAGTAGGCGAGCATCGCCGCGATACCGTCGGCGTGCGGAAACCAGCCGGCGAAAACCTCGCGCGGGACTTGCTTGAACGAGAGCGTGCTTCCTTGTTGATTCAGGGTGGCGATGATCTCGTTGAAGCTCAGGAAATCGCCGACCAGCGCCAGGTGTTCGCCGCGCCCCACGAGTTCCGGCTGCGCGAACGCGCCGGCCACGAGTCGGCCGAGTTCGGTGATGTCGCCCATATGGATGACACGCCGCTCCGGATCAAGCGGCAGCGCCCAACCCACGGCACCATCCGGTTGTTTCTGCGGAGCCATCAGGCCGATCAGGTTCTGGTAATAGAACGGCGCGATCACGAACGTGTGGTACGGAAATCCGGCTTCGCTCACGATGGGTTCGATTTTCGCCTTGGCCGTGAAGTGCGGGACATTGATCGTTCCGCCGCTGATCGTCTCCACATTGGGAAGCGTCGACCAGATGAAGTGCTGTACGCCGGCGTCTTTCGCCGCGTTGACGGCCGCGAGCGCCTGCTTGGGCTCGTCATCTTGTGCTTCCCAGGAATTGGTCACCAGGAAAACGCCGTGTGCTCCGGAAAATGCGGCTTTAAGCGTTTCCGGACGATTGAAATCCGCCAGAACGACTTCGTCACCCAGCTTCGGATGCATGGCCGGGTTGCGCGTCAAAGCGCGCACTTTGAACTGACCGCTCGCCTGCAGCGCGCGCACAACGGCGCCGCCTTGCTGGCCGGTTGCGCCCACGACGGCGATGAGCTTCTGGGTGTTCGACATGGTTGTTCTCCGGGGAGTATTTGTCAGGGCGGTGCTATCTCACGCAGCGAGCGCGGCGGTCTCCTGCTTCGCCGAGGCGATGGCCACGCTGCGTGCGTCCGGACCCATCGCCACACCTTCCGCACGAATGAAGGTGATATCCGTGACGCCCAGAAGGCCGAAAGCCGCCTTCAGATAGGTTTCCTGATGATCGAAGTCGGCGGCCGGCGAGCCTGCGCTATAAACGCCGCCGCGCGACGAGGCGATGACCAGCTTCTTGCCGCCGCACAGTCCGACCGGGCCGTGCTCGCCGTAGCGGAACGTCTTCCCGGCGACCGAGATGCGATCGATCCAGGCCTTCAGTTGAGAGGGCACGCCAAGGTTGTACATCGGCGCGCCGATGACCACGATGTCGGCTGCCAGGAACGCCTCAAGCGCGGCCTGGCCCATGGCAACGTCGGCCTTCAATGCATCGTCGACCGGAGCGCCTTGCGCGGCCGCGAGGTGTTCAGCCGTCAGATGACCGATCGGTGTGGCGGCAAGGTCGAGACGAGTGACCGCCAGGTCGGGACGGCGGCCCCGGAAGGTCGCGACGACATCCGCTGACAGATCGCGGCTGACGGAGCCTTGCCCGAGGATGCTGGAATCTACGTGTAACAGTTTCATGAGACTTATCTCCGAACGGATTACTGCTTCAGTGCTTCGGCCGAGATGAGCAGCCTGGTCTTCATACTGAAGCCGTACGCCTTGCCAAAGTCGACGCCGAAGTCGCTGCGATCGAATTCGCCCACCGCGTCGACGCCGCACACTTCGCGCTTGAGCATCGGATGTGGCATGCACTTGAACGAATCGATTTTCAGCGTCAGCGGCCGGGTCACGCCGTGCATCGTCAGATTGCCGACGATAGCGGCCGGCTTGTCACCCTGGAACCTGATCGTGCCCTTGTAGGTCGCTTCCGGGAATTTCGACGCGTCGAAGAACTGATCCGACTGCAGGATCTGGTCGAGTTTCGTGCTACCCGTGTGGACCGTTGCAATGTCGGTCGTCGCTTCAACGGTGCCGGTTTTTGCCGCGCGATCGAGCGTCACCGTGCCCTGCGACTTGTCGAACTTGCCACGCCAGACCGACAGGCCACCGATGTGGTCGGCCTCGAAACTCGGGTACGTGTGGTCCGGATCAAGCTGGTACGTCGGCACGTCCGCGAATACCGAAAACGACAGTGAGGCGGCGAGCGCACCAGCCGCAAACATCAGATGCTTCTTCAAATCAATTTCCTTGAATCATTAAGTTGCCGCGCCCGTGCGCGGTATCAGGTGATGCAACACCACCATGGAGCGGGAGAATGACTTTTTACGGCCGCTTCCTGTGCGACATCTCAAGTATGGGGATTAAAGGCACTTCACACTAGGTGGTAAAATAGGATTTGATTAATCCATTTATGGAGAAATGCCATGCTTGATCTGAATGATCTGGCGATGTTCGTCCAGGTCGTCCGCGCCGGCAGCTTCTCGGAGGCGGCCCGGCGTCTGGGGATGCCGGCAAATACGCTGAGCCGACGCATCGATCAACTCGAAGGGCAACTCGGCACACGTCTGCTCCATCGCTCGACTCGCAAACTCGCACCGAGCACGGAAGGACAGGCACTGTTCGAGCGTTATGCGCCGGCGCTTGACCAGATCCTCGAGATCGGGCGACTCCATGCAGATGAGCAGGCACCGTCCGGTTCGGTTCGCGTTACCGCGATGGCGGGCCTGTTCGAATTCTTTCGCGTGGAATGGCTGGTCGAGTTCTACGCGCGCTATCCACACATCAGCATCGACTTTCTGCTCGACGATGCGCCGTCCGATCTGATCGCCGAGCGCATCGATCTGGCCTTGCGCATGGGCATCGAGACCCGTAGCGGCCTTAAGGTACGTCGGCTGGCGCCGAGTGCAATGATCCTCGCGACGAGTCCGACCTATCTGGAACGGCACGCTGCACCACGCACGCTGCGTGAACTGGCCGAACTCGACTGTCTGACGATTTCCAGTCGCCAGGGTCGCAACACGTGGCGTCTGCAGGGTCCACGCGGTAGTCAGGAAGTGTCGATCAACAGCCGGTTCGCGGTCAACGACATGCGAGTGCTGGCGCAGGCTTGTATCGCGGGACTGGGTATTGCGCTGCTGCCGCAGTTAATAGTTGAGCCAATCATCGCGCAGGGGAAACTGGTACGCGTGCTGCCGACTTATCGGCGTGCCAGCACCGGCCTCGGCCTGCAGCTCGTCTACACGAGCCGCCCACCGGTGCCGCCCGCAGTAGTGGTTGTCGCCGAATTTCTTTTGGAGAAACTGGACAAAGCGATGACCAACCCCTCACAGAACGCTGCCAGCCGATAAGTTCGTCACCTTACCCAGGGCGGGCGAAGCGTAAGAGTCGATTCACCGCCGAACAGATCATCGCGCACTCATGTCAGCGATACGACGGTTCAAGCTTGTGCCGACCGGTGGTAAGGACTTGAGGCAATTGATTGTTCTCCGGGTATCTTGCAGCACCACTGCGGCCTGTGAGGGGAAATAGTGTTTGCCCGTGATTTCCTCCCCGAAGCCATTCAGCAGCGCGGGCGACAGTCGGAACGTTTGAAGCGTGTACGACTCGTCAGCATTAGCAACCCCGTCGTGAACCTCGCCCTCGTGCGCTCGCTCCCGATCTCGAAGTGTCGGGAGCGAAGCAGATCCGGCTTACGAAGCCGGGGTGACCTTCCTGCGGAGAACGGGCAACAT